>JBAQAB010000119.1:0-26169 GCA_049285535.1 Xanthobacteraceae bacterium
GAACGTGCCCGCGGTCATGCAGGTCATCGAGAAGCTGCCGATCGAGGCAACCAGAGCCACCAGGCTTTCCAGCCCCATCGTCTTTTCCGCGGCGGCATAGGTTGCGTCGTTCAGGCCCTTGTTCGCCAGCAATTCGCTCGCCACCGTGAAGCAGGTCTTCTCGCGGACGTCGGTCAGGTTCGGTGTCTTATGGGCGTTGATCGCGTCGATCACGCTCTGGTCTATGCCGACGGACAGCGAGCGGCGCACTTGCGCGAACCACGGATAGCGCGCGTTCCAATGCCGGGCGACGACGAGGTTGACGATCTGTTGCTCACGCTGCGATAGCGGTCCACCGGACAGCGACTCGCGCAAATTCTGGGCGGCTTCGAACAGTTTCGGCAGCCGGATATAGGCATAATAGGGTCCGCCGACGATGCCGCTCGACTGCTTGGCGGCGTCGTAGACGCCCGCCTGTTCGGCATTCATGTCGGCGCGCTCGATGAGGGGGATGCGTGGCATGCGTTTCCTCGCTGGGTGGGTTTTGTCCGCGTCATGCCCGCGCTTGTCGCGGGCATCCACGTCTTGATACCTCATTATAGCCGAAGACGTGGATGGCCGGGACACAGGCGAGCGAAGCGACGCCGTTCTTCGAACGGCTGTGCCCGGCCATGACAGTTCGAGACGACCGATGCCGCTGCAAAATCGCGTGACCCCTTTCGGCGACCTTGTTGCCGTGCCCGCGCGAGGCTTGTTCCTGGGCAATCGCGGCGGACGTTTTCATACCGATGCCAAGACGTTGACTTCGCGGCGCTGGGCGTCACGGCAATGGATTTGCTGCGTGCTGGACTTCAAAGGCCGCCATCGCGACGTCTGGGGCCGCTTCTACACCGAGCTGTTTTTTCTCGATGAGCCGACCGCGTTTGCGGCCGGGCATCGGCCCTGTTTCGAATGCCGTCGCCAAGACGCCTTGGCCTTTGCCCAGAGCTGGCAGGCCGCGAAAAACCTCCGCTCGCGGCCGACGGCGGGCGAGATGGATGCAGCGCTGCACCGTGAACGCCTTGACGGGCGGGCCAAACGGTTGCATCGGCGCGATATCGGTGAATTGCCCGATGGTGCGTCTATTGCGCTGGAGGAGGGCGCCTTCGCGGTTCGCGGCGACACGCTGCTGCGCTGGTCGCCGGAGGGCTACGGCAATCAGAAGGCGCGGCCGCGGCGCATTACTGTCGATGTGCTTACGCCGCCGGCGATCCTTGACGTGTTATCGGCCGGCTATCGGCCGCGCTGGCATCCGAGCGCGAAAATCAACTCCGAAACGCCGCCTTGATCTCCTCGACCGTGACGCCGGGCTTGCGCGCGGCGGCGATGATGCGGGCTTCTTGCTTGATCAGGCCGTCGAGCGCGGCTTGCAGGCCATCGACCTTGTCGACCGGCACCACGACCGCGCCGTGACGGTCGGCGTGGATGAGGTCGCCGCTTTTGACGTCCATGCCGTGAATGCGCGCCGGCACGCCGAAGTCCTCGACATGGACATAGGCGTGCGACGGCGCGATCGAGCCGGCGAGCATCTGGAACCCTTCGGCCACTTGCGCGATGTCGCGGATCGAGCCGTTGGTCACGGTGCCGAGACAGCCGAGCGCCTTGTGCACGTTGGTCTGCACTTCACCCCAGAACGCGCCGTAGCCCGGCGGGTCGTCATGGTCTTCGATCACGACCACGCTCGGCCGCGGCGCGGCGGCGACGTAATCGAGATAGTCCATGCGTTTGGCCATGTAACTCGGCCCGCTCACCGCATCCTTGGCGCGGATGATGACGGTCTTGGCGAAGCCGACCATCGGCGGCAGATCGGGAAACGGGCAGTGCAGGTGCACGGCGGTATAGCCGGCGCCGCGCCGCTCCGGCGTCACGATCTCGATCAGGTTGCACACCGTCGGCGTATCGATCGATCGCAAGAATGCGAATTGGCTTTCTGACAACACAGGTCTTCTCCTCCGGATTATTCTCGTTTTATCGAACTAATCCCACGACGCGACGACGATGATCGCCATGATAACTTGCATGGCGACGATCACCGCGACGCAGCCGCTCCAGCCGGCCGTCGTCCAGGCGATGCCGGTCAGGAACGCGCCGGCGCTGCCGCCGATATAGAAGGTCGAGGCATAGAGCCCGACCGCCGACGAGCGGCCCTCCTTGGCGGTGAGCGTGACATATCCGGTCGAGATTGTCTGGCACAGCATGCCGCACACCGCGCACAGCGTCAGCCCGGAAACGATGATCCAAACGGGCGGCGCCAACAGCAGCAACGCGCCGACGATCCACACCGCGATGGTGCCGAGCACGAAGCGGCGGCGGCCGAACAGCGCGATGGCGCGTCCGGTCCACGGCAACAGCGGACTGGATACGAGATAAGTGAAGAACAGCGCGCCAAGGAGCGTCGGCGAGAAGAAGTAGGGCGGCCCGGCGAGATGGAAGCTGACATAGGTGAAAGCGGCGATGAAATTGAACAGCACGCCGAAGCCAATGGCAAAAGTCGCGACCAGGCGGCGGTCGCGGAAATGGCGGAACATTTGCGACAGCGACAGCAGAAGCCCGCCGGAGCGTACGAATTGCCGCTCGCGCGGCAGCATCAGTGCCACAATAACCGCGGCGACAAGCGTGATCAGCGCCACGACCTGGATGGCCGAGCGCCAGCCGATCACGTCGGTCAAAATGCCGGGAATGAAGCGGCCGGAAAATCCGCCGATGCTGGCGCCGGTGACATAGAGGCCGGCGACGCGGGCGACGTCGCGCGCCGGCCACTCGTCGCCGATATAGGCGACCGTGACAGTGAAGATCGGCGGCACCAGGAGACCCTGGACGAAGCGCCACAGCACGAGCTGTGGCACCGTCGCCGCAAAAGTCATGATCACGGTCGGCACCGTGATGGCGAACATGGCGGCAACGATCAACCGCTTCCGGCCCAACACGTCCGCCAACGCGCCGGTGAACGGCGCGGACAAGGCGATCGCCGCCGTGCTGGCGGTCATCAGCGAGGAGATTTCGCCGGGACCGACGTGAAACTCGCCCGCGAGTTCAGGTAGTAGCGCTTGCGGCGAATAGAGATTGACGAAGGCGGAAAAGCCGGCCGTGGCCACCGCCAGCGCGCGAAAATCGAAAGCCATAGGGCATTATGAGCGACGCGCGGTGCGAAAGCACGCGGTGGCGGCAGGCGGCTCAGAGCTGGCGGATCGAATCGAAATTCCAGGCTTGCGCGCTCGGATCGTTCTCGCCGACGCGCAGCGTCGTGGCGTTGACGAAGCGGTAGGGCGGCACCGGCAGATTGTACGGCGCCGGCACCCCGGAGAAGACGCGGCCGGCCGGATCGTATTTCGAGCCGTGGCAGGGGCAGAAATAGCCGCCCGGCCAGTTGGTGACCGGCGTCGTGGCGCTCGGCGTCGGATAGAACAGCGGGATGCAGCCAAGATGGGTGCAGATGCCGACCAGGATGCCGTATTCCGGCTTGAGCGAGCGATGCCAGTTGGCGGCATAAGGCGGCTGCTGCGGCTGCGCGGAATCCGGGTCGGACAGTAGCGAAACCATCTGCTGGCTTTGCATCGAATCGAGCGTTTGCTTGGAACGGTGGAAGACGAAGATCGGCCGCTCCCGCCAGCGGATCATGACCTGCGAATTTTCCTCGATCTTGCTGATGTCGAGATCGACCGGCCCGCCGGCCGCGAGCGTGGACGCGTCGGGATTCATCTGGTCGATCAGCGGCACCAAGGTAGCCGCGGCGCCGACCGCGCCGACCGTCGCAGTGGCGATGAAGAGGAAATCGCGGCGCGTCGCTTCGGGTCCGTGGCCACCGGTTGACGCGGGTGTCGCAGTGCTCGCCATGGTCGGTCCTTCTGAGTGATTTGCCGTGTCGTGTTGCAGCTTATGTCGCCAAGGGCGGGGTCTAGTCAATCAGGGGGAGCGCGCGTTTCCGCTTTTGCCCCGCAAGTTTCGAGCATGGGTGTTTTGCGCTATGGAACGGGCAATACTATGCACGTCCCGTACCAATTCCGGGCCGGAATAGGGCAGGGCGAAAGCAGTTTGCGGCCCCGGACGGGGCGACCAGGGAGAGTGAAATGCGCGCCAAGGACAATCTGCGCAGCGCCGCCGAAGTACTGGTGGATCAATTGCGCATCCACGGTGTGCAGCATGTCTTCTGCGTGCCCGGCGAGAGCTATCTCGCGGTGCTGGACGCATTCCATGACAGCGATATTGCCGTCACGGTGTGCCGGCAGGAGGCCGGCGCCTCGATGATGGCGGAAGCCATCGGCAAGGTGACCGGCCGGCCTGGCGTCTGCTTCGTCACCCGCGGCCCGGGCGCCACCAATGCGGCCCACGGCATCCATATCGCGCAGCAGGATTCGAGCCCGCTGGTCATGTTTGTCGGCCAGGTTGCGCGCGACATGCGCGAGCGCGAGGCGTTCCAGGAGGTCGACTATCGGGCGGTCTTCGGCGCCATGACCAAATGGACGACCGAGATCGACGATCCGGCGCGGGTGCCTGAAATCGTGTCGCGCGCCTTCTACACGGCGGCGAATGGCCGGCCCGGGCCGGTCGTCGTCGCCATCCCCGAGGACATGCTGGTCGAGCGCATTGCCGTTGCCGACGCGCCGCCCTACGCGCCGGTCGAGACCTCGCCGGGACCGGCCGAGATGGCGAAGTTCGCGGAGCTTCTTGGTGGTGCGAAAGCGCCGATCATGCTTCTCGGCGGCAGCCGCTGGTCGGAGGCCGCTTCCGCGCGCGTCGGCCGCTTCGCCGAGAAGTACGCGTTGCCGGTCGCGACGACATTTCGCCGCGGTTCGCTGTTCGATCAGACGCATCCGTGCTACGCCGGCGACCTCGGCATCGGACCTAATCCGAAACTGCTCGAACGCATCAAGACCTCTGATCTTGTCGTCATGATCGGCGGGCGGCTCGGCGAATTGCCGTCGCAAGGCTATACGCTGTTCGACATTCCGCGGCCGCAACTCCCGTTCGTGCATGTGCATCCGGGCGCCGAAGAGCTCGGCCGGGTCTACAGCCCGCAACTCGCGATCCACGCGACGCCGACCGCATTTGCCGCGGCGCTTGACGAGCTGAAATTCGCGCGCGTGCCGTCGGGCGACGCCAAGGTTGCGCATGCCGACTATCTGCAATGGACGGACAAGGCCACCGAACAGCCGGGCAGTGTCAATTTCGGCGCGGTGATGGTGTGGCTGCGCGAAAACCTGCCGGCCGACGCTATCCTGTGCAACGGCGCCGGCAATTATGCGGCCTGGATTCACCGCTTCTTCCGCTTCCGCCGCTTCGCGCACCACGTGGCGCCGGCCTCCGGCTCGATGGGCTATGGCGTGCCCGCCGCGGTGGCAATGAAGCGGCTGTATCCGAAGCGGCAGGTCGTGTGCCTTGCCGGCGACGGCGATTTTCTGATGAACGGCCAGGAATTCGCTACCGCCGTACAATACGATCTGCCGTTCGTCATCATCATCGTCGACAACGGCATGTACGGCACCATCCGCATGCATCAGGAGCGCGAATATCCCGGCCGTATTTCGGCGACGCAATTGCGCAATCCGGACTTTGCCGCTTACGCACGCGCTTTCGGCGGCTTCGGCGTCTCGGTCGCGCGCACCGAGGATTTTCCTGCGGCGTTCGCGGAGGCGCAAGCATCGGGCAAGCCCGCCATCGTGCGGCTCGCCATCGATGGCGAAGCGATCACACCGACGATGACGCTGGCGAAAATCCGCGCCAAAGCGCTGGCGGAGAAGGCCGGCTGAGGGACCGCGCCAGTATTGGCGGACCGGCGGGGGGGAACAAAAACCGGCCGCCGCGGATTGAGCTTGCGAAAGCGGAGGCTCAATTCAAATGAAAGCAATCATCGGTACTGCGGCTCTGGCGCTGGCGATCGCCATGGCGGCCGTTCCCGCCAACGCCAAGGGCTGCATCAAAGGCGCGATTGTCGGCGGTGCGGCAGGCCACGTTGCCGGCCACCATGGCTTCCTCGGCGCGGCGGCAGGCTGCGCGATCGGTCACCACGAAGCCAACAAGAAAGACAAGGACGCGCAGCAGCCGCAGCAATAATTCCGGTCACTGCGGTTTGATGCCGGCGGCCTTGATGATCGGGTACCACTTCTCAATCTCGGCCTTCTGGAAGGCGTGCAGCGCCTCGGGCGTTTCCTGATCCGGCGGATAAATCGTCTGCGCCAGATCGGTGAGGCGTTTGCGCACGATTGGATCGGCAAGTGACGCCATCACGGCGTCGCTGACCTTTTTGATGATCGCCGGCGGGGTGCCCTTGGGCGCCCACATCCCATGCCAGAAGGAGAAATAAAAGCCTGGCAATCCGGCTTCGTCGGCGGTCGGAATATTCGGTGCTACCGCGATGCGCTCTTTGGCGGTGACCGCGTAGGCCTTCAGCGCGCCGCTTTGTATATGCGGCAGCGACACCGCGGGCGTATCGAGCTGGAGATCGGTGGTGCCGGCAAGGAGATCATTGGTGGCAAGGCCTGCGCTGCGATAGGGGATCATCTGCCATTTCACGCCGACCAATTGCTCCATCAAGACGCCGGCGATGTGGCTCGGCGAGCCGACCCCGGACGTGCCCATGGTGGCCTTGTCGGCGTTGGCCTTCAGCCAGGCGACCAGCTCTTTTAGATTGTTGGCCGGCATGGTCGGGCAGGCGTCGATGAAGAACGGCTGCGTGGCGACGAGCGCGATCGGTTCGAAATCGTTCAATAGATCGAAACCGAGATTGTAAATGGCGCCGTTCGCCATGTTGGTGCCCCACATGCCCCACAGGAGCGTGTAGCCGTCAGGCTTCGCGCGTTCGGCACGCGTGACGCCGATCGTTCCGGCGGCGCCGGCGACGTTCTCGACCACCACGGGTTGGCCGAGCCGCACGCTGATCGCCTGCGCCATGATCCGGCCCAGCACGTCGGTGGATCCGCCCGGAGCAAGCGGCACGATGAAATCGATCGGGCGCGACGGGTAATCGTCGGCGCAGGCCGGTGCGGCAAGGCCAAGAATGAGTCCGGCGACAGCCGCCGCGATGGCAGACTTCCCGATCATGGTCGTTTCCCCAACAGACGTTGCCACTCCTATGCCAGAGGAGATGTCACTGCCAAAGGGCAAAAACCGCTGCTGCGACGGAATGGCTTCGCGTTGCCGGATTTGTTGAATCGTGGTTCAGTTATTCCGCAACGCGATTCCATCCCGCCGGCCCCCGATGCCCTATCGCCGCACCGCCAATGTCGAGCGCAGGCTTGCCGCCCGCCACGCCGCCATCATCGCCGCGGCGCGGCAAGCGGCGAGCGAAGGCGGCATGGCGGCAGTGCAGATCGCGGCCGTAGCGCAGCGCGCCGGCATCGCGGCGGGAACGGTGTATCGCTATTTCCCCGGCAAGACCGATCTGGTCGCGGCGCTGCTGAAGGAAATCTCCGAGCGCGAGATCGCGGCGCTGCGCCGCGCCGCCGAGGTCGCTCCCGGTCCGCTCTCGGCGCTCTCAGCGGCGATCATGACCTTTGCGGCGCGGGCGCTAAGGGACCGTCGTCTGACCTTTGCGGTGACAGGCGAACCGGTCGATGCGGAACTCGATGCGATGCGCGTTACTTTTCGCAGGGCGCTGGCCGCCGAGTTTGCCACGCGCATCGTTGCGGCGGCCGCCGGCCGGCATCTGCCGGAACAGGATGCGGCGCTGGCGAGTGCGGCCTTGGTTGGCCTTCTCATCGAAGCGCTGATCGGGCCGCTCGCACAAGACGCTACCGGCCGCGAGCACGTGCTGGTGCAATCGCTGACGCTCATCGCATTGCGCGCGCTTGGCGTCGCCGATGCCCGCGCTCGCGGCCTGGTGGTGCAGACCGCGGTGCAGCCGGACGCCGCGCCCTAGGGCCTAATCGGTTTTGATGGAATCAAACCCGGCTCTAGCTTTTTTGGTTGAGCATGATCCTTTCCGAAAACCGGCGGTCCACTTTTCGGGATTATGCTCTAGGCCGACAGTGCCTGGCGCAGATGCGGAAAGCGCTCGGTCAGTAGCGAGCCCGGATAATAGGTCGGCGCAAAGGCCTGGTGGCCGCGGATATTCTCGTACCAGCGCATCACCCGCGGCAGATCCTGCCAATCGGTATCGCGGCCAAGATCGGCCATGCGTACGATGGCCGGCATCAGCGCGATGTCCGCCAGCGAAATATCGCGGCCGAGGAGCCACGGACCGCCACTCTTTTCAATCTCGGCGTCCATGCGCTCATACGTGCGGCGGAGCCGCGCCAGCGCCTCGTCCATATCCTTCTGCGGAAAGCCTTTGCGGCCCATCGCCAGCATGAATTCGCGCCGCAGCGGCTTGGATTCGGCAAAGGCCAAGAATTCCTCCTCGCTCATTTTGGCAAAGCGCGGCTGGAAAGCGAGATTGAAGGTCGGCACCCGCACCGCGGCGGCCGGCATTTCGTCGATGAAATGCAGGAGCGTGCGCATTTTCGCACGCTTGACCGGATCATGGGGCGTGAAGTCCACGGGTGAGGGTGCAATCTCGTCGAGATATTCCATGATCACCGAGGAATCGATGACGATCGCGCCGTCATGATCGAGTGTCGGCACCACGCCGTTCGGATTGAGCGCGATATAGTCCGGCTTGAGCTGATCGCCGGCGAGCAGATCGAGCTTGACCTCGGAGAAAGGAAGATTCTTGGCGTTAAGGGTGAAACGAACGCGCTGGCTGCAAGTCGATTGCGGTGCGTTGTAAAGTTTGAATGCCATGTTACCTCGATTGCGCTGACAGGCCGGCCGGATTTTCTAGTGCGACATCAGCGCCGGTATTGTCAGCGACCGGAACATCGAGTGGGTCACGCCGCCGAGCACGAATTCGCGCAGCCGCGAATGGCCGTAGCCGCCCATCACCATGAAATCGGCCCCAGAATCGGCAGCATGCGACAGCAGCGCATCGGCGACATCGATATTGCCGCCGGCAATGCGGTGAACGTCGATCTTAAGGCCGTGGCGGGCGAGATGCTGGCCCATATCGGCGCCTTCGATCTCGTCCTGCTTGCCCCGCTCATTGGTGACGATGACGATCTCGACACGGCCGGCCTTGGCCAGAAGCGGCATGGCGTCGGCGATGGCGCGCGCGGCCTGCCGGCTGCCGTCCCAGCACGCCATGACATTGTCGAGCTTGAGCGGCGCCTTCTGGATGTAAGGCACCATGATCATCGGCCCGCCGGATTCGAACAGCGTGGTCTCGGCGACGATCTCGTCCACGGTCGTCGTGTCGGGCTCGGCCTGGCCGACGATAGCAAGATCGAAGCGCCGTGCGATGCGACCGAACTGATCGCCGGCGCCGGCAAAGCTCGCGGTGAGCGTCAGCGGCTCGGCCGACAGTCCGGCGCGGTCGGTCGCCGCGGCGAAGCGGTCGATGGCCGCTTTCGCCGCGGCTTCGTTGTCGGCCTGCTGGCTCTCGATCACTTCGGCGGGGATGTAACCCGTCCCCGAGATTGGAACGATCGGGTCGTAGACGAAGGCGATGCCGGTTATGTGTGCGCCAAAGGCGCTGGCGACGGAGATCGCATAGTCGCCGGCGGGACCGCCCTTTTCGCCGACGCTAAGATTGACGACAATGTCCTTGATCATGGCGATGTTTTCCCCGGCTGCTGCGTGACACTTTATCCCATTTTCGGCACCGGCGTCTCTTGCGCCAGATCAAGCCGCGTGGCGCTTATTTCTTGATATTGCCGTTGGCGTCGAACTGACTGACATAGGCCCACAGATCGTCGACCCTTTGCGGATCCTTGATGCCGGCGAAAGGCATTTTGGTACCCGGGATCATGGCGCTCGGGCTCTTGATGTATTGCTTGAATGTCGCTTCGTTCCAGACGATGCCTGAATTCTTATTGGCGTCCGAATAATCGAAATTCGGCACGGTGCCGGAATGCCGGCCGTCGAGCCCGTTCAGCTCGGGGCCGATCTTGTTCGCCGCGTCCGGCCCGATCGAGTGGCAGGGGGAGCACATATTGAAAACTTGCTTGCCCTTGTCGGCGTCCTGGCCCCGGGCAGGGCCCACCGCGACCTGCATACTGACTGCGCCCGCCGCTGCGGCGATCATTGCCGCCGCTATCTTTGTCTTGGTCATTGCGTCTCCTCATTCGGCATTGTCGCCGTAAAGCCCCCAAACGTCGTTCAAGCGAGCCCGGTGCGGCGTGTCAACTGCCGTCGGCGGCACGGCTGCGCCGTATGCGCGACCGATTTGACGCGCGCATGTCCGGAGCTTCTCCGCTATAATGCTTGGTGACGCTTCGTGAGGCTTTGATGCCGCTTTTGATGCCCTTGTTCGACGATGCGGTGCTCAAGCGCCGCGCCGAGATCGTCGCGGCGCTCCGGCGCATCGTGCCGGGCGAGGGCGTCATCGCGTCCGAAGAGGCCATGCGGCCTTACGAGAGCGATGGGCTGACCGCGTATCGCCAGCTGCCCATGATTGTGGTGCTACCGGAGACCACCGCACAGGTCGCGGCCGTGCTCGGCTATTGCCATGGCGAAGGCATCAAAGTGGTGCCGCGCGGCGCCGGTACCTCGCTGTCCGGCGGCGCGCTGCCGCTCGGTGATGGCGTGCTCCTCGGGCTCGCCAAGTTCAACCGTATCCGCGAGATCGACTACGACAACCGCGTCGCCGTGGTCGAGCCCGGCGTCACCAATCTCGCGGTGTCGCAGGCGGTCGCCGAGGCCGGCTTCTATTACGCGCCCGATCCGTCGTCGCAGATCGCCTGCACCATCGGCGGCAATGTCGCGGAAAATTCCGGCGGCGTGCATTGCCTCAAATACGGCATGACCACCAACAACGTCCTCGGCTGCGAGCTGGTGCTGATGACCGGCGAAATTTTGCGACTCGGCGGCAAGCATCTCGACGCCGGCGGCTATGATCTCCTCGGCATTGTCACCGGCTCGGAGGGGCTCCTCGGCGTCGTCACCGAAGTCACCGTCCGCATTCTGAAGAAGCCGCAGACCGCGCGCGCGGCGCTGATCGGGTTTGCGGCTTCCGAAGACGGCGGCGAATGCGTCGCCAAGATCATCGGCGCCGGCATCATCCCGGGCGGCATGGAAATGATGGAACGCCCTGCCATCGCCGCCACCGAGGAGTTCGTCCACGCCGGCTATCCACTCGACGTCGAGGCCTTACTGATCGTTGAGCTCGACGGTCCGCAAGATGAGGTCGATCATCTGCTCGATCGCGTGCAGGATATCGCCAAGACCTGCCGCGCGATGACCTGCCGCATCTCCAATTCCGAAGACGAGCGGCTGTTGTTTTGGGCCGGCCGCAAGGCGGCGTTCCCGGCGGTCGGCCGCATCTCGCCGGATTATTACTGCATGGACGGCACCATTCCGCGCGCGCAATTGCCGCTGGTGCTCAGCCGCATGAAAGAGATGTCGGCGAAATACGGCTTGCGCGTCGCCAATGTGTTTCATGCCGGTGACGGCAATCTGCATCCGCTGATCCTCTATGACGCCAACAAGCTGGGCGAGCTCGATCGCGCCGAGCAATTCGGCGCCGATATATTGCGGCTGTGCGTCGAGGTCGGCGGCGTGCTCACCGGCGAGCACGGCGTCGGTGTCGAGAAACGCGACCTCATGCCGGTGATGTTCTCGGAAGAAGATCTCAACCAGCAGCAGCGGCTCAAATGCGCTTTCGACGGCAAGAGCCTGCTCAATCCCGGCAAGGTGTTTCCGACGCTGCACCGCTGCGCCGAATTGGGCCGCGTGCATGTTCACGCCGGGCGGGTGGCGTTTCCCGATATTCCACGGTTTTGACCTTCACCAGTTTGACGAGTCACATTCGCGCATCGCCATGCCGAGGACGTTGACGTCGCGGCAGGTGTAGCCGGATCCGGGAATTTCGGGATCGTCACAGTCCCGCGTGCAAACGCGCATGCCACCTTGAGTGTGCCAGCCGACGTTCGGATCTTTCGCATCGCGATCATAGGTGACCTCGTGGTTGGAAGGCCGCGGCGCGTGTGTGGTGCGCCGAGCGGGGCTCTTCTTGGCGATGTGAGTTTGAGTTACCGTCGCCGTTCCGGTCGCCGCCGCTTCGGCGTAAGCCGGCATGTTCAATGCGGCGACGATCAGGACCGCAGCGGCGAAAGTGCTCTTCATGGCCGTGACCTCCGGTTATGCCCATTGGTCAGCCCGAAGGTCGCGCTCGTTCGCATTATTGCGTAAGTTTAATCCGGCCCGACCTCAAGGCGGGTCAACCGGGACATCCAAATGCGATTCGGTATCTTCAGTTCCGCGCAAGCCAACAGCAGCGATCTCGGTCCGGAAACCGGGCAGGGCTTTCGCGACTATCTGGACTTTAATGTCGAGGCCGAAGCGCTCGGCTTTACGTCGAGCTTCTTAGTCGAGCATCACTTCACCGGCTGGAACCAGGTGTCGGCGACGCTGATGCTGTTGATGGCGCTCGGCATGCGAACGAAGACGCTCCGGCTCGGCTCGGCGGTGATGGTGCTGCCCTGGCACAATCCGGTGCTGCTTGCCGAACAGGCGGCCACGCTCGATTTGGTGTCGGGCGGCCGTTTCGATTTCGGCATCGGCAAGGGCTATCGGCACAGCGAGTTCAAGGGCTTTCAGATCGCGCCGGAGGAGGCCGAAGCGCGCTTCGACGAAGCCGTCGAGATCATGACGCGCGCCTTTACCCAGCGCACACGCTTTTCGCACCACGGCCGCTTCTGGCATTTCGAGGACATCGTCGTGGAACCGCCGCCGGCGCAACGGCCGCACCCGCCGTTCTGGGTTGCCGCCGGCAGCGAGAACTCTATCCGCCGCGCCGCCGCGCGCGGCTTCAATCTGATCCTCGATCAATATGCCAGCGCGGCGCAAATCGCGGAGCGCATTGGAATCTACAAAGCCGAGCGCCAGGCGCGCGGTTTGCCCTTTGACCCGATGGAGATCGCGGTGGCACGCCAGCTTTACGTCGCCAAGGATGCCGCCGATAAGGAAGCCGCGCTCGTTCGTCAGGCTTCCTATACCAAGCGCACCGTCGACGTGTCGCGCAAGCCGGACGGCAAGAGCGGCTCGCACGTGCTGGCTTATGCCGACAAGGCCGGCGGCACCGAGGAAAACGCGCTGTTCGGTACGCCGGACGAGATTTGCGCGATGCTGGAAGCAGTGCGCGGTGCCGGCGCCACTTATGTCCTGCTCACGATCTCCGGCGGCCGCGAGCAGTTGCGTGCATTCGCACGTGAAATCATGCCGGCCTTTGCACGTTCGACGCCCGCGGCCGACGCCGCGGAATGATGGCGCTCACGATGGCCGACAATCTGAAACCGCGCGATGCCAAAGAGGTCGAGCAGGCGGTCCAATGGGCGCTTGGCAATGGCAAGACATTCGAAGTCGTCGGCCGTGGCAGCAAGCGCGCCATCGGCCGGGCCGCGCAATGGGACGCAACGCTCGATCTTTCGGCGCTTTCCGGCGTCACGCTGTACGAGCCGGAAGAACTCGTGCTGTCCGCCAAGGCTGGCACGCCGATTGCCGAAATCGAAGCGCTGGTGGCGTCGCGCAACCAGCAACTCGCGTTCGAGCCGATGGACTATGCGGTGCTGCTGGGCGGTGCGGCCGGCGTCGGCACGATCGGGGGGACGATCGCGGCTAACCTTTCCGGGCCGCGCCGCATCAAGGCCGGCGCGGCGCGCGATCATTTTCTTGGCTTCAGCGCGGTGTCAGGCCGCGGCGAGACGTTCAAATCCGGCGGCCGCGTGGTCAAGAACGTCACCGGCTACGATCTGTGCAAGCTTCTCGCCGGCTCCTGGGGCACGCTGGCCGCCATGACCGACATCACCATCAAGACGCTGCCCAAAGCCGAGACCGAAGCAACGATCCTGGTCCTCAATCTCCGCGATGCGATCGCAAACAAGGTCATCGCGGCGGCAATGGCTTCGTTCGCCGATGTATCGGGCGCCGCGCATTTGCCGGCATCTGTCGCGGCGCGAATCGCCGAAATCGCATCATCGCAAACTTCGGTGGCGGCGTTTCGCCTTGAAGGGGTGGCGCCTTCGGTGGCGCAGCGCAAAAATGTCCTGGAGAATCTGCTCGCGCCATTCGGATCGCTAGCCACGCTCGGCGAAACCGCCTCGCGCGCGCTGTGGCGGGCGATCCGCGACGTTACGCCCTTTGCGGCGAACGGTGCTGCCGGCAAACGCGACGTTTGGCGAATTTCGACTGAGCCAACGCGAGGCGCCGTTGTCGGAGAGGCACTCTCCGCCGCGACGGATACGGAGCTGCTCTACGATTGGGCCGGCGGGCTTGTCTGGGCGGCTATGCCGTCTTCGGACAACGCCAACGCGCCGCTTGTGCATGCGACCGTCGCTGCCAATGGCGGTCATGCGACGCTGATCCGCGCTCCGGTCGCGGTGCGCGCCGCGGTCGACGTCTTTACGCCGGAAGCGCCGGTACTCGCGGCATTAACCAAGCGCGTGCGAGGCGGCTTCGATCCGCAAGGCGTGCTCAATGCTGGGCGCATGTGGGCAGGGGTGTGACCGATGCAGACGAATTTCACCCTGACCCAGCTTGCCGACCCGAACACCGCCGAGGCGAACAAGATTTTGCGCGCCTGCGTGCATTGCGGTTTCTGCACCGCGACCTGTCCGACTTACCTGCTCGATGGCAACGAGCTCGATTCGCCGCGCGGTCGCATTTATCTAATCAAGGAGATGCTGGAAGAGGACCGGCCGGCAACGGCAGAGGTGACGCGGCATATCGACCGCTGTCTGTCGTGCCTTTCCTGCATGACGACGTGCCCGTCCGGCGTCCACTACATGCACCTCGTCGATCACGCCCGCGCCCATATCGAGGACACCTATCGCCGGCCGCTCGCTGACCGCCTGCTGCGCGCGATGCTGGCGTGGCTGATGCCCTATCCACGGCGCTTCAGACCAGCGCTGCAGGCCGCGCGCCTGGCAAAACCCTTCGCGCCGGCTGCCGCGGCGATTGGGCTAAAGCGGCTTGCCGCCATGCTGCGGCTGTCGCCGTGGCGGCCGCCGCACCGTCCGCTTGCCGCACAAACCTTTGTCGCCGCAGGCGCGCGCAAAGGCCGCGTGGCGCTCCTGGCCGGCTGCGTCAACGACCTCTTGATGCCCGAGATCAACGCGGCGACCATCAGCGTCCTGACGCGGCACGGTATCGAGGTGGTCCTGCCGGAAGGCGCTGGCTGTTGCGGCTCGCTGGTCCACCACATGGGCCGGGAGCGCGAGGCGCTGGCGCAGGCGAGGGCCAATATCGACGCTTGGGGCGCGGTCGGGGGCCTCGACGCGATCCTGATCAACACGTCGGGCTGCGGCACGACGGTCAAGGATTACGGCTTCATGCTGCGCCTCGATCCGGCCTACGCCACAAGCGCCGCCCGTATATCGAGTCTCGCCAAGGATATTTCCGAATATCTCGCCGGCCTGCCGCTGCGGACCGACCACACGGCGCCGCCGCTTGTTGTTGCCTATCACTCCGCCTGCTCGCTGCAGCACGGCCAGCGCATCACCCGTCAGCCTAAGGAGCTTTTGACCAAGCTCGGCTTCGTGGTGAAGGAGGTACCGGATGGTCATCTGTGTTGCGGCTCGGCGGGGACCTACAACATTCTGCAGCCCGACATCGCAAGACGGTTGCGCGAGCGTAAAGTCGGTACTATCGAGAGATTGCGACCAGACGTGATTGCAGCAGGCAATATCGGCTGCATCACGCAAATCGCGGCGGGCACCAATCTTCCAGCCGTCCATACGGTCGAGTTGATCGATTGGGCCACAGGGGGGACTTGTCCGGCAAGGCTGCGGGAGCATCGGCTGGACATGTCGATGCCCCGCGTGGGCGCTGTGGGCCGAGGGGGCTCGGCCGGCGCGGGGTCATACTGACGGTCTCCAGATGGGGCCGCAACGTTGAGTTTCGATAGCGAGATCGGGAGGTCGATCATGGCGAAGAAATCGAAGGCGAAGAAGAAATCCGGGAAAAAGAAGAAGGCTGCTCCGGCCAGCAAGAAGAAAAAGACGCTTAAATCCAAAGCGAAGAAGGTCACCAAGAAAGTATCCGCGAAAAAGGCCGCGCCGAAGCGCAAGGCCGCGCCGCGGAAACCGAAACCCGCTCCGATGGCCGCACCGGCTCCGGAACCGGCCCCCGCGCCGGCACCATCTTGGACCCCGCCGATGGGGTCCGGCGTTAGCGGTAGTTAGGGTTTTTCGCTCGACCGCGCCGTGTGGCGCTTGGCCCCGCATTGCCTCGGCTTTGCGGGGTCAATAGCATTGCAATAATTTGGCTGGATCGGCTGCATATGGCCGCCGATCCGTGGCCGACCAGATCGGCCGTTCGCTCTAGCGAGGAGGTGCGTTATGCCGGCGACCTATAACATTCTGCTGATGGGCGCGTCCTATGGTTCGCTGCTCGCATCGAAGCTCCTGTTCGGTGGCCATTCCATCCATCTGGTCTGTCTGCCGGCCGAAGCCGATCTGATCAACGCCGAGGGTTTTAAGGTTAGTTTGCCGATACGCGGCCGCAAGGAACCGGTGCTGCTCGAATCGCGCAAGCTTCCGGGCAAGGTGACGGCGGGGCCGACCGCCGGGGTGGATCCAAAGCAATACGATCTTGTCGGCCTGTGCATGCAGGAGCCGCAATATCGCTCGCCCGGTGTGCGCGAACTGCTCGACGCGGTGGGAAAATCCCGCGTGTCGTGCATGTCGATCATGAACATGCCGCCGCTGCCCTATATCAAGCGCATCCCCGGCCTGGATTATAAGGCGCTGGAAACTGCCTATACGGACCCGCGCGTTTGGGATTCGGTCGACCCGCACAAGATCACGCTGAACAGTCCCGATCCGCAGGCGATTCGTCCGCCCGACGGCAAGGCCAACGAGCTTCTGGTCACGCTGCCGACGAATTTCAAATGTGCGCGCTTCGAGGACGACAAGGATACGGCGATCCTCCGCCAGCTCGAGCGCGACGTCGACGCGGCGCGATTCGCCACCCCCGAAGGCAAGATCGAGCTGCCGGTCAAGCTGAAGGTCTACGAATCGATCTTCGTGCCGCTCGCCAAATGGGCGATGCTGTGCGCCGGCAATTATCGCTGCGTCACCAAGGACGGCATGCGCACCGCGCAAGAAGCCGTGCACAGCGACATCGAGACGTCGCGTTCGGTGTACAACTTCGTCAACGATCTCTGCGTCAAGCTCGGCGCCAAGCCGGATGACCTGGTGCCGTTCGAGAAATATGCCGCTGCGGCGCAGTCGCTGACGCGTCCCGCTTCGGCCGCCCGCGCGCTGCAGAACGGGGCGCCCAATATCGAACGCGCCGACAAGCTCGTTCAGCTCATCGCCAAGCAAAAGGGCCTGAGCAATCCCGTCCTCGACGCCACGGTGGCGCTGGTCGATACCCGGCTCGAGGCGAATCGCAAGAAGCAGGCGGCGTAACTATCCGACCTCGACGTCCTGCCAAAAGCCGAATCGGCCGCCAACCTGGCTCATTTCCGGGCGAGGCGCTTCGTAAGACCACGCCGCGCGCGGATGCCGCCTGCCTTCGACGACAACGTCGTAGAATTGCACGCCATGCGGACAGGCCCGATCGTCGGGGGTTTTATCGGTCTTTTCCAGCCAATCCATGCGCACGTCGGCGCGCGGGAAATACTGATATCCCTTGCATTCGATGACATCGTTGCCCTGGGCAACGATCTGGCCGTCTACAATCGCCTTCATGATTCCGCTCTCCGGTCGCCCCCCTCATCCCCAATCATAGAGGAAATCGCGTATCGCCGGGCAGGATATGCGTCGGCAAAGCGACCCAAGTGTATCCCGACTGCCACAGTCCGTAAGAAACGGTGAAGTTATCCCGTAAACGCATAAAAAGTCAGCATTTGCCGTCGTTTTAATCTTGGCTCCGGCGTATGAAAATTGAAGAATTCGTGAAGGTTAACGCGGCGCAAGTTTGTTGGACGAGTAGCGCGGCAGGGAATCGGCGCTGTACCGGTTGCGAACGTTGGGGTCGCACGAGTGCAGGCAGGGACAAAAGAAGGGGCTAGTTATGAAAAGAGTCGCTTTATCGTTGGTTTTGGTGGCCGGTCTGGCCAGTTCTGCAATGGCTGCCGATATGGCAACCAAAGCCCCGCCGGCTGCGCCTGCGCCGCCGCCTTCGCCGTGGGATGTCGCCATCTCCGCGGCGTTGATGACGGACTATAACTTCCGCGGCATCACGCAGTCGGCACACAATCCGTCTACGCAAGCCGGCTTCGAGCTGCGCTACAATCAAACTTCGACCATGCAATGGTACGCCGGCCTCTCCGGCGAGAGCATCGACTTTCCAAATAACGCAGCGGCGGAAATTGACGCCTACGGTGGCTTCCGGCCGACCTTCGATAAGCTCGCCCTCGATTTCGGCTTCTGGTACTACTGGTACCCGGGCGGCAATTGCTATGGCGCGGCGTTTGTTGGCGGCCCGGGTGGTTGCAGCGGCTCGGCGGCTGGCGCGACCGTTCCCGACAAAAACGGCTTGGGTTTCGCCGGTTTGGGTAACGCGGCTAAGGCCGACGCGAGCTTCTACGAGTGGTACGCCAAGGCCACGTACACGATCAACGATCAGTGGGCTGCCGGCCTCCAGGAATGGTACTCGCCGTCGGTCTCCAATACCGGCGCGAGCGGCTGGTACACGGTCGGTAACGTCACCTATACCGCTCCAGCCACCTGGTTCCCGGCGAACAGTGGCATCGGCGGCTACATTTCGGCCGACCTTGGCTACTGGGCGCTCGGCACGAGCGACACTTTCTACGGCACCGGCATTCCCGGCTCGTCCCAGGAATTCGGCGTCAACTATACCAGCTACTGGAACTGGGATGCTGGTTTCGGCTGGACCTACAAGGCCTTCACGCTCGATCTGCGCTACTACGACACCGATCTGACCAAATCGGAGTGCAATGCCTTCACCAGTGCCTCAAACTCGTCGTTCGCGACGAACAACGTGACGACGCAAAATCCGGATGGTTTGGGCTCCAACTGGTGCGGCGCGGCCTATATCGCCAAGCTCTCCTTCGCGGCGAACCTCAGCGGCCTGAAGTAAGCATCGGCTGAGCAACTCCTAGGAAGACGGCCGGCGGCAGAAATGCCCCGGCCGTTTTCTTTTTGGCTTTGTCAGTGTACGGGTTTCGTCTGTGCAACGGTCGCCGAATCAATCCGTTGCGAGCGGCGGCACCGCGTCTGGACTGCTCGCCGCTTGCGTTGCGTTCCGCGCGTTAGGGCGGATCCGCTTATACAGCGCGCCGAAGCCCACCCTTTCGCAGTGACTTCGCTTACTCCGCCGCGGAAACCAGCGGCACGTCGCGGACCTCTGAGGCGCCGTCGCCGCAGACCACTTCGATCCGCCGCCGGTGGAAGGCGCCGAGCGTCGAGCGGTGGCCGATGGAAATGACCGTCGTGCCTTTGAGCTGCTCCTGCAGCAGCCGGTACAGCGCGGCCTCCGCGGGTTCATCGAGCGAAGCGGTGGCTTCGTCGAGGAAAAGATAGTCGGGTTCCTGCAAGAGCGCGCGGGCGATGCCGAGGCGTTGCTGCTCGCCTTGCGACAGCATCCGGTTCCAATGCGCTTCCACGTCGAGTTTTCCGCTCCATTCGGGAAGCCCGACCGCCGCGATCACCTCGGCGATGCGGGCGTCGGCGAACGTGCCGGCACGGGCCGGATAGCTGACCGCGGCGGCAAGCGAGGCCACCGGGAAATACGGCCGCTGCGGCAATAGCGTCACCCTGGCGTCTCGCGGCACCATCACGCGGCCCAAACCAAACGGCCAGATCCCGGCCACGGCGCGGAACAGTGTCGATTTGCCGGCGCCCGACGGTCCGGTAACCAACACGCGCTCGCCGGGCGAGAACACGATATTCTCGGCATTGACCAGCGGCTCGCCGTTGGGTAAGCGCACACGCAACTGATCGAGGGAAATCACGTTCGGCGTTTCGCGCGGCAGCACCTGGACCGCCGGCGGTGTCAGCGCGACGTCGCGGCCGGCGACGATGGCTTCCTCGAATCCCGACAACCGTGTGACCACCGCGCGGTATTGCGCGATCGACTGGTAGGCCGTGACGAAGTAGGACAGCGCGGTCTGCACGCTGTTGAACGCGGAGGCGGTCTGCATCAGGCCGCCAAGCTGCATGGCGCCGGAAAAATAGGCCGGACTCACCATCAGATAAGGAAAGATCACCGAAGCCTGCGAATAACTTTGCGTGAAGAAAGTCAGCTGCTTCTGCCGCTGCATGATGGCGATCCAATTCGACACCACGAGGCCGAAACGGCCGAGGTGACGCTCGCGCTCGGCGGCTTCGCCGTGCAGCGCCGCGATCTGCTCGGAATTCTCGCGGGTGCGCACGAGATTGAAGCGAAAGTCGGCCTCGTAGCGCTGTTGCAGGAAATTGAGCGGAATGAGCGGCCAGCCGATCAGATGCGTGAGCGAAGTGCCGATCACCGCGTAGAGCAGGGCGGCCCAGACCAAATAACCCGAAATCGCCAGCGATACGCCGAACAGATGCAGCGGCGCCGCTTCCGACAGCTTCCACAGGATGACGACGAACGAGCACAGCGTCACGCAGGAGCTCAAAAGCCCGAGTCCGATCGACAGCGTGCTCTGCACGAACATTTGCAGATCGTCGGCGATGCGCTGGTCGGGATTGTCGGCGGCGTCGCCGAGCAACTGCATACGGTAGTGGTTTGCCGTGTTCAGCCATTGCCGCAGATAGGTCTGCGTCATCCAGCGCCGCCAGCGAATCTGAAGCCAGAGATTGAGATAGTTCTGATAGACCGCCAGCACGGTATAGACCGCGGCAAGTCCACAGAAGACCAGGATGTACCAGATAAAGCCGTTCCAGTCGCGGTTCTGCAGCGTGTTGTAAAAGCCGTTGTACCAGTAGTTCAGGATCACGTTGATGGCGACGATCGACAGTTCGATTGCGACCACCGCGCCGAGCAAGAGCCGCCCCGGCCAGCGATCTTCCGAGCGGAAATAGGGAATGGCCAAGCGCCACATGGTGGCGAGCGTGGCGGCAAGACGTTTCACGGAAGACCTCCGAAGTTTGGGGCTGCAGGGCGCAATGCAAAGCGCCTTTGATCGTGCGGCATCAGGCTAACACCTCAACGCGCACGGACCGGCGTAAGCCAAAGGAATCGAACCGAAAAGCGCTGTTGGTGCATCGCACTATCACGAAGCTGTCCACAGTACAGTGCGGCTTTTGGTGCGATATAGCGATAATCGGTAGCCAGCGGCAACGAGTTCGCCTAAATTTAGGGCAAGTCGCCAAAAAAATCGTCTCCATTGCGGCCCAAGTGCGCGGCATTGCCGCATGCTCCCGAAGCCGCCAACGACAGAAGACGAACATTGCGGCGTTTAGTGGGGAGGGAAGCATCCATGTTCACCCAGATACTCGATCCTACCGGAAACCTGTTCCTGACCTGGCTGGTCGCGCTCATTCCGGTCGTCCTGTTATTGTTCCTGCTCGCCGGCCTGCGAATGTCAGCATGGCTCGCGGTTTTGATCGGCTCGATCGTTACCTTTCTGCTCGGACTCTGGGTCTGGAAGATGCCGTTCGGCGACGGGGTCCTTGCCTATGTTTACGGCTCGGCCACCGGCATATGGAACGTCGACTGGATCACGTTTTGGGGAGTGATGCTGTTCAACACTCTGGTCACCACCGGCTCTTTCGACAAGCTGCGGCGGTGGCTGGTGCAGCAGGGAACCCGGGATGTGCGGGTGCAGACCATCCTGTTCGCCTGGGCGTTCGGCGCGCTGCTCGAAGGCCTGGTCGGCTTCGGTTATCCCTGGGCTTTCGTTGCGCCTATTCTGATCGCGATCGGAATTCCCGACCTTGACGCCATTCGCGTTGCCGCGATTGCCAACAACGCGCCGGTCTCTTACGGCGCCCTGGGTGCGCCGATCATAGCGCTTGCGACCGTGACGGCCGGCACGCTCGGCATGAGCTTCGTCGATTTGTTGCCGATCTATTCGGCCTCGGTCGGCAAGATCGTCGCCATCCTGGCGTTGCTGCCACCGTGGATCCTGCTCTACCTCGTCTCCGGCAGTAAAGGCATGTGGTCGGCTTGGCCACTCGCCATTGTCGGCTCGCTCGGCTACATCGCCGGGCAGTTGCCGACGGCGGTCTATCTCGGCCCCTATCTGCCCGACGTCATCGGCTCGATCGTTTGCTTCGCGCTGCTGTTGATCCTGCTCAAGCTGTGGCGTCCCGCGCAAGTGCTGGCCTATGGCGGTGTACCGACTACGGGCGGCAGCGAAGCGGAGGCGCACGGGCTCACCGGCGGCGAGATCGTGATGGCTTGGCTGCCGATCGTGGTTCTGATCGCCGTGGTGGTGGCCTGGACCGGGCCGTGGTCGCATCTGCCGTCGATCGTCCTCCTGCATTACGCCGTCGCCGCCAATTCGGCGATCACGCCGGGCGCCAGCATCAGCGCGATCTTCAACTGGACGCCGTTCGTCGGCGGCACCGCCATTCTGGCGTCCTGGATCATCGCCGCCGTTCTGCTGCGCGTGCGCCCAAATCAGATCGGCGATATTTTCGCCAAAACCTGGTCGCAGATGTGGGGCGCCTGCCTCGTCGGCGTCTTCATCTTCGGCCTTGCTTACGTCTTCAACTATTCGGGTATGGCGGGCTCGCTCGCCAACGCCTTCGCCAAGATCGGGCCGGCCTTCATCGTTGTGGCGCCGATCCTAGGCTTCATCGGCGTGGCTTTGTCGGGCAGCAATACCTCGACCAACGCCATGTTCGGTACCTTCCAGGCGCTGGTCGGCAAAGTGCTCGGCTTTCCGGTGCTGCTCTTGCCGACGCTCAATTCGGTGGGCGCCGAGATCGGCAAACCGATCGCGCCGCAAACCGCAAGTGTCGGCGTATCGACCAGCAAATTCGTGCGCAATGAAGGCGAGGTGATCCGCCATAATTTCGGCTGGTGTCTCGTCCTGCTGGGTTACCTCGTGATCATCGGGGTGGCCTGCTATCTGTTCTTCCCCAACATCGCGGTGTTGCCCGGACACTGATCGCGGGTGCTATGCGCGACGTCTGCATGGGGCCGCCACGTGGCGGCCCCATTGTTTTGGTTTTAGGCCGCTGCGGGATTGCGATCTCACCCGTGAGTAAATCGACTTGACGCCGGCCATCGGCGTGCGGATTAAATCGGTTGGCTCGGCCGTCCGGTCGCGCGATCCCGCAAATCAATTCGGAGACGACGATGCTCTGCCTGTGTCGGCGCCTTGCCTGCTGGCTCGCCATGATCCTGATATCGGCCGCGCTGTGGCCCGCGGCCGCCGGCGAAAGCTTTCCCTTCGGCAGCGAGCTGATGCTCGATACCGCGCCGATGCACGGCTCCAAACGAATCCCGATGCTCGAGATCGAAGACGATGGCACCGCCTCGATCGACCTGTGGTGCACCAGCCTCCACGCCCAAGCCACGATCACCGACGATTCCATCACGATCGTGCCGGGGCAGCCGGCGAGCCTCATTCCCGGACAGCCCGCAGCCAGCGATGCGCAAACCGAATGCGATCCGGACCGGCAAGCCAGCGACGCCACGCTTCTTTCGGCGCTTGGCCAAGTCACCAAGTGGCGGCGCAACGGCGACCTTGTCGAGCTGTCGGGCGGCGCCACGCTGCGCTTCCACCTGATGACGAATTGATAAATGCCGCGCCCGCCAGGCAAGCGCTGAACAATTGCTCCTCCATCGCATTGCGCACTCCCTCCCGCGCGTTAGGGTTGGGGCGAGGGGCCTCTCCGCGGGGCGCGGAATTGAGGTGGCGTCTGCAACGCTGCCGCTTGATCCGCGTCGCTTGTTTCTAAAAAAAGGTGACGAGCTTTGGCGCGAGATGGCTTTTTTCGGTGCGGGGGCTCGCCGCGGCGCGGCTTGGCGCGGCGCCTCGCTCGCCTGTTGGAGCTTTCTGTGGAATCGCTGGCCGCGCCTCGGCCGGGCACGCTCAGTACGATCTGGTGCGACGTAGGAAGACGGCTGCGTCCGGCACCGCGGCGCTCACTGGCTCGGCCGGAGCAACTCGTAATTCGTCGGATTGTCGGGACAGGCGCTATAGCCGCATTCCACAAACGTGGAAATCGCGTTTAGCGCGATTAGGCCGACGATCAGCCACACCGCGCCGCGGACAAAAACGTTGGCCGGTCGCGCCGCGCTATCACCGTGAAACTGACCGTCGAACAGCAAGACGATTGCGATCAGGACGATGGCGGCGACGAATCCAATGAATGCCCAGGTATAAAAATGGTATCCCAAAAGGGCGCTGCCGTATCCCGGATCGCTGGGCGTGATGTGCAGCAGGATCTGGCGTGCCGCAACCGCGGCGCCGGCACACGCAGTGAGCAACGCCAAGGCGTAGTGGCTAGGACGCGGACCGTAGCGGATATTCAAGAAAGGCCCGGTCGCCAGCAGCGCAAACAGACAGCGCTGCAGGAGGCATAGCGGACAAGGCAGCTCGTTGAGCAGAAGCTGCGCCACGAAGGCGCCGGTGAGCACCAGCGCAATGGCGTAGAGTCCGAGCGCATTGAGGGTGATAGCGAGCGAGCGAGTCATGCTCTGCCTCTAGAAGGATAGCTTCAAGACATCGGTTGCGTGGTGGAAATAAGTGGCCACCGATGCGATGAGCGCAACTGTAAAGAGCGCCAGCGCCCATTGACGTGAACCCCACCATGTCACCGCTAGGACTACGAGAATGCTAAGGAACAAGGCAGCGAATTCCATCTTTGCGCCCTCGATTGTCAGCGATGCCATGGAAATGTGAAAGCATGCCGCTCACCAAGCGACAAATGCTCCGGCGATCATCGCCGGCACCGCACGCTTCACTTTCGGCGCGGTCTCTCAGCGCCTGCCGAGCCCGATCATCTTATCTCCGCAAGACTTGTACCAAGGTTGCCGATGTCGATACGATTGTCGTCAATCACCCGGGCCAAGCTCGTGCGCGGAACGCTACAAAAACAAAAAGGGCGCGGATTTCTCCGCACCCTTTATCGTCGATCTGTGAAGCGGATCAGAAGCCCATGCCGCCCATTCCGCCCATGCCGCCGCTACCACCGGGCATGGCCGGCATCGCCGGGGCGTCTTTCGGCAGCTCGGCGATCATGGCTTCGGTCGTGACCAGAAGGCCGGAGATGGAAGCCGCGTCCTGCAGCGCCGCGCGCACCACTTTGGCCGGATCGACGATGCCCTTATCGAGCATGTCGACATACTCCTCGGTCTGCGCGTCGAAGCCGTAAGTCTCCGACTTGTTCTCGAGGATCTTGTTGACGACGATCGAGCCTTCGACGCCGGCATTCTCGGCGATCTGGCGCAGCGGCGCTTCGATGGCCTTGAGCACGATGTTGATGCCGGTCTGCACGTCGGCATTGCTGTTGGTCAGCTTGCCGACCGCCTTCTTGGCGCGCAACAGCGCGACGCCGCCGCCCGGCACGATGCCTTCCTCGACGGCGGCACGGGTGGCGTTGAGCGCGTCCTCGACGCGGTCCTTCTTCTCCTTGACCTCGATCTCAGTGGCGCCGCCGACGCGGATCACCGCGACGCCGCCGGCGAGTTTCGCCAGCCGCTCCTGCAGCTTCTCGCGGTCGTAGTCGGAGGTGGTCTCCTCGATCTGTGCCTTGATCTGGCCGACGCGGGCTTCGATCTCTTTCTTCTTGCCGGCGCCGTCGATGATCGTGGTCTTTTCCTTCTCGATCACGACCTTCTTGGCGCGGCCGAGCAACGCCAGCGTCACGCTTTCGAGCTTGACGCCGAGCTCTTCGCTGATGAGCTGGCCGCCGGTGAGGATGGCGATGTCTTCGAGCATGGCCTTTCTGCGGTCGCCGAAGCCGGGCGCCTTCACGGCGGCGACTTTCAGTCCGCCGCGCAGCTTGTTGACGACCAGCGTCGCCAGCGCCTCGCCTTCGAGGTCCTCGGCGATGATCAGGAGCGGCTTGCCCGACTGCACCACGGCTTCGAGCACCGGCAGCATGGCTTGCAGCTGCGACAGCTTTTTTTCGTGGAGCAGCACGTAGGCGTCCTCGAGCTCGGCCACCATCTTCTCGGCATTGGTGATGAAGTAGGGCGAGAGATAGCCGCGGTCGAACTGCATACCCTCGACGATCTCGACTTCGGTGTCGAGCGCCTTGGCCTCTTCGACGGTGATGACGCCCTCATTGCCGACCTTCTGCATGGCGTCGGCGATCATCTTGCCGA
>JBAQAB010000120.1:0-8893 GCA_049285535.1 Xanthobacteraceae bacterium
GTTCGACGCCAATCAGGTCGCCGAATTGCTCGACAAGCGCGACCCGCAGCGGCAACTGGCGTCCAATGCCGCGCTCAACGACGTCGCCAATCTCGGCGCCGCGTCCGGCGCGCCGGACGCGGCGATGTCGCAGAGCGAGATCGATGCATTGCGCGCCCGCATTTCCAGTTGCGGGAGTCCGCCGCCCGGTATCGACGCCAATTCCAAGGTCTATGTCGTGCTGCGCGTTCTGTTCAAACAGGACGGCACACTCAGTCACGAACCGGTTCTGGTCGAAGCCACCGCATCGTCGCTGGGGCCGGCGCTCGCCGACAGCGCCAAGCGCGCGCTGCTGTTGTGTCAACCTTTCACCATGCTCAAGCCGGACCACTACGATCAGTGGAAGGACCTCGAGCTCAAATTCGATCCCCATGAATTACTCGGCGGCTGACCGCACGGATTCAGGCACATGACGCTTCGACGCAGCTCCAATCTCATTTTAACGCGCCGTCGCGCGTTGGCGCTCGGCGCGCTCGCCGGCGGCTTGACGCTGGCACCGCGCTACGCCGCCGCGGTGGTTCGTCTCGACATCACGCAAGGCAATTTTCAGCCGATGCCGATCGCGATCACCAAATTCATCGCCGGCGGCGAAGGCGACGACGATACCGCCGGCGGCGTGACGCAAATCATCACTGCCAACCTGCAGCGAAGCGGCCTGTTCGCGCCGATCGATCCCGCCGCTTTCATCGAAACCATCGCCAGCGTCGACACGGTGCCGCGCTTTGCCGATTGGCGCACCGTCAACGCGCAGGCGTTGGTGACCGGAGCAGTGACGCGGCAGTCCGATGGGCGGCTCAAGGCCGAATTCCGGCTGTGGGACGTGCTCGCCGGCCAGCAGCTCGCCGGCCAGCAATATTTCACCACGCCGGACAACTGGCGGCGTATCGGCCACATCATCTCGGACGCGATCTACGAGCAGCTCACCGGCAACGGCGGCTATTTCGACAGCCGCATCGTGTTCGTCGACGAAACCGGTCCGGGCACCGCGCGCGTCAAACGGCTCGCGATCATGGATCAGGACGGCGCCAATGTGCGCTACCTCACCCGCGGTGACGAACTGGTGCTGACGCCGCGGTTCTCGCCGTCGACGCAGGAGGTCACCTACATGGCATATGGCCAGGGCGATCCCCGCGTCTACCTCTACAATATCGACACCGGGCAACGCGAAGTGGTGGGCAATTTTCCGGGCATGAGTTTCTCGCCGCGGTTCTCGCCGGACGGCCAGAGCGTCGTCATGAGTTTGCAGGAAGGCGCGAACTCCAACATTTTCGTCATGGATTTGCGCTCGAAGGCGACGACGCGGTTGACCAACACGCCGGCCATCGACACGTCGCCGTCCTATTCGCCCGACGGTTCGCATATCTGCTTCGAATCCGATCGGGGCGGCCAGCCGCAGATCTACGTCATGGCCGCAAGCGGCGGCCCGGCGCAGCGCATCAGCTTCGGCGACGGGGAGTACAATACGCCGGTATGGTCGCCGCGCGGCGACTACATCGCCTTTACCAAGATCGCCAGCAGCACGTTTGCCATCGGCGTGATGAAGCCGGACGGCAGCGGCGAGCGCATCCTCACCGAAAGCTTCCACAATGAAGGCCCGACTTTCGCGCCGAACGGGCAGGTAATCATGTTTTTCCGCGATCCGGGCGGCACGTCCGGGCCGTCGCTGTTCACAGTGGACATTTCCGGCCGCAACGAGCAGCGGGTGCCGACGCCGAACTATGCCTCCGACCCGGCCTGGTCGCCGCTCCTGTCATAAATCGATGATATTGCCGGTGGCGTTTCCATAGAGTCGCCGTATTGACGCCGCATTAACCATTGCAAAAGCTTTCGGGGGAATCCGCAAGGTCGCGACATCTTTGCAAGGCGGCATCAAGGTTGACGGAACGTTCGCTTAACGATGGCGCTGCTAGACCCGCTGACGACCAACCATGTCCGGTCGAATGTAAACATGGAGGCACCGGAATGAACATCGCGAATGCGATCCGTGGCGCCAAGTTCGTCGCCGTCATCATGGCCGTGCTCGCAATTGCGGCGTGCGCCAAGAAGGACGATCAATCCGCTATGGGCGGTGCGTCTGCCGCACCCGGCAGCCAGCAGGACTTCGTCGTCAATGTCGGCGATCGCGTGTTCTTTGACACCGATTCGTCGGAACTTTCCGATCAGGCGCGCGCCACGCTCGACAAGCAGGCGCAGTGGCTCAACAACTACAACAGATATTCCTTCACCATCGAGGGCCATGCCGACGAGCGCGGCACGCGCGAATATAATATCGCGCTTGGTGCCCGCCGCGCCGAGACCGTGCGCGAATATCTGATCTCGCGCGGCATAGCCGCGACGCGCATGCGCACCATCTCCTACGGCAAGGAGCGGCCGGTGGCGCTGTGCAACGATATTTCCTGCTGGTCGCAGAACCGGCGCGCCGTGACGGTGCTCGATCAGAGTTCTTAGAGCTGGATACCCAGACAGCTTGCTAACCGATCGGCGCCGTAGCGGCGCCGATCGCATTTTGACGCCGGGTGGCCGCGGGCATGTTTGGCCTTGCCAAGGCCGGGCCGAAGTCGGATCGTAGCGCCGCCGCAGGGATTGGCGGCCCCCGCCGTCGGCGCGGTATTTCGTTTTCGCAAATCTATATTGAAAAGGGTTCGGCAATGACCCGCGATCGTTTTGCCCGCATAATCCTGGTGCTTGCGGTTTGCGCCGGCGCCGCGGCCTGCGGCAAGGACAATCAATATGCCGCGCCGCCGCCGCCGAAGGTGACGGTCGCTGTGCCGGTCGAGCAGGACGTCACGCGCTATTTCGAGGCGACCGGCAACACGGCGGCCGTCAATTCGATTGATCTGGTGGCGCGCGTGCAAGGCTTCGTGCAGGCGATCAGCTACAAGGACGGCGACTACGTCAAGAAGGGCACGTCGCTATTCACCATCGAGCCGGAGCCGTACAAGCTCAAAGTGGAATCGGCCAAGGCCGCCGTGGTCAGCGCGCAAGCGACGCTGACCCAGACCCAAGCCGAATATGACCGGCAGGCCGCACTGGTCGCCAAGCAGGTCTCAACGCAAGCCAATTACGACAAGGCGCTGGCGCAGCGCGATTCGGCGCAGGCCGATCTGCAATCCGCGCAAGCCAATGAGCGGCAGGCAGAAATCAATCTGAGTTACACCGACGTGACCGCGCCGTTCGACGGCGTGGTGACCGCGCGGCAGGTGTCGATCGGGCAGTTGGTCGGCGCCAGCTCGCCGACCACGCTGGCGACCATCGTGCAGCTCGATCCGATCTGGGTGAATTTCACCGCGAGCGAGCGCGACGTGTTGCAGGTCCGCGCCACGCTGGCGAGCCGCGGCGAAACCACCGCGGCGCTGTTAGGGCTGCCGGTCGAAGTCGGCTTGCAAATCGAAAGCGGCTATCCGCACCACGGCAAGCTCGATTATGTAGCCCCGAACGTCGATCCGTCGACCGGAACGCTGGCGGCGCGGGGCAGTCTGGACAACGGCGACCACTCGCTGTTGCCCGGCTACTTCGTGCGCGTACGTATTCCCGCCAAGCCGCAGCAGGCATTGCTGGTGCCCGACGTTGCGCTCGGCAGCGACCAGGCCTGCCGCTACGTTCTGGTGGTCAACAAGGACAATGTAGTCGAGCAGCGCAAGGTCGAGCCGGGCCAGTTGGTCGGTGAGTTGCGCGTCATCGACAAAGGCCTCGCCAAGGACGACCGCGTGGTGGTCGGCGGCATCATGCGTGCCATTCCCGGCCAGAAGGTCGATGCCGAAGAGCGTTCCGCGGCGGCGGCGGCGAAATGACAATGCATCCGTCATTGCGAGCGAAGCGAAGCAATCCAGAATCGCCCGCGAGGCTTCGCGGGCCGGCTGGATTGCTTCGTCGCTTCGCTCCTCGCAATGACGGGGCAGGGGCCATTCGATGATCTCGAAATTCTTCATCGAGCGTCCCGTTCTGGCGAACGTTCTCGCCATCCTGATGATTTTGATCGGCGCGGTCGCGCTCTACGGGTTGCCGATCGCGCAATATCCCGACGTCGTGCCGCCGACCGTGCAGGTGACGACGCGCTATCCCGGCGCCAGCGCGCGCACGGTGATGGATACGGTGGCGCTGCCGATCGAGCAGCAGGTCAACGGCGTCGAGAACATGATCTACATGCAATCGACCAGCACCAGCGACGGCTCCTACACGCTGACGGTGACCTTCAAGATCGGCACCGATCTCGATGCCGCGCAGGTCCTGGTGCAGAACCGTGTCGCGAGCGCGCTGTCGGCGTTGCCGCAGGCGGTGCAGGCGCAGGGCGTCACGGTGCAGAAGCGCTCGACGGCGATCCTGCTGTTCGTCACTTTGACGTCACCCAATGACAGCTACGACAGCCTTTACCTCGCCAATTATGCCACCATCAATCTTCGGGACGAGCTGTCGCGGCTGCCCGGCGTCGGCAACGTCAACGTGTTCGGCGACGGCCAATATTCGATGCGGGTCTGGCTCGATCCGGAGAAGCTCAAAGCGCGCAGCCTGAACGCGCAAGACGTCGTCACCGCGTTGCAACAGCAGAGCCAGGACGTGACGGCCGGCCAGGTCGGCATGCCGCCGACACCGCCCGGCGTCAACTTCCAATACACCATCGAACTGCAGGGCCGGCTCAGTGACGTTGAGCAATACGAGAATGTCATCGTCAAGACCGGGAATAACGGCGAGGTTACGCGGCTACGCGACGTCGGCCACGTCGAGCTCGGCGCCCAGACCTACAGCCAATATTTCAGTCTCGACGGCAAGCAGGCGGCCGGCATCGGCATCTATCAGTCGCCCGGCGCCAATGCGCTCGAGGTCGAGCACCAGGTCAAAGCCAAAATGGCGGAGCTGGCGAAGGCTTTCCCGCAGGGCCTCGTCTACACCATCCCGTTCGACACCACCGTGTTCGTCAATGCCTCGATCCACGAAGTCTACAAGACGCTGATCGAGGCGGCGGTGCTGGTGCTGATCGTGATCCTCGTCTTTCTGCAGGACTGGCGCGCCATGCTGGTGCCGGCGACGACGGTGCCGGTCACCATTATCGGCGCCTTCGCCATGATGTGGGCGATGGGCTTTACGGTGAATTTCTCGACGCTGTTCGCGATCGTGCTCTCCATCGGCATCGTGGTCGATGACGCCATCGTGGTGGTGGAGGGCGCCGCGCACAATGTCGAACAAGGCATGAGCGGGCACGATGCGGCGATCAAAGCGATGAACGAGCTGCTCGGCCCGATCATCGGCATCACCCTGGTTCTGATGTCGGTGTTTCTGCCGGCGGCGTTCCTGCCCGGTCTGACCGGGCGGATGTATGCGCAGTTTGCTCTGGTGATCGCGGCGACCGCGCTCCTTTCCGCCGTCAACGCGGTGACGCTCAAGCCGACACAGGCGGCGATGTGGCTGCGGCGGCCGGTTCCGCCCGAACGTCGCAACGCGTTCTACCGCGGCTTCAACGCCGTCTATGGCCGGCTGGAACGCCACTATGCCGGCCTGATCCATCACATGGTCGAGCATTCCGGAATCATGACGATCGTCGCCTTTGCGATCATCGGGCTTGCCGTCTGGGGTCTGTCGCGGGTGCCTACCGGATTCCTGCCGATCGAGGATCAAGGCTATCTCTTGGTCAGCGTGCAGCTTCCCGACGGCGCCTCGCTGACCCGCACCCAGCAGGCGATGCAGCAGGTCGCTGCGATCGCGCACAAGGACGCCAGCGTCGATCAGGTGATCTCGATCGCCGGCATCTCGGTGCTCGACAACAGCGCGACGCTGGCCAATGCAGGCGTCGCTTACGTGGTGCTCAAGGATTGGAGCCGGCGCGACAATTTGCAGACGCTGTTTCCCCGGCTGTCGCGCGCGCTCGACGCGGTCGATGCCCGCGTCATCGTGCTGCCGCCGCCGCCGATTCAGGGCATCGGCAATGCCGGCGGCTTCACCATGCAAATCGAGCTGCGCGACGGCTCGACCGATTTTGCCAAGCTGCAAAGCATCACCAATACCATTGTCGGCAATGCGCAATCGCAGAGCGCGCTGCAACGCGTCTCGACGTCGTTTCGCGCCATCGCGCCGCAAATTCTGGTCGATGTCGATCGCGTCAAGGCGCAGACTTTGCACGTTCCGGTCGACCAGGTGTTTTCGACGCTGGCGACCTATTTCGGCTCGACCTATGTGTCGCAGTTCAACAAATTCGGCCGGGTGTTTCAGGTCTACGCGCAGGCCGATTCGAAATTCCGGCTGCGGCCGCGCGACATCGATAATCTCTCGGTGCGTAATGCGCAGGGCGACATGATTCCGCTGGGCACCATGGTCAAGATCGAGCCGATCGTCGGGCCGCCTTTGATCAGCCTGTACAATCTCTATCCGTCGTCGAGCGTCATCGGCCTGCCGGCGGCCGGCTTCTCGTCCGGCGAAGCGATCCGCCTGATGGAGCAGAATGCGGCGTCGACGCTGCCGCCCGGCACCGGCACCGAATGGACCGCGATGTCGTACCAGGAGAAGATCGTCGGCAATCAGATGTATTTCGTCTTCGTGATGGCGATGCTGCTGGTTTATCTGGTGCTCGCCGGCCAATACGAGAGCTGGTACGCGCCGCTCGCGGTCATTCTCTCGGTGCCGCTGGCGCTGACCGGGCCGGTGCTGGTTCTGCAAATGCTGCGCATCGACAACAATCTCTACACCCAGATAGGCATCATTCTGCTCATCGCGCTCTCCGCCAAGAACGCCATTCTGATCGTCGAAGTGGCGCGCGAGCACCGCGTCAACGACGGCAAGCCGATCTTCGAAGCGGCGGTCGATGCCGCGCGCGCGCGCTTTCGCCCGATCCTGATGACGTCGTTCTCCTTTATTCTCGGCGTCGCGCCGCTCGTCTTCGCCAGCGGCGCCGGCGCCAGCGCCCGCAAATCGATCGGCATTACCGTGTTCTCGGGCATGATCGCCTCGACTTGCCTCGCCGTGCTGTTTGTTCCATCGCTGTTCGTGGTGATACAGCGGTTCGAAGAATGGCGCGCTTCGCGTAAGGCGCCGCGCATCCAGCCGGCGGAATAGACTTTTTGCGCATGATATTGCGGAAAATCAGCTTCCACTTTTCCGGATCATGCGTTAGCTGCGGCGCAGCGTCACGACGCCGTCGCCATTGAGCCACAGTCACAATTTGGACGCAGGACGCGCTATGGTAGGGCAGGGGAAACCGCCGACAATGCTTCAGCCGATCAGCCGCTCCACGCCCGCATTCGTGCTCCTCTTTGCGTGCCTGATGTCGGCGCAGGCCGCACACGCACAAGACTCTCCGAGCGATGTCGTAACGCGTCTCGACCAGCTCGAGGAAACGGTCCGCGACCTCACCGGCCAGGTGCAGGAACTGCAGTACCGCAATCAACAGCTCGAGCAGCAAGTGCAGCGCCTGCAGGGTGGCGGCGCCGCGCCGCCGATCGCCGCGGGGCCGCCTTCTTCGGCGGCGCCGTCTCCTCCGGGAGCGCCGTTACCGCGAGCGTCGGTGTCCACGTCGTTGCCACCGCCGACAGCAACGCCCTATTCAACGCCGCCGCAATATTCGCAAGGGCCGCCGCCGGCCCAATATGAGCAGCCGCCGCAGTACGGAGCGCCCCCGCAATACGCGCCGCCGGCTCCGGTCGGCGCCGGCGTGCCGTCAGCGGGCCATGACGCGTTCAACCCGGCGCTCGACCCGAACGCGCCGGGTGTGCCGCATCCGCTCGGCACCAGCACCACTGCGACCGAACCGCCGCCGCCCGTTCCCGATACGGGTGGCGGACAACCCGGCGCGCCGCTCAATCTGTCCGTTCCGCAGGGCGGTGCCCTGCCGCCGCCACCATTGGTCAATCCGAGCGCGACCGGCGCCATGCCAGGCGACACGCAGGAAGCGTCGCTGCCGCCCAACGCCACGCCGAAGGACGAATACGACCTCGCTTACGGCTACGTGGTGCAAAAGAACTATGGGGCGGCGGCGGAGACGTTCCGTGATTTCCTGCACAAATACCCGGGCGATCGGCTGACGCCGGATGCCCAATATTGGCTCGGCGAAAGCCTGTTTGACGATCAGAAATACCACGATGCGGCCGAAGCCTTCCTCGCGGTCTCGACCAAATACGGCACCAGCGCCAAGGCGCCGGACGCGCTCTTGCGGCTCGGCCAATCGCTCGCCGCCTTGGGCGAGAAGGAGGCGGCCTGCGCTTCGCTCGGCGAGGTCTTGCGCAAATATCCGCACGCCTCGATCAGCGTAAAGCAAAGCGTTGACCGGGAGCAGAAGCGTGTCCACTGCTGAACAACCCATTCGCGATCACGAGGCGAATGCACTGTTCTCCGGTCTTGAAAATTTGCGTGGATTGATTCTCGCGGTTTCCGGCGGTCCTGACTCCACCGCGTTGCTCATACTTGCAGCGCGCTGGGCGAAGGCGCGCAGGCGCGCGCCGAAACTCCTCGCCGTCACCGTCGATCACGGCCTGCGCGCGGCGGCGGCCGGCGAAGCCGCAGCCGTCAAGCGGCTGGCCGATCGGCTTGGCATTACCCACCGCACGCTGCGCTGGCGCGGCAGGAAGCCGAAATCCGGTCTGCAGGAAGCCGCCCGCGAGGCGCGGTATCGCCTGCTCGCGCAAGCCGCCGCGCAGGCCGGTTACGAACATATCTTGACTGCGCATACGCTCGACGATCAGGCGGAAACCGTGCTGTTTCGGCTTGCCCGTGGCAGTGGGCTCGGTGGCCTTGCCGGCATGGCGTATGCCGCGCCGCTGCCGGCGGCGCGCGGAGTTGGCCGGTTTTTTCTCCTCCGTCCGCTGCTTGCCCTGCCCAAGGCGCGGCTGATCGCGACACTCGAGGCGGCTGGCATTTCCTATAACGACGATCC
>JBAQAB010000121.1:0-1659 GCA_049285535.1 Xanthobacteraceae bacterium
CTGCGGAAGGGGGCGCCGCAAGCGACTATCGTCGCCGAGTTCGCGTCCGGCACTCTCAAGGGCGAGCAGATTGCCGATCTCGCGCTCGGGGCGCGGCTGCGCGGCTATACGTTCGATCAGTATAAGACCAAAAAGAAAGAAGGTGATGACCGCGCCACGAGCGTGGAGGTGAATTTCGCCTGCGCCAACGCGTCGGGTGCCGAGAAGGCTTGGGCGCGTCGGTCAGGTCTTGCCGAAGGTGTCGTGCTGGCGCGCGATCTCGTCAATGAGCCTGCCAATGTGCTCTACCCGGCCGAGTTTGCCCGTCGAGCCTCGGCCTTGCGCAAACTCGGCGTGGTCGTCGAGGTTCTCGACACCCCGGCTATGAAGAAACTTGGCATGAACGCTCTGCTCGGCGTCGCCCAAGGCTCCGCCCATGAACCGAAAGTAGTCGTCATGCGCTGGAACGGCGGCAAGCGCGGCGCCGATCCGGTCGCGTTCATCGGCAAAGGCGTCTGTTTCGATTCCGGCGGTATCTCGATCAAGCCGGCTCAGGGAATGGAGGACATGAAGGGCGACATGGCGGGCGCCGCCTGCGTCGTCGGTCTGATGCACGCGCTCGCGGCGCGCAAGGCCAAGATCAATGCCGTCGGCGCTATCGGCCTCGTCGAGAATATGCCCGACGGCAAGGCGCAACGGCCGGGCGACATCGTCAAGACGATGTCGGGACAGACCATCGAAATCATCAATACCGATGCCGAAGGCCGTCTCGTCCTCGCCGACGTGCTGCACTACGTCAACAAGCGCTTCAAGCCGAAATTCATGATCAATCTGGCGACGCTGACCGGCGCCATTATTGTCGCTTTGGGTCAGGAATATGCCGGCATGTTCTGCAACGACGATAAGCTCGCCGAGCGGTTGACCAAGGCCGGCGAGACAGTCGGAGAACGGGTGTGGCGGATGCCGCTCGGACCCGAATACGACAAGATGATCGATTCGAAGTTCGCCGATATGAAGAATACCGGCGGCCGCTGGGGCGGCGCGATCACCGCGGCGCAGTTGCTGCAGCGTTTCGTCAATAAGACCCCATGGGCGCATCTCGACATCGCTGGCACCGCGATGGGATCGCCGCAAACCGATATCAACAAGAGCTGGGCTTCCGGCTGGGGTGTGCGGCTTCTCGAGCGGCTGGTCGAAGACTACTACGAGCGGTGAGCGCGCTCGATGACCGAGATTCTCTTTTACCATCTCAAAGGTCAGACGCCGGAGCAGGTGTTGCCGGCGTTGCTTACGAAATCACTTGAACGCGGCTGGCGGGTCGTGGTGCAGGCGTCTTCCGACGAGCGCGTCGAGGCGCTCGACGCCCATTTGTGGACCTGGCGTGACGATGCCTTTCTGCCGCACGGGACTTGGCGCGACGCCGAAGCTGCGGAGCAGCCGATCCTGCTCACCGTCAACGACGAAAATCCCAACGGCGCAGCGGTCCGCTTCCTGATCGACGGCGCAAGCCTCGCCGGCGATACCGCAGCCTATGAGCGCATCGTGTTGCTGTTCGACGGCGACGATCCGGATGCGGTCGAAGCCGCACGCGCGCGTTGGAGCGAAGCCAAAGCGGCCGGTGCCGAGGTGACTTATTGGCAGGCCGATGAGAAGGGCCGCTGGCGTCGCCAAGGGTAAGGT
>JBAQAB010000122.1:0-3929 GCA_049285535.1 Xanthobacteraceae bacterium
TTTCGCCGCAAAACTGTAAATTGTCGCGGCCACTTCCGCAGGTTAGGGTTTCTTCAACCTAACGGGCCGAAGAGAATCTCGGCCATCGACGACACGCCCGCGGGAGGGAAGGTGCCGGCTTTCCGAACCATTACGGTGCTCGCCTGCATTTGTGTCCTAGGGGCCGGTGCGCAAGCCGCGCCATTGCCGGGCGAAGTTCCCTTGCCGCGGCACCGGCCGGCAATCAAAGGCGAAAAGCTCGGCAAAGCGGAAACGCCAAAGCGGGGCGCGCTGAAGCTTGAACCGCATGGAGCGGCGCCGCTTTCGATCGCGCCGGCAACCGCTTCGGCCGAGCGCGAGGTTCCAGTCGCTGCGTCGCCGGCGGATGCGCGCCTTGAGCCTCCGGTCGGGCAGGCGCCGATATTGGCGCCGCCGCCCAGTCCGGTCCCGCCCTTCGCGACCGCCGCCACAACGACGACGTCGCCGCTGGATTTGTCCGCAGTGAAGCAGGCCATCGATCTGGTCCGCAAAAACCGCCAAAGCGAGGCAACCGACGTCGAGCATACGATTTCCGATCCGGTCGCCCGCAAGCTCGTGGAATGGGTGATCCTGCGCGGCGAGGACGGCTCGAGCGATTTTTCGCGCTATGCCGGCTTCATCGCCGCCAATCCCAGCTGGCCCGGCATCGAGGCGTTGCAGCGACGCGCCGAGGCGGTGATGTGGCAGGACCACATCGAGCCGGTGGCCGTCATCGATTTCTTCCGCTCCGAGCAACCGCACACCGCCAAAGGCCATTTCGCGCTGGCGCAAGCGCTGCTCACGCGCGGCGACGTCGCCGGCGCCGCGGCGGCGGTGCGCCAAGCCTGGCGCAGCGACGCTTTCTCCGGCGATCTCGAGGAGCAGGCGCGGGAGACTTTTTCCGGGTTGATCACGCCTGCCGACGACGACGTACGCATGGAAGCGCGGCTTTACGCCGAGGATGACGACGCCGGATTACGGGCGGCGCAGCATCTCGGTGCCACGGCGCTCGCGGTCGCCAAAGCCCGCGCCGCCGTCATCGACCAGGCCCATAACGCCAAGGCGCTCCTCGATGCGGTGCCGGAAGCCGCGCGCCGCGACCCGGGCTACATGTTCAGCCGCATTCAGTGGCTGCGGCGCAACGACAAGATCGCCGAGGCGGCGCAATGGCTCAACGCCGCGCCACGCGATCCTGCGAAGTTGCTCGATGTCGACCAATGGTGGGTGGAACGGCGGCTGGTGTCGCGAAAACTGCTCGATCTCGGCGACCCGCGGCTGGCCTATGAGCTCGCCAACGGGGCGGCGCCGCCGGAGAACCACAATTACCGCGCCGAGCAGCATTTCACCGCCGGCTGGATCGCGCTACGGTTTCTACGCCAGCCGGCCGTCGCGCTCGCGCATTTCGCCCGGATTGCCGACGACACATACAATCCGATCACCCTGGCGCGGTCGCTTTATTGGCAGGGCCGTGCCGCCGAAGCCTTGGGACGGGATCAGGATGCCCGCGCGCGCTACGAAGAGGCGGCGCATTATCCGACGGCCTATTACGGCCAGCTCGCGCGCGCCCGGCTCGGCCTCGACGAAGTGACGCTGCGCGCGCTGCCGCGCGCTCCCGCCGAGCACCGCACGCTCGAGATCGCCCGCGCCTTCGAGATACTCTACGCCATCGACGAGCGCGATCTCGTCGCCATCATGGCGGCCGACCTTGGCGACAAGGCAACCGACACGACAGCGCTTGCCGCGCTTGCCGAGATCGCTACCCGCCATGACGACGCGCGGGCCACGCTGCTCATCGGCAAGGCCATGCTCGGCCGCGGCTATCCGTTCGAGCGCTATGCGTTTCCCGATTTCGGCATACCGAACTACCAGCAGATCGGCCCCCCGGTCGAACCTTGCGTCGTCTACTCGATCGTGCGCCAGGAAAGCGCATTCAACCCGCACGTTGTGTCCAGCGCCAACGCCTATGGCCTGATGCAGGTCACACCGGACGCCGGCCGCGACACCGCCAAGCGGTTCAACGTCACGTTCGATCAGCGCCGGCTTGCCGACGACGTCGCCTATAACGCGCAGCTTGGAACGGCGGAGCTCGGCAACGCCCTCACCTCCTGGCGCGGCTCCTACATTCTAGCCTTTGTCGCCTACAATGCCGGGCCGCGCCGGGCGAAGGAATGGATCGAGCAATACGGCGACCCGCGCGACCCCAAGGTCGATCCGATCGATTGGATCGAGCGCATCCCAATCTCGGAGACGCGCAATTACGTCGAGCGCGTGATTGAGAATATGCAGGTCTATCGCGCGCTTATTGAAAACAACCCGAAACTGTCGATCGAGGCCGACCTGCGCCGCGGCGGGTAGCGTTCACCGGCGCCGCGGCATCGAAAGCTTGTGTCGCCAGGCAATCGGCTGCTTCGCCTGCGATCAAGCCGTTGACAACAAGGATAAAAACGAGCCTGACTCGGAGCCGCCTTAGGCGTGGACGGGAAGCCGATATCAATTTGTGGCGCCCAAAAGCGGTACGCACCGAGCGAGCGGCTTTCGCGGAGTACGCCTGACATGCTGGCAGATATTTTCGTCACCGCGCAAGACGGCTTGCGGCTGCATGTGCGCGAACACGGTCCGCGCACCGCATCGGTCTTGCCGGTGGTTTGCCTGCCGGGACTAGCGCGAACCGTCGCCGATTTTGACGCGCTGGCGCCGGCTCTGGCGGATGGCCCGCCGCCGCGACGGGTGATTGCGATCGACTCGCGCGGGCGCGGCCAATCGGACTACGACAGCAATCCGGAAAACTACAATTTGGCGGTCGAGCTGGGCGACGTCGTGACGGTGCTCACCGCACTCGAAATCGGCGAGGCGGTGTTCATCGGCAGCTCGCGCGGCGGCCTTCTCACCATGCTGCTCGGTGTGGCACATCCGACCGCCATCGCCGGTGCCGTGCTGCACGATATCGGGCCGGTCATCGAGCCGAAGGGCCTGGCGCGCATCAAGAGTTACGTCGGCAAGCTGCCGCAGCCTCGTAATTTCGGAGAAGGCGCCGAAATCCTCCGCCGGTTGTTTGATGCACAGTTTTCAAAGTTGACGGCTGAGCAATGGCTCGCCGCCGCGCAGCGCACCTGGAAGACGGGTGACGGCGAACTGGTGCCGACCTATGATGTAAAGCTCGCGCGCACGCTCGCGGAGCTCGACATCGAGCGGCCGTTGCCGGCGATGTGGACCGAATTCGACGCCCTGTCGCGCGTGCCAATACTGGTCATCCGTGGCGCCAACTCTGATATTCTTTCGGCCGCCACGGTGACCGCTATGCGCGATCGCCATCTTAGGATGGAGACCGTCGAAATCCCAGACCAGGGGCATGTTCCGCTGCTTGATAACGCAGATCTTATTCGCCGCATCGCCGAATTTGTCGCGAGGTGCGATGACGCGCACGAAAAGGGAGCCGGGACAGACCGGAACAGCGCCTGCCGAACCACATTCAGCCTTAGCGGCCTGAGGGGCTAACTTGCTCGGTGCGAAATAGACGTTAGAGCCGGTCCCGGAAATCTGCACAGGACGCTAAGTGGAGTTTCTGCCTGACAGCGGGCACGCTATGGCCTGCGAATCAGGAGAGACCATGTCGAGACGACCGCGCCGGGACCATACACCGGCCTTCAAGGCGAAGGTGGCGCTTGCCGCCGTGAAGGGCGATCGAACGCTGGCCGAGCTTGCCGAGCAGTTCGACGTGCACCCTAATCAGATCACGGCGTGGAAAGCACAGCTCGAGGGCGGGGCTGCCGATGTGTTCGGTCCCGGTGGCGGCAACGGTGCTGCGCAGCCTGCGATCGACGTAAAGTCGCTGCACGCCAAGATTGGCGAGCTGACGCTCGAGAATGATTTTTTAGAGGGCGCGCTCACCAAGGCGGGATTGCTGAGCGCAAAGCGATGATCGACCGTGAACA
>JBAQAB010000123.1:0-1771 GCA_049285535.1 Xanthobacteraceae bacterium
AACGCCCGCGCCGCCGGCGATGACGAACCCATCGCGATCCGCATCGTAGGCGCGCGAAGCCTTATCGGGCGTCTGATTGAAGCTCGACGACATCGCGCCCATGGCGTCGAACAGCACCGACAGCGTCCAATCTAGCTCCTCGCAGCCGCCGGCGAAAATCATGTCCTGCTTGCCGACTTGGATGGTCTCGTAGGCGTTGCCGATGCAATGATTGGAGGTCGCGCAGGCCGACGAAATCGAATAGTTGACGCCCTTGATCTTGAACCAGGTCGCCAGCGTCGCCGAGGCGGTCGACGACATGGCTTTCGGCACCGCGAACGGACCGACGCGCTTGGGGCCCTTGCTGCGGGTTATGTCGGCGCTCTCGACGATGGTCCGCGTCGATGGGCCGCCCGAGCCCATGATGATGCCGGTACGTTCGTTCGACACCTCGGTCTCGTCGAGCCCGGCGTCGCGGATCGCCTGCTCCATGGCGACGTGATTCCACGCAGCGCCGCCGCCGAGAAAACGCATGGCGCGGCGGTCGACGGACTCGCTCGGATCCAGCGTCGGCGCGCCATGCACCTGGCAGCGGAAGCCGAGCTCGGCATATTTGTCGGCGCGGACGATGCCCGACTTCGCCTCGCGCAGCGACGCCAGCACTTCCTGCGTGTTGTTGCCGATGGACGAGACGATACCCATCCCGGTGACGACCACGCGTTTCATGTTTGCCTCGTCCCGCCCCAGCCCGCCGACGTATCAGGCTTCGTTGGCCTGCGGTGCTGTGTTGTTGAACAGGCCGACCTTGAGGTCGAGCGCGCGATAGATCACGGAGCCGTCCGCCGAGAGCCAGCCGTCGGCGATGCCGAGAACGAGCTTCGAGCGCATGACGCGCTTGATGTCGATGCCGTAGACGATGTTCTTCATCGTCGGCAGCACCTGCCCCGAAAACTTGATTTCGCCCATGCCGAGCGCGCGGCCCTTGCCCGGCGAGCCGAGCCAGCCGAGGAAGAAGCCGAGCAACTGCCACAGCGCGTCGAGGCCGAGACAGCCGGGCATGACCGGGTCACCCTTGAAGTGACAGGGGAAGAACCAGAGGTCCGGCTTAAGCTCGAGAACCGCGCGCACCAATCCCTTGCCGTACTCGCCGCCCACTTCCGCGATTTCGGAGATGCGGTCGAACATCAGCATCGGCGGCAGCGGCAGTTGCGGGCCTTCGCCGAACAATTCGCCCCGCCCGCAGGCCAGTAGGTCCTCATATTCGAAGTTTGAACGACGTTCCTGCATGGTAAATCCAGCTTCCGCCGTTTCCGGCCGATTGTTTAATCACTAACATATTGGGGCAATGCGGCAAAGCGCATCCCCCCGTCAAGGATGCAATGCGGTGGGCAAGCCGCCACCGCGGCTTAGTGGCGAGGGAGTTGCAGCGGACGCGGGGTGGCGTATAGTAATTTCACTTGCAACGATCTTTGCGGCCTGACCGCCGCCGGAAGCCGCTATGTCACAGTCGAGTTCATTTACTTTCAGGCCTGCCGCGCCGGCGAACCAGAAGCTTGAGCCGGTCCGTGGCGACCTTACGGGGTGTCCCTGGCACGACGTCAAGGCTAAGCTGCGCGACGTCGGCTTGCGGCCGACGCGGCAGCGCATGGCGCTCGGCTGGATTTTATTCGGCAAGGGCGACCGTCATGTGACGGCGGAAATGCTCTACGAGGAAGCCACCCGCGCCAAGGTGCCGGTGTCGCTCGCCACTGTCTACAATACGCTGCATCAGTTCACCGAGGTCGGCCTGTTG
>JBAQAB010000124.1:0-3246 GCA_049285535.1 Xanthobacteraceae bacterium
GGCTTTTCGCGGCCCGGTGCGCCATAGCGAAAGAGTTTCATGAATTTGTCTCCTTGAAACGGTGTTTCGATAAACCCCTCAAAACGCGCCGGGGAACACTCCGCCGTCGATGAGAATGTTCTGTCCGGTGATGTAGCCGGCTTGTGCCGAGCAAAGGAACGCACAGGCAGCACCGAGCTCGTCCGGCTGACCGAAGCGCTTGGCCGGCACCGAGGCCATGCGCTCGGCGCTGGCGGCCTCGACGCTGATGTTCTTCTTTTTCGCCGTCATTTCCATGTTGGAACGCAGACGATCGGTTTCGAACGTGCCGGGCAGCACGAAATTGATGGTCACGTTCGAAGCGGCGATGCTCCGCGCCACGCCGGCGAGGAAGGCGGTGAGGCCGGCGCGGGCGCCGGACGATAGATCGAGGCCAACGATCGGCATTTTGACCGAGCCGGAGGTGATGTTGACGATGCGGCCGAATTTCTTGGCGACCATCGGATCGATCGCCTTCTGAATGAGCTCGATGGCCACGATCATATTGCCGGTGACGCCGTCGATCATTTTCTGCCGGTCGAGCTCGCGGAAATCGCGGAATGGCGGCCCGGCATTGTTGTTGACCAGAATGTCCGGCTCGGGACAGGCGGCGAACAAAGCTTTCTGGCCGTCCGGCGAGGCGACATCGGCGGCAACCGGGATCACTTTGGCGCCTGTCTTCTTGAGCGCGGCGGCCGCGGCTGCCAGCTGTGCTTCGCTGCGGCCGTTGATAACCACCTCGCAACCGGCCTCGGCCAGCGCCTTGGCGCAGGCAAAACCCAGCCCGCGGCTCGAAGCGCAGACGATCGCCTTGCGGCCAGCAATTCCAAGGTCCATCCCTAGGCTCCCTATTGCGGCTTCTATCGCGCGCCTGTTCTCGTAACTGGACGTGCTTGAGTCAACGGTCAAATCCGCTACCGGTCCACTGACAAATGCCTTTCCTCCCCGACGCATCGCTGACCGAACTGGCGATCATCGTCGCCTTGGCGGCCTTCTCGGCCATCACCGGCGGGGTGGCCGGCTATGGCACCGGTGCCCTGATGCCGCTGATCCTGGTGCCGATGGTCGGCGCCGCACCTGTGGTGCCGATCATCGCCATTTCGGCGATGTTCACCAACAGCGCGCGGGTGCTGGCGTTCCGCCGCCTGCTCGAACCGCGCCGCGCTTTGATCGCGGTCGTCTGCGCATTGCCGACCTGCATACTCGGCGCCTGGCTTTATACGCTGCTCGCCGGCCGCGGCGCGGCTTTGGTGATCGGCACGAGCTTGATAGCGACGGTGCCGCTGCGGCGCCTCCTCAAGCGGCGCGGTCACCGGCTCGGCGAAAAGGGCTATGCCGCGGCTGCGGCCGGCTGGGGCATTGTGGTCGGCGGCAGCACCGGCGCCGGCGTCATCCTGCTGTCGCTTCTGATGGCAAGCGGGCTCGAAGGCGCCGCCGTCATCGCCACGGACGCGGCGGTGTCGATCGGCGTGGGGGTCGTCAAGCTATCGGTGTTCGGCGTTGCCGGGGTGCTCACTCCCAAGGTGCTGGTGATTGCGCTATTGATCAGCGCCGTCGCCTTTCCTTGCACGTTTCTGGCAAAGCTCATCGTCGAGCGGATGCCGGTTCATGTGCATACGGTCTTGCTCGATGCTGTGGTTCTCATCGGCGGAGCGGTGATGATTTCGAGCGCGCTGCGGTAGGCACTGCGCCGGCGCCAGAATCTAGCAGCGTCGGCGCCGGGGGTCGCAGTCGTTGGCGATCAGCGATTTTTGGCACAGCGCTTTACGGCCGACGCGTCATTCCTCTTCTTCCTCATCGTCTGCGCTTTCCTCGTCCTCGCCTTCTTCACCTTCCTCTTCTTCTTCCGCTTCGTCCTCCTCCTCGTCGGTTTCGGTCAGCTCGATGACTGACAGAGCGACTGCCGGTATCGATTGCCGAAACAATTCGCCATCGTCGCCGATCCACAGGCAGTCGATATCGTCGTCACCGACCGATACCACCGTCATGGAATGACCGCCGGACTTCAGCGTGACGACGTCGCCAGGTGCGAATGCCATGATCGCCTCCTCTGTTCGATGATCGGGCGAGCAAAGCGTAGAGCGTGCTTGTGACGATTGTTCGTCACGCGACTGTCGCCGGCCGCATAATCGGAAATTTTCGGTTTCGTTTGCCCGATTGCCGGCAAAACCTACGGCCATTTCACCACGGGCGGCATCGAGGACAGGATCGACTCGACATTGCCGCCGGTGCGCAAGCCGAAAATGGTCCCGCGGTCGTAGAGCAGGTTGAACTCGACATAGCGGCCGCGGCGGACGAGCTGCTCCTCGCGCTCCGCCTCGGTCCAGGTCTTGGCAAAGTTCCGCCGCACCAGCTCGGGATAAATCTTTAAAAATGCGCGGCCGACATCCTGGGTGAAGGCAAAGTCGGCGGCGAAATCGCCGCTCTCGAGCCAATCGTAGAAGATGCCGCCGACCCCGCGCATCTCGCCGCGATGCTTGAGGTAAAAATACTCGTCGCACCATTTTTTGAATTTGTCGTAGGGCGCGACGCGGCCGTGGGCGTCGCAGGCTGCCTTCATCGTGGCGTGAAACGCAATGGTGTCGGGATCGTCCTGGCGCCGCCGGCGCTCCAGCACCGGCGTCAAATCGGCGCCGCCGCCGAACCAGGATTTGGCGGTGACGACGTAGCGCGTGTTCATGTGCACCGCCGGCACATGCGGATTGTGCATATGAGCGATCAGCGAAATGCCGGTGGCGTAAAACCGCGGGTCGTCGGCGGCGCCGGGGATATCCTTGCGGAATTCCGGGGCGAATTCGCCAAACACGGCCGAGACGTGGACGCCGACCTTTTCGAAGACGCGGCCCTTCATGATCGCCATGACGCCGCCGCCGCCGGGCGATCCGGTATGGTCGGTGCGGCTCCACGGTGTACGCGTAAATCGCCCGGCCTCGCGGTCAGCCAAGGGACTGCCGGCGGGCAGGGCGTCTTCCACCGCCTCGAACGCCGCAACGATGCTATCGCGCAAGCTTTCGAACCAGGTTGCCGCGGTCTCTTTTCGGTCTTCGATATTCATGGTGGCCCAGGAGCTTAGCTCTTACGGTGCGGTGGCGCGAGAATGTCATAATAACGCGCGAAGATGTTGATTCATCGCAACGACAGCAGAGATCGCCATGCCGCAGCAAATCCCTCGCAATGTCGTGTCCCGCCGCCGCCTGATCGGCGGGGCCGGCGGCGCCGGCCTTGCTC
>JBAQAB010000125.1:0-1692 GCA_049285535.1 Xanthobacteraceae bacterium
TGTTGTTGCGCGATAGCCGCGTTGACGAGCAACAAAAATCCTTATGGCTGTTAGGTGCCGGTTGCGTTCTTCTTCTCGCCGGCTACCTCTGGGCGCTGGAATTCGCGGTCATAAAGGCGATCTGGACGTCATCATTCGTGCTGATTACGGCAGGCTACTCCGCGATCATGTTGGCGCTGATGCATCAAATCATCGACGTGTGGCAATGGCGACGCTGGGCAATGGTGTTCGTATGGGTCGGCGCCAATGCGCTGGCGCTCTATTTTCTCAACGACATTGTCAATTTCTGGGCGATCGCCGCGCGCTTCGTCGGCGGCGATTTTGCGAGCCTGCTCGATCGCACCGTCGCCGAAGGCACCGGCGGCTTCATCATCAGTCTGGCGGCGCTGGGCTTGGCTGTTACGCTTGCCGGCTTCCTTTATCGCCATAAAATTTTTATTCGGGTCTAAACATTCGTCCCCCGTTACAGCGGCAGCGGCTGCCGGCTCTGAACTCGAATAAGTGGCAAGCGTGCCTTGATGCACATCGATCCATCGGCAACAAGCACGACAGCGAAGCCAACCTCCAGGAAGTGAAGTAAGTAACACATGACTCAGGAAATCGAACTCGGCCTTGATACGTTCGGCGACATCACTGCCAACCCCGACGGCAGCCTCAAATCGCATGCCGAAGTCATCCGCGACGTGATCGAGGAAGGCGTCCTGGCCGACCAGGTCGGTGTCGACGCCATCGGCCTTGGCGAGCATCACCGGCCGGATTTCGCCATATCCGAGCCGGATGTAGCGCTGGCGGCAATCGCGGCGCGCACCAAGCGCATCTGGCTCGGCTCGGCCGTCACCGTGCTGTCCTCCGACGATCCGGTGCGCGTATTCGAGCGGTTTTCAACGCTCAATGCCGCCTCCAACGGACGCGCCGAGGTGACGCTCGGGCGCGGTTCATTCATTGAGTCGTTTCCGCTGTTTGGTTTCGATCTTTCCGATTACGAAAAGCTGTTCGAGGAAAAACTCGAACTCTTCGCAGCGCTGCTCAAGAACGAACCCGTGACCTGGAGCGGCACGACGCGCAGGCCGCTGGCCGATCAGCGCGTTTTCCCGCCCATCGAGAAAGGCCGCTTACGCACCTGGATCGGCGTCGGTGGTTCGCCGGAATCGGTGGTGCGCGCCGCGCATTACGATTTGCCGCTGATGCTCGCCATCATCGGCGGCGACCCCAAGCGGTTTCGGCCCTTTGTCGACCTTTACCATCGCGCCTTTGCGCAATTCGGCAAGCCCGTACGGCCCATCGGCATCCACTCGCATGGCTACGTCGCCGACACCGATGCCGGGGCGCGCGAAGAGTTCTGGCCGCACTACAAATCGTCGCGCGATCGCATCGGCGCCGAGCGCGGCTGGCCGCCGACGACAAAAACGGCCTTCGAGCAGGAAGTCGACGGCGGCGCGCTGCACCTCGGTTCGCCGGAAACCGTCGCCCGCCGCATCTCGACGACGATCAAGGATCTCGGCGCCGTGCGCTTCGACATGAAATATTCGGTCGGCACGCTGCCCCACGACAAGCTCATGCGCTGCATCGAGCTTTATGGGACGAAAGTGATGCCGATGGTCCGGGAGATGATCGCCTAATCGGAAATTCTGTTTATCACGTCCCCACCAGCCCGAATTGTGGGCTCGACGGCTCGGCGTGGCTCTTCTTGGC
>JBAQAB010000126.1:0-1900 GCA_049285535.1 Xanthobacteraceae bacterium
CATATTCCGACTGGGCTTCGGGAAGATATTCGAAGCCGGCGATGAACAAGGCCGGATCTTCGCCGTGCACCACGGCAATCGGACAGCTCTCGCCGCGATCCCAATATTTCTTGGCGATGATCGCGCCGTGGCGGCCGCCATGATCGAACTGCACCGTGACTCTATTGGCGCCGTGGACCTGGACGCGGTAGATCGAAGCGTTGATCCAGCCGGTATCGGGATCGCGCATGACGACAAGCGAACCCGAGCCGATGAACGGGCCGCCGTCATGACGGTGCCAGACCGGCGCCGGCAGCAGCGCGAGGTTCACGTCCGCGCCAGCCGAGGAATTTTCCATGAAAACCGCCGTCGTGACGGTAACCGGCGGCTGTGCGCGTAGGTCCTTGCGCTTTTCCATCCAGGCCTTGAGTGCGTCGAGCGGCCGCAACGCCGGATCGAGCCCCAAGGCCAGTGCGGCGCGTTGCACATTGGTCGTCGCATTGGTGAATATGCGAAAGCCGCGCCGATGGCCCTTGATATCGTCGAACAAGAGGGCGGGACATTCCGGCAAGCCGGCTGCGACTTCCGTGATGCCGCCGATTTCAAATTGCGGGTCGGCGCCTATGATGCGCCGCAACACGCCGAGCTTTTCGACGCGTGCAATGAATTCGCGCAAGTCCTTATACATGTATCGGTCTTTATACCGGGCCTTTATACAGGCAAGAAATGTCCTTACATGCAATCATGTTCGCGTTACGCGTTGGCCCGGCGAAGTCAAGTCATTATCTTTGCATCTGAACATGTATAAGTGAGCGGCGTTCCGGTACACGGCATTCATGCATCTCATTGGTCACCTCATTCACGTCTATGGCCTTGTCACGGTCGCGGCCATTGTCGGGCTGGAATGCATCGGCGTGCCATTACCGGGAGAAACCGCGCTGCTTGCCGCGGCGATCTACGCGGGGACCAAACACGATCTCAACATCGTCGCCGTCATTCTGACCGCCGCCGGTGCGGCGACCATCGGCCGCATGATCGGCTATGTGCTCGGGCATGAATTCGGTTATTGGCTGTTGCTGCGTTACGGCCATTACGTGGGCATGACACCGAGCCGGATCAAACTCGGCCAATATTTGTTCATGCGCCACGGCGGCAAAATTGTCTTTATCGCGCAATTCGTGCCGGTGCTGCGCACCTTCGCCGGAATTTTTGCCGGCGCCAACGTCATGCCGTGGCGCGACTTCCTGATCGCCAACGCGGCCGGGTCCGCGATCTGGGCGACGATGTACGGTCTGGCCGCCTACGAATTAGGACGCGAGTTCGAACGTCTCGAAGGCCCTATCGTCATCATCCTGGCGCTGATCACCGTAGTCAGTTTCGTCGCCGGCGGCATGTTCGTGAAACGGCACGAAGCTCAGCTCACGGCGGAAGCGGAGCGCGCCATGCCGGGTCCACTCACCTGGCATTAGCGAATTCTGGGCACGGCGCTTAAAAGGAAAAGGAATGGCACGGGGACAATTGCGGCTCGCGGCGGATATCGGCGGCACTTTTACCGACATCGCGGTGTTTGACGAAAAAACCGGCGCGCTCACTTTCGCCAAGGTGCTGTCAACGCCGGCGCATCTGGTCCAAGGCATTTCCGCAGGCGTCGCCAAAGCCGGCAGTGATTACCGCGCGGCGGGGCTGTTTCTGCACGGCTCGACTGTCGCGATCAACACGATGCTGGAACGCACCGGCGCCAAAGCCGCATTGCTCATCACCGAAGGCTTTCGCGACATCTACGAGATCGGCCGCATCAACCGGCCGGATGCCTACAACCTGTTCTTTCAGAAGCACGTTCCGCTGATCGAGCGGGCGCTGCGTTTCGAAGTCAAGGAGCGCATGCTGGCCGACGGCGAGATCGACACCGCGCTGGACGAGG
>JBAQAB010000127.1:0-2559 GCA_049285535.1 Xanthobacteraceae bacterium
CGCGGGTGGGCAACGAATCGAGCTCTGTGTGGGCGCAATACACGCTGCGCGTGGCGCCGGCGCGCCGCGCCGCGTTTGCCGCCGCGCTCAAAGCGGAAGGCATTCCGACCGCGATCTATTACACCAAGCCGCTGCATCGTCAGCCGGCCAATCGCGACTTCCCGATCGCTGACGGCGGCGTGCCGGTCAGCGAGCAATTGTCGAAGGAAGTCATCAGCCTGCCGATGCATGCCTATCTCGAGCGTCCGGTACAGGATCGCATCATCGACGCTGTCCGCAGGGCGCTGGCGGGCTAGGGCTCGATCCGCGCAATCCCGCGTAGGCGGGAATCCAGACCTAAATTTCGGCCTGCCGGGTCCCCGCTTTCGCTGGGCCGAGCGGATCGTGGTACCTAATCGATAATGATCAAGAAGATTCTCACCGTCGGCGGCTATACGCTTCTGTCGCGTCTGACCGGCTTCATGCGCGACATCATGCTCGCCGCCATCCTTGGCGCCGGGCCGACGGCCGATGCGTTCTTCGTCGCCTTTCGCCTGCCGAATCATTTCCGTGCCATCTTCGCCGAGGGCGCGTTCAATGCCGCCTTCATTCCGGCCTATGCGCGGGTTCGCACTCAGGAAGGCAAGCGAGCGGCGGACCAGTTCGGCGACCGCATCTTCACGCTGTTGTTTGCGTCGCAGGTTGTGCTCCTGGCGCTGGCGCTGCTGTTCACCCCACAAGTGATCGAGCTGCTGGCGCCCGGCTTCTCGCGCGAGCCGCACCAATTTGCGCTGGCGGTGTCGCTGACGCGGATCACGTTTCCTTATCTGCTCCTGATCACGCTGGTGACGCTGTGGGGCGGCATTCTCAACGCCTTGCACCGTTTCGCGACGGCGGCCGCTGCGCCGATCCTCCTCAATCTCACCATGATGGCGACATTGGCCTGTGCCGCCTTCTTCCCGGGTGCCGGCTACGCCGCGGCCTGGGGTGTGCTGATATCGGGTGTCCTGCAGGCGGCGCTGGTCGGCGGCGATACGTTTTATGCCGGTGTCATGACGTTCTTCCGGGCGCTGCGGCTCGACAGCGACGTACGACGCTTCTTCAAGGCGCTCATTCCGGCGACCGTGGGCTCGGCCGGAACGCAGCTCGCGCTATTTGCCGACACCATCATCGCCAGTTTTCTGTCGGCCGGCGCTATCTCGGCACTGTATTACGCCGACCGCATCGATCAGCTCCCGATCGGCGTGATCGGCATTGCGGTGGGCACCGTGCTGGTGCCGGAAATGACGCATCGGCTGTCCGCCGGCGACGAGGCGGGCGCTCGCTCGGCGCAAAATCGCGCCATCGAATTTGCGCTGCTGCTGGCGATCCCCTGCGTCGTCGGCTTTCTGGTCGCTCCGGGGCTGATCATGCGGGCGTTGTTCATGCGCGGCGCCTTCAACGCCGCCGACGCGCATGCGGCGGCGATGACGCTGATGGCCTACACGATTGGCCTTATTCCCTTCGTGCTGATCCGCAGCGTGGTCGCGCCGTTTTATGCCCGCGGCGACACCGCAACCCCGGTGAAGGCGGCGCTGGTTGGCACCGCCATCAACATCGTCTTCAAGATCATGCTGATGGTGCCGTTGGCCCAGGTCGGCTTGGCGCTCGCCACGTCGATCGGCGCCTGGATCAATTTCATCCTGGTGCTCTTTTTCGCGCACCGTGCGCGCGTCATCGCCGCCGACGGCGAACTGAAAGCTTCGCTCGTGAAGCTTGCCGCCGCCGGAGCCGCGCTCACGCTCGCTCTGTTGATCGCCTATCCGCTCGTCACGCGACTGTTATCGTCCTGGTCCAGGTTCCGCAATGAATCCGAACTGGCGTTGTTGGCTTTGCTTGGTGGCTTGGTATATGGGGGAGTGGTGCTGGTGTTGTTTGGTCGGCGCTGGGTATCGCTGATGAAACGCAGTGCCGAGAGTGCCGAATCCGCGCCGATTTCATCCGCCGCGCCGATCGAGGAAGCCGAAGCGGGGCTGGATCAGGGCCTGGACCAATTGTGATGCAGTGAGAGCAGGAGACGCCATGCGCGTGACCATGATCGGCGCCGGTTATGTCGGGCTCGTCTCCGGTGCCTGCTTTGCCGACTTCGGTCACCAGGTGACCTGCATCGACAAGGATGCCGCCAAGGTGGCCGCTCTCAATCGCGGCGAAATTCCGATCTTCGAACCGGGGCTCACCGAGCTGGTCGAAGCCAATATGCGCCAGGGCCGGCTCGAATTCGCCCTCGACGCTTCGCGCATCGGCGACGCCGAGGCGGTGTTCATCGCGGTGGGCACGCCGTCGCGCCGCGGCGACGGCCACGCCGATCTGAGCTTCGTCTACGACGCGGTGCGCGAGATCGCGCCGCAGCTTAATGCCAGCGCGGTCGTGGTCACCAAATCCACGGTGCCGGTCGGCACCGGCGACGAGATCGAGCATATCCTGCGCCAGAAGCGTCCCGACGCCGAGATCCAGGTCGTCTCTAACCCCGAATTCCTGCGCGAGGGCGCGGCGATCCAGGATTTCAAGCATCCCGACCGTATCGTGGTCGGCAGCGAAGAT
>JBAQAB010000128.1:0-9294 GCA_049285535.1 Xanthobacteraceae bacterium
GGGCAACGCCGGTGCGGCGGGTTTTACCGGAGCGGGCCTGGCCGCTTGCGGCGGTGCGAGCGGGGCGCCCCAGAACTGCGCGCGCGCCGGCGCGGCAATCCCAAGCGCAAGCAGTACCGCAAGCAATGTTCGAAACGTCGGCATGACCGGGAAGATAGGTGTCGGGCGATGCCCATGGCAAGCACCACAACGCGGCAGGGTTGAAGTAGGCATTAGCCGGTCCGGCCGAGCCGCTCACTTGCGGCGGCGACGATCGCCGCCAGGCCCTCGGTCGTCTTCAGCCCGGCAATCGCCTCCGGCGCCAACCAATCCGCTTCGGCCAGCTCCTCGTTGAGCGAAATTTCGCCGCCGATAAGGCGCGCGGCAAACGGCAGGATGACGAAATGCCGTTCGACCCGGCCACCGGCGTCGCGCGCGATGGCCTGACGGAAGCCGACCAGCGCCACCGGCTCGATTTCGAGCGCGGTTTCTTCGCGGATTTCGCGGACCACCGCCTGCTCCAGCGTTTCGCCGAGCTCGACGCCACCGCCCGGCAAAGTATAGAGGCCGTGTGCGGGCGGCCGCGCTCGCCGCACGATCAGCACCCGGCCGCCACGAAAGACCGCCGCGCTGACCGCCAAATAAGGCCGCGTTGGATAAATGCGCGCGCTGTCCGCGTCGCTCATTAAGTTCGGCTCCGTTTCGTCCTATATCTCTGCATAGCATGTGCGGACGCTATGTCATCATCTCGACGCCGGAGGCGATCCGGGCGCTGTTCGGCTATCGCGAGCAGCCGAATTTTCCGCCGCGCTACAACGTGGCGCCGACGCAGCCGATCCCGATCGTGCGGCTTGACGAGGGCAAACGCTCTTTCGCGCTGATGCGCTGGGGCTTGCTGCCGTCCTGGGTGAAGGATCCGAAGACGTTTCCGCTGCTGATCAACGCGCGCGGCGAATCCGTGCTGGAGAAACCGGCGTTCCGTAACGCCATGCGGCGGCGGCGCTGCCTGATCCCAACCGACGGCTTCTACGAATGGCAGGCGGGCCAGGCGGGCGGCCCGAAGCGGCCTTATTTTGTGCGCGGCAAGAGAGACGCTGAAGGCGGCGCGCCGCCGCTTGCCTTCGCCGGTTTATACAAGACCTGGACCGGACCGAACGGCGAAGAGCTCGATACCGCCGCCATCGTCACCACTGCCGCGAACCGCACGCTCACCGCGATCCACGACCGCATGCCGGTCTTCGTGCCGCAGGACGCCTTCGACCTGTGGCTCGATTGCGCCAATGTCGAAGCCGACGTCGCCGCCGCTTTGATCCGGCCCGCCGCCGACGATGTGCTGGAAGCCTATGAAATCTCCACCGCGGTCAATCGCGTCGCCAACGATTCCGAGACCTTGCTCCAACCCGCGTCCGCCGCACCCGTCGTGCCCGCCGCACCGGAACGGCCGGCCGAGACGAAGACCAAATCCGCGAGGGCGAAAAAGCCGAAAGTGCCGGACGATCAGGCGTCGCTGTTTTGATCGCGCCGCTCCAGAAATTTGACGTCGCGGCGCGTGCTTGAAAAGCTGGAACTAGCTGCCCTGTGGGTCTATTTACACTGGCGGTATTCCACAACGCCGGATCGCGACGATGGGAAGCATCGTACTTCTTGACCTGATGGGCGGCGTCGCGCTGCTGCTGTGGGGCCTGCATATGGTCCTTAGCGGCGTGCTGCGCGCGTTCGGGCCCGATCTGCGGCGTATCCTCAGCAAGGCGCTGGGCAACCGCTTCACCGCCTTCGCTACCGGCCTCGGCTTGACCGCATTGCTGCAAAGCAGCACGGCGACGGGGTTGATGACCGCCTCGCTCACTGCGGATGGCATCGTCGGTCTCGTGCCGGCGCTCGCGATTATGCTCGGCGCCAATGTCGGCACCACGTTGATAGTGCAACTGCTGTCGTTCGATATAGCGGCGGCGGCCCCGGTGTTGTTCGTGATCGGCCTGGTCACTTTCCGGCTCGGCGGCAGCAGTCTGGCCCGTGCGATCGGCCGCATCGCCATCGGACTTGGGCTGATCTTGCTGGCGCTGCATATTCTGCTCGATACGCTGGCGCCGGCCGAGCAGGCCCCGGCGGTGCGCGTACTCCTTGGCGCGATCACCAACGATCCCATCCTCTGCATTGTCATCGCCGCGGCGCTGACCTGGGCGGCGCATTCGAGCGTCGCCGTCGTGTTGTTGGTGATGTCGCTTGCCTATTCGCAATTCGTCACGCCGGAAGCGGCGCTGGCGCTGGTGCTCGGCGCCAATCTCGGCAGCGCCATCAACCCGCTCATCGAATCCGGGATCCGCGGCAATCCGGCGAGCCGGCGTCTTCCCGTGGGCAATCTCCTCAACCGGGTGGTCGGCATCGTTATCGTGGTGCCCTTCTTGGGCCCGCTCGCCCGGGAAATGACCGCGTTGCAACCCGATCCGACCAAGATGACCGCCGAGTTTCACATGTTGTTCAACGTAGCGCTGGCGGCGCTGTTCATCGGACCGCTCGACGGCGTGGCTTGGCTCCTCACCCGCATTTTGCCGGAACAAAAGCGGCCGGAGGACGCCTCGATGCCGCGTTATCTCGACGATGCGGCGTTGGAGACGCCGCCACTCGCGCTCTCCAACGCGGCGCGCGAAACTTTGCGGATGGGAGATAGCGTCGAAACCATGCTGCGCGACGTGATGACCGCGATCGTCAACAACGACCGCAAGCTCGCATCCGATGTATCGCGCATGGACAATATCGTCGACCGCCTCAACGAAGCGATAAAGCTTTACATCACCAAGCTCACGCGCGACAGCCTCGACGAGCGCGAGGGCCGGCGCGCCATGGAAATAATTTCCTTCACGATCAATTTGGAGCATATCGGCGATATCATCGATAAGAATCTGTGCGAGCTCGCCGTCAAGAAAATCAAGCGGCGCTATCAATTCTCCGCCGAGGGCACGGCGGAGTTGACCGGATTCCACAAGCGCGTCTGCGACTCCCTGCAGGCCGCCTTCGGCATATTCATGACCGGCGATGTCGCCGCCGCGCACAAACTGCTGCGCGAAAAATCCGAGCTGCGCCAGGCCGAGCTAGCCGCCGCCGACCGGCATTTGGAGCGGCTGCGCGAAGGGCGGCCGGAGAGCCTGGAAACGACCTCGCTGCATCTCGATATCCTGAGCGACCTCAAGCGCATCCACTCGCACATCTGCTCGGTCGCCTATCCGGTGCTGGAAGCCGCCGGCGAACTCAAGCCGACCCGGCTCGACGCGAATGCGGCGGCGACCGACGCCGTCTCGAGCTTGTTGCCGGTGCCGCCGCAATCGCGCTGATTACCGCTAGCCCATCGGAACGGCCGTTGCTTCCGCGCATGCACGCATGAGTTGGAACGGCCGCCGCGAACGCCAAAATCGGGTGTGCATGCGAAGCCGCATAGCTTGCGGCATGGGCGAACCTGCCGCATGGAACATGGCGGACGACCGGACGTATAGGAGACGTTCGTAAAATAGAGTATGGGACCGTCCCGGGTGGGACGGCGGGACTTGCGCGGCAGCCTGGCTTGTGTCCCCAACAACAGTCGGCTTCAGGGAGATGGAAATGTCGAGAGTAACCGCACCGCTGCGCCGCACCGCGGCTTTCCTCGTGTTGGCAGGAACAGCGGCCGCCATTGCGGCGGCGCCGGCGGTGAGTCAGGCGCAAACGGCCGGGACGCCAACCGCTATCAAGGCGACCGAACTCGAGCCGACGCCAGATCCCTCGCTGTCTTTTAACAGCATGGCCGATGCGATGGGCGTGTTCGGCAAATACGGCCTCAAGCTCGATCCCGGGCCTAAGCTCGGTGGTGGCGGTCCCGCCCGCGTGCAGGCGATCGTGACCGGCAATTCCGAGGTCGCGACCAGCGACATCATCTCGGTGATGGGCGGTATCTATTCGGGCGCCAACATCAAGATTCTGATGGTCATGACGCCTTACGGCGACGAAGAGGTGTGGGGGCAAGACAAGTACAAGACGCTCAAGGACGCCGAGGGACAGAGCTGGGGCGTCGCCAGCCTGGGCGGCGCGCAGCGGTTCAATGCGCAGATGACGGTCGAAGGCATGGGCTTCAAATCGGACGCCTTCCAATGGATCGCCATTATCGGCACCGACGCGGCGCGGCTCGAGGCGCTGGATACCGGCCGCACCCAACTGACGAACCTGTCACATCTCGGCGCCGCATTGGCCGAGGCCAAAGGTTTTACCAAACAGGTCCACATCCTCGTCGAGCATTCGTCGAAATTTACCCCGCCGGTGCCGCGGCTTGTCGTGGTGGCGCAGACCGATTGGCTGAAGACCCACCAAGATGAAGCGACCCGCTATGTCGAGCTGATGCTCGACGCCAACCGGCAATGGCAAAACAACGCCGATTCGTGGATCGACGCGGCCAAGAAAATCTATCCGGATGCGGGACTGAACGACCAGGAGCTGAAGGCGGCATGGCAGCTGTTCCGCGACGGCGGCTATTTCTCGGTCAACGGCGGTATCAACTACGCCGCGACGCAAAAGGTCATGGATCTGTTCTTCAAGCTGCGCAGCGAGAGCCCGAATCAATACCTGTCGAAACCGGCTGATCTTTATGACACCGGCCCGCTCAAAGCGGCGCTTGATAAGATGGGCGTCGTCAAAGGCACTCCCGGCCTGCCGGACGTTCCAGATTGGGACGGCGCCAAGGCCGCGGACGCGAATTAGGCCGCGGCCGGGCGAGCCGGCGATCATCAAACCATAACGCCGGTTCGAGTCGGTAAGATGCCTGAGCTTGATTTCGTCAACGTCCGCAAGAGCTATCAAAGCCCGACCGGCGAAAATCTGCTGGCGCTCGCCGATTTCAGCCTCAAGGTCGACGGCGGGCGTTTTGTCAGCGTCGTCGGGCCGAGCGGCTGCGGCAAGACCACGCTGCTGCGGATGGCGGCCGGACTTGTTCCTTGGGACGGCGGCGAAATTCGGCTCGACGGCGACGAGCTGACGGGTCCCAGCTCGAAAATGTCGATGGTGTTCCAGGCCATCGGGCTGATGCCGTGGAAGAGCGTCCAAAGCAACGTGGCGCTGGGCATCCAGCTGCAGGCCCATCGCCGCAAACTCACCGTGGAAGAGACCGCTCACGTCGGCGCCACGCTGGCGATGGTCGGCCTCACAGGTTTCGAGCATTATTATCCGCATCAGCTTTCCGGCGGCATGCAACAACGTGTCGGACTGGCGCGGGCGTTGGTGCGGCATCCCGAGATTCTGCTGATGGATGAACCGTTCGGCGCGCTCGACGCGCAGACGCGCGCCGTCCTGCAGGACGAACTTCTCAATCTCTGGGGGCGCGTGAAAAGCACGGTGCTGTTCATCACCCACGATCTCGACGAGGCGATTTATCTCTCCGATCTCGTCGTCATCATGGGACGCCGGCCCGGCCGCATCAAACAAGTGCTCGAGGTGAAGCTGCCGCATCCGCGCTACAGCTACGACGCGCGCGCCGAGGCGGAGTTTGCGCATCTGCGCAGCATCGCCTGGCAAAGCATCAAGGAGGAGCTATGACGCAGTCCGCCGATCGGCTCACGTCGCCCGCAAAGCGCAACGGAAAATCGGCGCTCGCGGCGCTGGCCTCCAACCACTACGTTCTCACCGCGCTGTCGGCGGTGGCGTTTATCGCGCTGTGGCAGATCGTGAGCATGAACGTGTCGCCGGTTATCCTGCCGTCGCCGGGCAGCGTCGCCGCCGCGTTTGTCGAGCTGACGGCGTCGGGCGAGCTCATTCGCGCCACCGGCCAGACTATCTGGCCGTTTGCCATTGGGCTGAGCGTCGCCTTTGTCGTCGGCACGTCGCTTGGGCTTGTGCTCGGTATCTTCCGGCCAGCCGCGCGCATTCTCGATCCCTACATTTTCATCTTCTGGTCGATCCCCAACATCGCCTGGCTGCCGTTGTTCATTGCCTGGTTCGGGGTCGGCCAATTGACACTGATCATCTTCGTCTTCGTGTCGGCGGTGTTTCCGCAATTGCTCACGGTCGAGGCCGGCGCCAAGGAGGCGGACAGCTTTCTGGTCGAGGTGGCGCGCTCGCTCGGCGGCACCAAGAGCGAAATTTTGCACATCGTGGTGCTGCCGGCTGCGCTGCCCTACATTTTCGCCGGTCTGCGCATCGCGGTCGGCCGTGCGCTGGTCGGCATCATCGTCGGGCAATTGCTGATCGTAGCGACCGGCATCGGCTACATGTTTCAGTTCTACGGCGAGACGCTTTCGCTCGCCAAATATTTCGCGCCGTTGATCGTGATCGCGGCGCTCGCGGTGGCGCTCAATCGCGCGGTGAATTGGGCCGAGCACGTCCTGATCCCGTGGAAGCCGCGCGCTTTCACCTGAGCGGGATTACGCGCGCCTTCTTTGTTCGGCTGCGGTGGCGTATTTGGTCACCCTCTTTACCGACAGGGCGATGATCACCGCGGCAATGACATTGGCGGCGACGCTGGCCAGGATCGGCAGCGTATAGCTGCGGGTGGCGTCGAAGGCGAAGCCTGCGGCAGTGGGACCGATCAGCGTACCGAAGCCGACGCTGGTGTAGAGGATGCCGATGATGCCGGAGACGTTGCGGCCGCCGAAATAGTCCATCACCACGACGGGCAGGAGTGTCGTGTTCGAGCGATTCGACAAAGGCGCTGAAGGAATAAACGCAGCCAAAGCCGACAAAGGTAACGGCAAAGGCGCCGGCGACGACCAGCCAGCCGTAGAACAAGGGCGGGTATTTGGCCAATGCCGGATTGACGCTCACGAGTGCCTCCGTCTTTCGGCTTAACATCGTCACGCGCGCCGGCGATAGCCACCCGAATTCGGTCGCGACCGAAGTATCGGCGCGCCGGGGCGCAATGCTAAATTGGGGCCAAACTCAGGGAGGACGATATGGCCGGGATCAGGTTCTCGCGACGCGTGCTGTTGGCGGCAATGGCGGCCGTGCCGGTGGCCGGCGGGGCGAATGCCCAGAGCGCTTGGCCGGACCGGCCGGTGCGGGTCATCGTTCCGTACCCGCCGGCCGGCGGCGCCGACACTACCGCGCGGATCGTCTATGCCGCCTTGAGCGAGCAATTCGGTCAGCAATTCGCCATCGAGAACCGCGGCGGCGCCGGCGGTACGATCGGCGAAGAAGTGGTCGCCAAAGCCGCACCCGACGGCTACACGGTCCTGCACGATGCCACGGCGTTCTCGGTCAACTCATCGCTTTATTCCAATCTGCCGTTCGACTACCGCAAGGATTTCGATCCGGTCTTTCTGGTCTCGCTGGTGCCGAACATTCTGGTCGTCACGCCGTCGGTGCCGGTGCAGACCGTCGCCGACCTCATCGCTCTCGCCAAGGCGTCTCCCGACGGCATCAATATGGCGTCGTCCGGTAACGGCACGCTGCAGCACCTGTGCCTCGAAATGTTCAAACAGCGGACCGGGCTGAAGATCGATCACGTGCCGTATCGCGGCGGCGGTCCGGCGCTGACTGACGTCATGGCGGGTCGGGTGAAATTCTTCTTTGCCAATGGCTCTTCGGTGGTCGGCCTGATCAAATCCGGCAAACTGAAAGCCATCGCCCATACGGGCAAAGGCCGGCTCGCCAGCCTGCCGGACATTCCGCCGATTTCCGATACGCTGCCGGGCTTCGAGGCTTTCGAGTGGAACGGCGTGTTCGTCCCGCACGGCACGCCTGCCGCCATCGTGCAGAAGCTGAATGCCGGCCTCAACACGGCGATCGAGTCGCCGAAGGTGACGGCCCGGTTCGCCGAACTCAATTTCCAATCGCAGCAAAACACGCCGGCCGAATTCGGCGCCTTCGTCGAAGGCCAGATGCAGCTCTGGAGCCGCGTCGTGAAGGAAGCCAACATCAAATTGGGATGATGATGTCCGCCTTCGAGCCGCCGCGCATTGCCGGGCCGGTAGCACAGCCGAAGCGGCCGCGCGTCCCGCCGCCGCCCGGCGCCTGGGATTCGCATTTCCACATTTTCGGACCGTCGGACAAATTCCCCTACGCGCCGGGGCGCGGCTATACGCCGCCCGACGCGCCGGTCGAGCGGCTCATTGCGCTGCTCGACTATCTCTGCGCTTTCATTTGTTCCCGCATAAATCCGAATATGTGCGCGGCGTCGGCTTCGACGTGTTCGAAACGTTCCGCAAGACGATGTCCGATCTCGGCTGGGTGATGCAGATTTTCTGCGACCACCGCATGCTCGCCGGCGCCGCACCCTATCTGCGCGAGGTGTCGCGTCAAATGCCGGTGATCGTCGACCATCTCGGCATGGTCCCGGCGATCGCCGGGGTCGAGGATACGGATTTTCAGGCCTTGTTGAAGCTCGTCGGCGACGGCCACGTCCACGTCAAGCTTTCGGCGGTGTACCGGCTATCGGGCAATTACCCGGATTATCCCGCCGCGCGGCCATTTCACGACGCGCTGGTGCGGGCCAATCCAGAGCGGCTGATGTGGGGCACCGACTGGCCGCATCCTTCGATTGCCGCCGCGGTCATGCCCGACGACGGCCATTTGCTCGACCTGTTCCATGATTGGACGTCTGACCGGCAAGCGCGCCGCCGCATCCTGGTCGATACGCCGGCGCGGCTGTTCGCGACGTGAGCCAATGCGGGTTTCGGCGGCGCTACCCGGCAGGCTACTGCTCGACCAGCGTCCAGCCACTGAGCGAGATCAGCTTCAGCTTCGTGTTGAGATAGCCCTCGAGCGCGACAACCGCGGCCATGACGCGCGGGAACGGCGACGGGCGAAGAATATCCACGAACATGCAGTAGCGCAGTTGATCGGTCTCGTTGGCGGAGAGATGCAACAGCGTGTCGTCGAAGATGAACAGCTTGTTGTCACGCCAGTAACTCGTCGTATTTCCGACCGTGATGTAGGCAGACTCATCCTTGATGTCGTTGACGTTGTACAAAACCCGCAGAGTCGGACGCAGCCAGCCGAAGTGGGGGGAAGTGGTGATCTTCTTGTTGAAGACAGAAAGCCCGATGGTCTTGATGTATTTCCACGGCTCGTAGTAGCCGGGAACATTCACGATCGTCTTGCTGTTGATGCCGTAACAACGCCAGAACAGCATCATGCGGCGATGTTCCTTCGACCGTTCCGCGACCTGACTGACGAGGCCGGCTTCATCGGTGACCCGGATCAGCCGCCTTACTTCATCCTGATAGTCCGGCGGCAAATCCTCCAGGCGATAGACGCCCTTGTTGACGTAAGGCAGCGACAACAGATCGAGCACGCAGTTGATCGGCGACAGCACCCAGAGCAAAAAGCCGTTGCCGATGAAATAGCGGCGCAGCGTGGAGA
>JBAQAB010000129.1:0-2149 GCA_049285535.1 Xanthobacteraceae bacterium
CGCGAGCACCAAGAGCAGGAAGACGAGCGCGCCGAACACCAGACTGAGAAATTGGCGGATGGTCAGGAATTGCAGGCGGTTGAGGCGATCGGCGGCAAAGCCGATGCCGGTAGCGATCGGCGCATAGATCGTGTCCCAGATCAGATCGTGCATCTCGACCGTGAGCCGCGCCGGCCGCATATCGCCAGGCGGCGGCATTTCGACCGTCTCGCGCGTATGGAACACCGTCGTGCCGAAGACGCGGCGGATTGGCTGGGCGAAACTCATCGCCGTGTATTGCGTCGCCGGGCTGGCATCGGGATAACCACAGTCCCAAGCCGGCGCACGGCGCAAGCGGTCGGCCGCCAGGCGGTGGATCGCTGAAGCTGCGAGCGTTCCCGACATGACCATGAACAAAAACACCAAGAGGCCGTCATAGGAGCTGCGGCTCGCGGTGATCGGGACGATGGCGAGCCATGGCTCGCCGATTTGCGGCGGCATGTGCGCGCCGATCAGCGCCGTATTGACCGGAGCCAAGGCATCGATGAAGAAGCCCGGCAGTATTCCGGCGACGAGGCATAACGCCGCCAGCATCATCATCGCGGCGAGCGAAAAACGGTCGGTCTCCGTTGCGGTCGCGGCGACCGGGGTCCGCGGCCGTCCAAGAAACGTCACGCCATAGGCCTTGACGAAGCAGGCCGCCGCAAGCGCGGCGGACAGTGCCAGCAGCCCGCCGACTGCCGGCACCAGGATTCTCAGCCCCCAGGAGGGGAGCGCCGGACTGAGCAGGATCGCCTGGAACGTCAGCCACTCCGACGCGAAGCCGTTGAGCGGCGGCAGCGCCGAGATCGCCGCGCAGCCGACCAAAAAAACGAACGCCGTCTGCGGCATGCGGTGGATGAGACCGCCGAGATGCTCCATGTCGCGTTCGCCGGTCGCCGTGAGCACGGCTCCTGCGCCGAAGAACAGCAGGCTCTTGAACACCGAATGATTGAAGACATGAAACAGCGCCGCGGTGAGGGCCAGCGCCGCGGCGAATGGCAAGCCGTAAGTCTGGAAAGCAAGGGCGAGGCCTAGCCCGATGAAGATGATGCCGATGTTTTCCACCGTGTGATAGGCGAGCAGCCGCTTGAGGTCGTGCTGCATCAGCGCATAGAGAACGCCCATCACCGCGGTGACGCCGCCCGCCGCCAGCACGATGATGCTCCACCACCAGGCCGGCGCACCGCAAAGCTCGAACACGATGCGCACGAAGGCATAGACGGCGACCTTGGTCATCACGCCGCTCATCAGCGCCGAGACGTGGCTTGGCGCCGCCGGGTGCGCCAGCGGCAGCCAGGCATGCAGCGGCACGATGCCGGCTTTCGATCCGGCGCCGATCAGCGCCAGGATCAAAGCGAAGGCGCCGATGGTCGCGGAAGGATGAGCCGCCCGCATTGCGTCGAAACTGTAAAGTCCGCCGGGGCCGGCGAGCAGGCCGAAACCGAGCAGCAAAGCGAGCGTGCCGAAGCTCGCCATGATCAGATAAACGTAGCCGGCGTGCACATTCTCCGGCACGCGATGATGCGACATCACCAGCGCCCATGACGTCAGCGACATGAACTCCCAGCACAGCAAAAATGTAAATGCGTCGTCGGCCAACACCACGAGCGTCATGCCGGCGAGGAACGCCGCGTAGAACGGCAGCACGCGTTGCGGCGCCGTCTCGTGCTCGCCGTAGCCGAGCGCGAACAGGCTTGCGCCGAAGGCGCCGAGATCGACCACGATCAGAAAGAAGGCCGACAGCGCATCGAGCCGGAAATGGGCGCCGAGCCATGGCACGCCGAGCGGCAGCGTCACGGTGAGCGGCGGCGCGTCGCCGAACAGATAAGCCGCTGCGCCGATCAACGAAACCGCTGTCACGATCATGCACGCGCCATAGACGATGCGCGTCGCCGCGGCGAAACGGCAGAGTACGGCCGCGACAACGGCGAATGCCAGCAAAGCCGCGGCCGAGGTAAGCGCGAGGACGAGCGTCACGATGGCGCTCTTTTGAATCGCACGCCGCGGCCGCCGCCGTGACTTGTGGCATTGTCGGAAATGAGCTCGATGCCAAGCGTGTCGAGCGCAGCGACGAGCTTCATCAGGGAATCGACATTGCCGCGGATCACGCCCTCGCATGCCTCCATGC
>JBAQAB010000130.1:0-10350 GCA_049285535.1 Xanthobacteraceae bacterium
CGTCGAGACAGCGCGCCAGCTCCGGGTCGCGTGACGGTCGCTTCTTCCTCGGCATTAATGAGACCAAGCGATGCGCGCGATCGGCCGTCATGTCTCGAAATTATCAGGTTATGCGCCCGCTTTGCCGACGCCCTTCGACGACAATGACGGTGTCGACTGTGAAGCATTCGAACGAATTTGCGATCTTCAGATCAGGAACGGGGCGACGGCGCTCGTCGTCTGCGGCACGACCGGTGAATCGGCGAATTTGATCGATGCCGAGCACTGTGAGCTTATCCGCATCGCCGTTAGAGTCTCGGGCGGCCGCGTACCGGTCATTGCCGGAGCCGGCTCAAACTCAACCAAGCATGCAGTCGAACTGACCAAGCTCGCGGAGGCAAATGGCGCGGATGCGATCTTGTCCGTAGTGCCTTACTACAACAGACCGACCCAAGCCGGGCTCTACGGTCATTTTTGTGAAATCGCCGCCTCGACCGGCTTGCCAGTCGTCCTCTATGACGTTCCCTCGCGAACCGCATGCGGCCTCGCCGATGAAACCGTCGCGCGGTTAGCCGAGGTGCCGCGGATTATGGGTCTCAAAGACGCCACCGGCGATGTCGCGCGGCCGGCCCGATTGCGACCGCTGGTCGGAACGGATTTTAGATTGCTTTCCGGGGACGACCTCACCGCCTTGGGCTTTATTGCGCAGGGCGGGGATGGATGCATTTCGGTTACCTCCAATGCCGCACCGGGGCTTTGCCGGAATGCGTTTCTGTCTTTGCGTCAGGGAGAATGTGCGAGAGCGCAGCGGGTCGCCCTTGCGCTGGCGCCGTTGACGGCGGTGCTATTTCGCGAGCCGAATCCGGTTCCTCTCAAATATGCGTTGAACTGCTTCGGTCTTATGTCGCCGCGCGTACGGTTGCCGTTGATTGAACTGGGCGAGCGGGCCAAGACCGAGGTGGCCGGCGCACTGGCGCGATTGTGCGACGAGTATGCCGCGTCGATGATCGGCAAGATCGGCCACGGGGTATCTACGCGCCAAGCCGCCATGGCGAGTTGACCGCGATATTTTCCCCGTCATTTCCCGGCTTACGCGGCGGGGCCACTGAATTCTGGGACGAGACCGACGACACCTGCCATCTCAACGGCAGCGTCCGTATGGGGGGCCGATCCGCGCACCAGCGTCGTCAATGCCGACTGCCGCTCGTGGGATATCCCTAATTTGTGGATCTGCGACGGCTCGGTGTTTCCGACCGTCGGCGGCGTCAATCCATCGCTGACCATCCAAGCGATCGCCTGCCGCACCGCCGATCGCATCAAGGCCCTCGCCCGGCGCGGCGATCTCTGAACAGTTTTCGGCGAATTCTGCGCAATAGCTCCGGCGAGCGTCGCCGATGCTTATCGCAAGGTTAGCAAACAACCGAAAATTTGAGCTGCGCTTTCGCAAAAGGCGGCGCGGTGAAGAAACGATTCGTCGCTGAGTGATTTCACGGCATGTTTAGGAATTGAACGGCAAAACATCCTGCGAAGAGCCTGACGACACACGCTTTTGTGGCGGGCGGCTTTCGGCGGCTATCTGAGCAGGTGCACTCGTAACCGTAAGGGTTTTGTCCGATGACGAATGTCGTTCGCTTGCTGGTCGACGCGATGCGCAAAGCGCGTCGCTTCCGCCGCGACGATGGCGGCAGCATGGCCATCATGATGGGCCTGACGGCGGTCCCGCTCATCTTTGCCGTCGGCGCCGGTATCGATTACGGCACCGCCAATATGGCGAAGTCGAAGCTGGACGCGGTGGCCGATACGGCAGCACTCTCTGCGGTCGATCACCAGGCCATCACCGGCACGCCCGCCGCGGCGCAGACCACCGCGCAAACCACCTTCAACGCCGAAGCTATCAACATCCCTAATGTCGTGGTGGGCAATGCGTCCGCCACAGTGACGGATTCGACGACCGGCCGCACCGCCGTTGTCAACTACACGGCGACCAAGACCAACCTGTTCATGGGGATTTTCGGCGATCCGACGAGTACCATAACCGGCTCATCGACGGCGCAAGCCGGTCTTACGACGAACATCAACTTCTATCTGCTGCTCGACAACTCCCCGTCGATGAACATCGCGGCGACGTCGGCCGGCATCCAGACGATGGTCAACAACACGTCGGCGCAGGGAGGCTGCGCATTCGCCTGTCATGAATCCGATCCGGCGGCCGACAACCTGGGCAATCCGGGCGGCGAGGATAACTATACGCTGGCGCAGAATCTTGGTGTCGTAACACGTATGCAGAATTTGGCCAGCGCGACCCAGTCGCTGATGAGCTCGGCGGCTTCGATGGAGGGCTTGAACCAGCAATATCAAATGGCGATCTACACGTTCAACAATTCCAGCCTTGGCGCGATACAGGCGCTGACGTCGAATCTCGCAACCGCCAAAACGGCAGCTGCCAATATCAATGTGGAGGAAGTCTACTCCAACAACTGGCTGACGAAAACGAGCCAGAACAACGATACCGATACGAACTTCGAATCTGCGATGTCCGCGATTAGCACCATCATGCCGGCGCCGGGGACGGGCACTCCGGCGAGCACGCCACAGGAAGTGTTGTTTATCGTCAGCGACGGCGTCGATGACGAAGTGGCGTCGTCGTGCTCGCAGACGTTTGACGGTAATCGTTGTCAGCAACCGTTCGACACCACCTGGTGCACCACGATCAAAAATCGCGGTATCCAGATCGCAGTGCTGTACACCGACTATCTGCCGCTGCCGACCAATTCCTGGTATAATGACTGGGTCGCGCCATTCCAAAACCAGATCGCGCCGAACATGGAAAGCTGTGCATCGCCTGGAATGTTCTTCTCGGTGACCACCGACGGCGATATTACCGCGGCCATGCAGACCTTGTTCCAGCAGGCGGTGGCGGCGGCGCGACTGACGCAGTAGCCCCAGCAAAATCGCAGCGTTACCCGTTTCGCCCTTGCCGGTCCACCGGGATGCGCTATTTTGCCGACGTGTCGCGAACGCGGCGCGCGGGTGTAGCTCAATGGTAGAGCAGAAGCCTTCCAAGCTTATGACGAGGGTTCGATTCCCTTCACCCGCTCCAATTTGCGCTGCAAGCCGATCCATCAATGAGCGAGCTGTTCGCGCAAGGTTTCGGCTCTGCCGTTGTGTGACCAGACAATGTCGGTAACGCGCCAGCCGGCGTTGAGCGCCCATAGGGCAACGCCACCAAGGTCATTCGGCTCCGGCTGGCGACGCCCACAGGTTCAAGGACTTGCTTTGGCGTCGACGAAGAGGCATTTCTCCGTCCCGGACGCTTAGGAGTGTAGCTCAATGGCTAGAGCACCGGTCTCCAAAACCGGGGGTTGGGGGTTCGAGTCCCTCCACTCCTGCCAATCCGAGGGCGGGAATCGGGCCCCAGCTATCAGATCATTGGCGACTTAGGGCTCCCTGACCCCTGAATTCCTGGTCTTTGGCGCCGAATACCTTGACGGTGCCGCCGCCCGGCAGTACTTAAGTCGCATCGTCAGCGGCCCGGTATCGGACTTCCGCGACGAGCATATTCCCCAAAAGGAACCGCGGTGTCGGTCTCGTCCTTAAAAGTCGGGCGAGAATGACTATTGGATCAGGCGATGGCGAAGGTTAGTCCGTTCAAGTTTCTGCAGGAAGTGCGCGCCGAAGCGCAGAAGGTCACTTGGCCGACGCGCAAGGAGACCACCGTCACCACCATCATGGTGTTCGTCATGGTGGTCGTCGCGTCGATTTTCTTTCTGCTCGCCGACCAAGTCATGCGCATCGCGGTGAGCTTCCTGCTCGGCATCAACACGTGAGCTTTGCAAATTCACCAACCGATCACGACCCAATTTAAGATGCGGAATTCATGACATGACGAGCCGATGGTACGCCGTCCACGCCTACTCGAATTTCGAGAATAAGGTGGCGGAGTCGATCCGCGAGCAGGCCAAGCAGCGCGGCCTCTCCAGCCAGTTCGAAGAAATTCTGGTGCCCAAGGAAAAGGTCGTCGAAGTGCGGCGCGGCCGCAAAGTCGACGCCGAGCGAAAGTTCTTTCCCGGCTATGTGCTGGTGAAGATGGAAATGACCGACGAGGCCTATCACCTTATCAAGAATACGCCGAAAGTGACCGGCTTCCTCGGCTCCGATAACAAGCCGATGCCGCTGGCCGAAGCTGAAGCGCAGCGTCTGCTGCAGCAGGTCCAGGAGGGCATCGAGCGGCCCAAGCCGTCGGTGTCGTTCGAGGTGGGCGAGCAGGTTCGCGTGTCGGACGGACCGTTCGCGTCGTTCAACGGCACCGTGGAAGAGGTCGACGAAGGGCGCTCGCGGCTCAAGGTCGCGGTGTCGATCTTCGGCCGCGCCACGCCGGTCGAACTGGAATTCGGACAAGTGGAGAAGCTATAACGCTTGTCCCGGATGCGGCGCAGCACGCCGTGATGCGCCGCTAAATAAGTGAAGGCGTGGGAGGTGAGGCGGCCGCCAGCCGTCGATAGCCGCACCACTAACAGGAGTTAGAGAATGGCAAAGAAAATCACCGGCTATGTGAAGCTTCAGGTGCCGGCGGGGGCGGCCAATCCGTCGCCGCCGATCGGGCCTGCGCTCGGCCAGCGCGGGCTGAATATCATGGAATTCTGTAAGGCGTTCAACGCGCAGACCCAGAAGCTGGAGAAGGGGGCGCCGATCCCCGTCACCATCACCGTGTATGCCGACCGCTCGTTCACTTTCGAGATGCGCCAGCCGCCGGTTTCGCACTTTCTCAAAAAAGCGGCCAAGCTCGAAAGCGGCTCGAAGACTCCGGGCCGTGATATCGCCGGCTCCGTGACCAAGGCCCAAGTCCGTGAGATCGCCGAGCAAAAGATGAAAGACTTGAATTGCGACACCATCGATTCGGCGATGCGCATGATCGAAGGGTCGGCACGCTCCATGGGGTTAGAGGTGAAGGCATGAGCACGATTGGAAAACGCACGAGCGCGGCGCGGGAAGGCGTCGATCGTGAGAAGCTCTATCCGCTCGCCGAGGCCGTGAAGATGGTCAAGGATCGCGCCAAGGCCAAATTCGACGAGACCGTCGAAGTCGCGATGAATCTCGGCGTCGATCCGCGCCACGCCGATCAGACGGTGCGCGGTGTGGTCAATTTGCCGAACGGCTCCGGCCGCTCGGTGCGGGTTGCGGTGTTTGCCCGCGGCGCCAAGGCCGACGAGGCCAAGGCGGCCGGCGCCGACGTCGTCGGTGCGGAGGATCTGGTGGAGAAAGTCCAGGGCGGCGCCATCGATTTCGACCGCGTCGTTGCTACGCCGGATTTGATGCCGCTGGTGGGTCGTCTCGGTAAGGTGTTGGGCCCGCGCGGGCTGATGCCAAATCCGAAGGTCGGCACCGTGACGATGGACATCACCAACGCGGTCAAGGGCGCCAAAGGTGGCTCTGTCGAGTTTCGCGCCGAGAAGGCGGGCATCGTCCAAGCCGGTGTCGGCAAGGCCTCGTTTTCCGTCGAAAAGCTGATCGAGAACATCATGGCGTTCGCCGACGCGGTGCAAAAGTCGCGGCCGGCTGGCGCCAAGGGCCACTTCATCAACCGGGTAGCGATTTCGTCGACCATGGGGCCGGGCGTGAAGGTCGAGCCGGGAACCTTATTCCCGAGCTCGCAGCAGCCGCATTGAGCGTTCCCCTCCCGCTGCGGCGGGGGTGGGGTTGATTGCACGTCGCTGGGCGTTTTCCCGTGCCGCCCACGGCCGCATAAAATTGCTTGGCAGGCGCGCTTTTGCAGTCTAAGTAGGCGGCATGGGCGTGCCGGCCCGGTTTGTCGGCGCGCCTTTGCGCGCTTCTCGAAAATCACGCGAGCGAGGCTTCCTCTTAGAGCACATCCTGTTTGGATCTTCTAAGCGGTTGAATAGTTTGGTGAATTCGGTGAGCGCGTCCTGTCCAAGACTGCGGGCGCCGGCAACGGCTTAATCGAGGCCTCCAAAAGGGGTCAAGCCAGCATAGACGGGTGAAGGACGAGGGTTAGGCTTTTTGCGAAGCCTATTGCCCTTTGGTTCTGACCTCGATGGCCCGGAACGGCGCAAGCCGGCCCGGGGGGCAGGGTTAAATGTCGTCCTGCCCGGTTCGTCGATGACCTCGATGGGTATTGGCGCAGGACGGCTGGCAGCAACCCGGCGGTCTTTCGCAAGGCGGACCGCCAACCGGAGAGAGCTTTTGGATCGCGCGGCAAAAAGCGAGATGGTCACGGCCCTTGGCGAGGTCTTCAAGACCACCAAGGTCGTTGTGGTCGCTCATTATTCCGGCCTCACGGTGGCCCAAATGCAGACTCTGCGTCGGCAGATGAAGCAGGCGGGCGCCAGCGTAAAGGTCGCGAAGAACCGCTTGGCCAAGATTGCCCTGGAAGGCAGCGACGTCGCTTCAATCGCGCCGTTGCTCAAAGGGCCGGCCCTGATCGCCTTTTCGGGCGATCCGGTAGCGGCCTCCAAGGTCGCCGTCGATTTCGCCAAGACGCACGAACGGTTCGTGATTCTCGGCGGGGCGATGGGCACGACCGCGCTCGACCCGAACGGCGTCAAGGCGCTTGCCGCCTTGCCTTCGCTCGACGAGCTATGGGCGAAGCTTCTCGGTCTTCTCCAGGCGCCGGCGACCAAAATCGCACAGGTGGTGAACGCCCCTGCCGCCAAGGTGGCCCGCGTGGTGCAGGCCTATGCCAGCAAGACGGAAAGCGCGGCTGCCTAAAGGCACCAATCGTCAAAGGTTAGAACCAAAGGACAAATCTCATGGCTGATCTGCAAAAAATCGTCGACGACCTCTCTGGCCTGACCGTGCTGGAGGCCGCCGAACTTGCCAAACTGCTCGAAGAGAAGTGGGGCGTTTCGGCTGCCGCCGCGGTTGCGGTTGCGGCCGGTCCGGCCGCGGCCGCAGCGCCTGCGGCTGAGGAAAAGACTGAATTTACGGTCGTTCTCGCCGCTGCTGGCGAGAAGAAGATCGAGGTCATCAAGGAAGTGCGCGCCATCACCGGGCTCGGCCTGAAAGAGGCTAAGGATCTGGTCGAAGGCGCGCCGAAGAACGTCAAGGAAGGCGTCAACAAGGACGAGGCCGCCAAGATCAAGGCGACCCTCGAAAAGGTCGGCGCAAAGGTTGAGCTTAAGTAAGCAGTGCTTATTTAACGGAAATCCCCGGGCGAGCGGAGCCAGGCCCGGGGACTCCGAAAGTCCAAGACTGCGCAATTGCTGGCGATTCGGAACTTTGACCGAATCGCTGGAAAATGAAGCGCGAAATAGGGCGTGTGACGCCTGTCCCGACGGTCGCGATGGATTGCGGCCCTCTGGAGAGTCGTCTTGATCGCCTCGGTGCCTCGAACCTCTGGGCTTTTGGCCTTGCGGTGCGAGCGTGATGGTTGAGCGGACGGTGTGGCTGCCGGCGGTTCGATCCCGATGGTTCGATTGAGCGAGAGGACATGATGGCGCAGACGTTTATCGGTCGGAAGCGCGTAAGAAAATTTTTCGGAAAAATCGAGGAAGTCGCGGAGATGCCGAACCTCATTGAGGTTCAGAAGGCGTCCTACGACCAATTCCTGCTGGTGGTGGAGCCGCAAGGCGGCCGGCCCAACGAGGGTCTGCAGGCCGTCTTCAAGTCGGTGTTCCCGATTTCCGACTTTTCCAACACCTCGCAGCTGGAATTCGTCAAATACGAATTCGAGCCCCCGAAGTACGACGTCGACGAGTGCCGCCAGCGTGGCATGACCTACGCTGCGCCGCTCAAAGTGACGCTGCGTTTGATCGTGTTCGATATCGACGAGGAAACCGGCGCCCGTTCGGTGAAGGACATCAAAGAGCAGGATGTCTACATGGGCGACATTCCGCTCATGACCAATAACGGCACCTTCGTCGTCAACGGCACCGAGCGCGTCATCGTTTCGCAGATGCATCGCTCGCCCGGCGTGTTTTTCGACCACGACAAGGGCAAGACGCATTCCTCGGGCAAGCTCCTGTTCGCTGCTCGCATCATCCCCTATCGCGGCTCCTGGCTCGACATCGAGTTCGACGCCAAGGACATCGTCTATGCGCGCGTCGATCGTCGGCGCAAGATTCCCGTTACGTCGCTGCTCTACGCGCTCGGTATGAGCGGCGAGGAAATCCTCAACACCTTCTATAAGCAGGTCCAGTACAAGCGCGCCAAGGACGGCTGGCGCGTGCCGTTCGATGCCAACCGGCTGCGCGGCTACAAGGCGATCAACGATTTGGTCGACGCCGATACCGGCAAGGTCGTGCTCGAAGCCGGCAAGAAGCTCACCGTGCGCCAGGCCCGGCAACTTGCCGAGAAGGGCCTCAAGGCGCTGCGCCTCTCCGACGAGGAACTGGTCGGCCAGTACATCGCCGAGGACCTGGTCAATTCCAAGACCGGCGAGATCTACGCCGAGGCCGGCGAGGAGATCACCGACAAGACGCTGAAAGTCCTCAACGAGGCGGGTTACAAAGAGCTGCCGCTTCTCAACATCGACCATGTCAATGTCGGCGCTTATATCCGCAACACGCTGGCGATCGACAAGAACATGACGCGTGAGGACGCGCTGTTCGACATCTATCGCGTCATGCGTCCGGGCGAGCCGCCGACCATCGACACGGCGCAGAACATGTTCCAGTCGCTGTTCTTCGATTCGGAACGTTACGATCTGTCTGCCGTCGGCCGCGTCAAGATGAACATGCGGCTCGACCTCGATGCGCCCGACACCATGCGCATCCTGCGCAAGGAAGACATCATCGCGGTGATCCGCACACTGGTCGATCTGCGCGACGGCAAAGGCGAAATCGACGACATCGACCATCTCGGCAATCGCCGCGTGCGCTCGGTCGGCGAACTGATGGAGAATCAGTATCGCATCGGGCTGTTGCGCATGGAGCGCGCCATCAAAGAGCGCATGTCGTCGGTCGATATCGATACCGTGATGCCGCAGGACCTGATCAACGCCAAGCCGGCGGCCGCCGCGGTGCGCGAGTTCTTCGGCTCGTCGCAGCTGTCGCAGTTCATGGATCAGACCAATCCGCTGTCGGAGATCACGCACAAGCGGCGGCTCTCTGCGCTCGGCCCGGGCGGGCTCACGCGCGAGCGTGCCGGCTTCGAAGTGCGCGACGTGCACCCAACGCATTACGGCCGCATCTGTCCGATCGAGACGCCGGAAGGACCGAATATCGGCCTGATCAATTCGCTCGCGACCTATGCGCGGGTGAACAAATACGGCTTCATCGAGACACCGTATCGCAAGGTCAAAGACGGCCGGGTCACCGACGAGGTGATCTACCTCTCGGCGATGGAAGAGGGCCGCTACACTGTCGCCCAGGCCAACTCGGCGATCGACGCCAAGGGCCGCTTCACCGACGATCTCGTCGTGGTCCGCCATTCCGGCGACGTTCAGCTTATTCCGCCGGACAAAGTGGATTTCATGGACGTGTCGCCGAAGCAGCTCGTTTCGGTCGCCGCAGCGCTCATCCCGTTCCTGGAGAACGACGACGCCAACCGCGCCCTGATGGGGTCTAACATGCAGCGTCAGGCGGTGCCGCTGGTTCGCGCCGAGGCGCCGTTCGTCGGCACCGGCATGGAAGGCGTAGTGGCCCGCGATTCCGGCGCGGCGATCGCTGCGCGCCGTACCGGCGTGGTCGATCAAGTCGACGCCACCCGTATCGTCATCCGCGCCACCGACGAACCGGACCCGACCAAGCCCGGCGTCGACATCTACCGGCTGATGAAGTTCCAGCGCTCCAATCAGAACACCTGCATCAACCAGCGGCCGCTGGTGAAGGTCGGCGATCAGGTCAAGAAGGGCGACATCATCGCCGACGGTCCGTCGACCGATCTCGGTGAGCTCGCGCTGGGGCGCAACGCGCTCGTCGCGTTCATGCCGTGGAATGGCTACAACTTCGAAGACTCGATCCTGCTTTCCGAGCGTATTGTCAAAGATGACGTCTTCACTTCGATCCATATCGAAGAGTTCGAAGTGATGGCGCGCGATACCAAGCTCGGACCCGAGGAAATCACGCGCGATATTCCGAACGTTTCGGAAGAGACGCTCAAGAACCTCGACGAAGCCGGCATCGTCTATATCGGCGCCGAAGTGCGCGCCGGTGACATCCTGGTCGGCAAGATCACGCCGAAGGGCGAGAGCCCGATGACGCCAGAGGAAAAGCTCCTGCGCGCCATCTTCGGCGAGAAGGCCTCCGACGTGCGCGACACCTCCCTCCGGGTTCCTCCCGGCGTGCAGGGTACCGTGGTTGAAGTCCGCGTCTTCAACCGCCACGGCGTCGAAAAGGACGAGCGCGCGCTCGCCATCGAGCGTGAAGAAATCGAACGGCTCGCCAAGGACCGCGACGACGAGCAGGCGATCCT
>JBAQAB010000131.1:0-6961 GCA_049285535.1 Xanthobacteraceae bacterium
TAACCGATGTCGCCAGCGGCAACGTCTCTATGGAGTTTTCGGATCTCACGCCCGCGCTGCCGTTTATCCAGGCAGGCAAGCTGAAGCTTCTTGCGGTGCTCTCCAGCAAGCGCGACCCTGACCTGCCGAATGTCCCGGCGCTATCCGAGACCGTGCCGGGCTACGACGGCAGTAGCTGGCAGGGCTTCTTTGCTCGCAGCGGAACGCCACAACCGATCGTCAGCAAGCTCAACGCCGCTCTTGTCGCCGATCTCAAGCGGCCGGAAACGGCGGCACGCTTCAAGCCGCTCGGCATCGTCGCGCAATGGGACACGCCGGACGAATTTCGCGCTTTCATAGCCGCGCAGACGGCAAAATGGGTCGAGATCATCCGCGCCGCCCACATCGAGCTGCAGTGAGCACCGTAGCCGGCGTGCGCGGCAGCGCCGCGCCTAGTCCTTCGTGGTCTCGACATGAAAGCGGTGCAAGACGCGGTGGAAAATCGGCGCCAGCACAAAGCCGGTGGCGATGATGATGATCAGGCCGGAGAAGATCGCATAGAGTCCGGCAAAAACCTTGCCGCCGGTGGTTTTCAATTCGCCCATCGGACCCATGCCGGACAAAATCATCGCCGCGTTGACGAAGGCATCGACGAACGACATGCCCTCGAAATACGCATAGCCGGCAATACCAATGGCCATGCCGGCCGTAGTCAGAAACAGCCAGAGGCCGACGGCAAGCCCCATACGGATCAGGAATTTCCGGCGCGAGGCGACGGGCTGGCCGCGCCGCTCGAACCCGGTAACGCCGGGAGTTCTTGCTGCCATGTGTCCGATTCTCCTTGGCCGATCTCGCCCGACCGCGCAGACGGTAGTTGAGCCTGCGCCTGCCCGCGTCTAATATCGGGTCGGGAAGGATAACGCCATGCTCGACAAAACTTATGACCGCGCCGCCCAGGATATCGGCAACGCCGTCGGTATCGGCCACGTCAATGTCTGCATCGACGACCAGCACAAGGCGACGCATTTCTACGTCACCGGGCTCGGCTACACGCGCGATCCGTTCCTCAACACCGGCGCCGGCAATATGTGGGTCAATGTCGGCATGAGCCAATTCCACCTGCCGATGGGCCGACCCGAAGTCTTACGCGGCGCCACTGGCCTGGTGATGCCGGACCGTGAGGCGCTGTTGAAGCGGCTCAACAGGGTGAAGAAGGCGCTCGACGGCACCAAGTTCCAGTTCCGCGAAAGCAACGACGGCGTCGAGACGGTCTGCCCGTGGGGCAACCACATCACCGTGCATGAGCCCGACCCCGCCCGCTTCGGCCGCGTTCAGCTCGGCATGCCCTATGTGCGTTTCGACGTGCGCCCCGGCACCGCCGAGCGCATCGTCCGCTTTTATCGCGAAGTGCTGGAGGCGCCGTCGGAGGTGAAAAAGAATGGCGCCGGACCGGAGGCGAAAGTCCAGGTTGGCGAAAATCAGTATTTTTATTTCCGCGAGACCGACGCACCGCAACCGGACTACGACGGCCATCACGTGCAGATCTATCTCACCAACTTTTCCCGGCCGTATCGGAAGCTGCTCGACCTCGGCCTGATCACCATCGAAGACAATGATTACCAGTACCGCTTCAAGGACGTGATCGATCTCGACACCAAGGAAGTGCTGTTCACGGTCGAGCACGAGACGCGCAGCGCCACCAATCCGATGTATGGCCGGCCGCTGATCAACCGCAACCCGGCCGCCACCAACATGGATTACAAGCCCGGCCACGACAGCATGTCCTGGGCGCTGCCGTGAGGCTTGTCATTCCGGGGCCGAGCGAAGCGAGGAGCCCGGAATCCATACTCACCGCCGTTTCGGAATTGGCTATCGCTTTCACTAACCCATCCGTCCGCGAATATGGATTCCGGGCTCGCGCCTTCAGCGCGCCCCGGAATGACACGTAATGGGGCGTCGCGCTCTGATCATCGGCGGCTCGCTTGGCGGGCTGATGGTCGCACATCTGTTGCGCTCGACCGGCTGGGACGCCGCAATATTCGAGCGCAACGACGAGGAGCTCGCGAGCCGCGGCGTCGGGCTCGGCACGCATCCGCAGCTCATCGCCATTCTCAAACGCGCCGGCATCGATTTCGATGAGTCGATGGGTATCACGCCGCCGCGCGGCGTTTGTCTCGACGGCGATGGCAAGATCATCATCGAGCAGCCGATGGCGCGCACGCTCAGCGGCTGGTCGCGGCTTTACGATGCCTTGCTCGATGCACTGCCGGCAGGGACTTATCGGTTCAGCAAAAGGCTCACGCGGGTCGAGCAGAACCCGGACGGCGTCACGGCGACTTTCGCCGACGGCAGCAGCGAGCGCGGCGGTCTCCTGGTCGGCGCCGACGGCATCCGCTCCACGGTGCGCGCGCAATTTCTGCCCGAGCTGGAGCCGGTCTATGCCGGCTATGTCGCCTGGCGCGCCGTGCTCGACGAAGCCGACGTGCCGCCGGACTTGTGGCGCGAAATGGTCGAGCTCTATGCCTTCTGCCTGCCAGAGGGCGAGCAGCTGATCAGCTACGCGGTGCCGGGGCGGGACAACGATACGGCCGTCGGCCGGCGAGCGTACAACATCATCTGGTACCGGCCGACCGATGCCGTCACGCTCGCCGACATTTGCACCGACGCCAGCGGCCGGCATCATGCCGCCGGGATTCCGCCGCCACTGATCCGGCCTGAGGTGATCGCCCGCGTGAAAGCCGACGCCAAAGCGCTGATCGCACCGCAGATCGCCGAGATCTTTGCGCGGACTATGCCGTTCTTTCAACCGATCTACGATCTGGCTTCGCCGCAGATGGTGTTTAGACGGGTTGCTCTTGCTGGCGACGCGGCTTTCGTCGCGCGGCCTCATGCCGGCGCCGGCACCACCAAAGCCGCGCTCGATGCGGCTTGCCTTGCCGATTCGATCCGCGATGCCGGCGAAGACATCACCGTCGGCTTGCGGAATTACGAGCGCATGCAGCTGCCGTTCGGCAGAGCCCTGGTCGAAGTCAACCAGCAGGAAGGCGCTTATCTCAGCGCGCAGATCAAGCCGAAGGCCGAACGCAACGGCGCGGAACTGCACCGTGACATCGGGGCGGTACTGCACGCCCACATCGCGCGCAGCGATCAGATGAGCGAGATCGTCGCCAGCCACGGCTTGACCGGGCTTTATTGAGCGAGCTTCCGGACCGTCGCGATCACCTCTTCACGTCGTGACCGGACTTGTCCCAGCCATCCACGCCTTGCTTCGAAGCTGCGTGCCTGCCGGCCACAAACGCGGGCCGGACGAGTCAACCCGCGAAGTGAGCCGAGCGTATAATCATCATCTGGCGATGTCTGCCTTGCCCCGAAAGCGGACATGAAGCGGACACGCCAACATGTTCGTTATGGGCCAGGAAGAGACTCATGCACCACAACATGGTTGGCGGCACGCTTGATCTCCGCGCATCAAAAGAAGAACCGCCCCGCGGCGGTTGCTCGGCCTGCTATTGCATTTCCTTGCGGCATCTCACGGAAGCTGTAACGACGATTTGCACCGGAATCGGCGCTACGCCACCCGAACCTGTGCCAGAAAGCGCTCGACTTCAGCACGCAATCTGCCGGATTTGATCGCTAGTTCGCTGCCGGCATTGAGCACCGCCTTGGCAACTTGACCGGTCTTGCTCGCGGCGTCGGAAACCTGCGCGACGCTCGCCGACACCTCGCGGGTGCGCTCAGCCGCGGCACCGGCACTGCGGGCGATCTCCTTGCTGACGGCGTCCTGCTGCTGCACCGCCACCGAAATATCGGTGGCATTTTCGTCGAGCTGGCCGATCGTGCCGGCGATGGCTTGCATGGCCTGCACCACGCTCGTCGTCGTTCCCACGATCGAGGAAATCTGCTGCGTGATGTCGCCCGTTGCCTTCTCGGTCTGCGACGCGAGCGTCTTGACCTCCTGCGCGACCACGGCAAAACCGCGGCCGGCCGGCCCGGCGCGCGCCGCCTCGATCGTTGCATTGAGCGCGAGCAGATTGGTTTGCGCGGCGACGTCGCGAATGAGATTGCTGACGCTGTTGATCTGCCCGACCGTCGTCGCCAGGCGTTCCACCGTCGCAATGATCGACTTTGCTTCCGTGCTCGCGCGGCGGGCGATGGCTGCGGAGTCGCGCGCTTGATGGGAAATCTGTTCGACCGATTGTGCGATTTCCTCCGACGCCGTAGCGACGCTGTTGACATTCTTCGTCGCCTGCTCCGATGCAATCGCGGTCGTGTCGGCCTGCATCTGATTGTAATCGGCGGCCTCCCCCATGATCTGCGCGCAATTGTCCATCGTCTTCGAGGCGCCGTCGAGCGCCCCGACGATGTCGTTGACCGCATGCTCGAAATTTTGGGTCGCCGCCTCGATCTGCTGCCGTCGCGTTTCGGCCTGCCGCGCACGGTCGTTCTCGCTTTGGCGCGCAGCGGTGAGATCTTCGATCGCGCGGCGGAATACGACCAGTGCCTCGGCCATGCCGCCGATCTCGTCGTGGCCGCCGACCGGGACCGCAACATTCGGCTCGCCCGAGGCGATCCGGCGCATGGCGCCGCTGAGCTGCGTCAAGCGGCCGACGATGCTGCGGCCGACATAGAACCAGGCGATCAGGCCGGCACTGGCGAGCGCGACGATGCTGAGGAGGATCAGAATGACCCAGCCAAGCTTGATCTGCGAAATGGCCCGCGCCGAAAGCGCTTCGGCGATAGTACCTTGCTGCTGGATCAATTTTTCTACGGCGGTCCGTAGGCTCGCCGCCTGCGCGAGCGCGGCCGCGTAAACCCGCTGGGCATCTTGCCCGCCCTTCAATTCGTCGATCCGTTCGACGACGATGCCATTATCCCCGGACAGCGAGGCGAGCTTGCCGTACAGGGCGCCTATCTTGTCGCGCTTATCGGATTTGGGCAGCGCCCTCAAGTTGTCGTCGACGTGATGCTCGGTCGCGGCAATCGAATCGCGAAGCGGCGACAGGTTGGCGATATCGGTCGCCTTCGACGCTTCGATCAACAGTCCGGCAAGGAGATTGGCGTCGGCCTGCACTTCGAGCAGGCGGCGCAGCGAATCGATCGACTGGTTCAGGGTCGTCCTGTCGTCCTGACTTTTTGTCATGAGGTCGAAATTGGCGTCGTCGATCGCCGGCGTGATCGCCCCGAGCAGATTTTCATGCGCCGTGCGGACGGCTAACGCCAATGCGCGCCGTTGCGCGGAAATTTGGATGCGATCCGCGACGGCGCGACTGAGTGCCGCGAGCCGTTCGTCCATGGCGGCTCGCGTCATGCTTCGATCAAGCGTATCGGCGATCTCGGCGCTTTGACTGGCATTGAGCGCCCGCAGGTGGTCGATCCTTACTTTTAGATTGCGAGATTGCGCGGCGATTTCGCTGGCGATTTCCGCTCTGTGGCTTTCATCCTCAGCCGCCATTAAGCGCGGGGCGAAGGCAACAAGGCCACTGATGTCCTCCGACAGCCGTATCGACTCGACGGTGGCCGGCATGCTGCGGAAAACGATCGCGCTGAAGGTCGCACCGATGGTGGCGAAGGCGAACAGCGCAAACAGCGAGCCGATCACGGTCATGCCGGCGGCCAGGCCGAACGCCAGATAAAGCCGCGCGCGGATCGTCCGCATGAAGGCGAATGAGCCCGGCCGGCCGCGAAGGATGGCAAAGCCTAATTTGTATCGACCTGCACCCACCCGACGATCTGTTCGCCGCGCGTCCGCATGCTTCGTCATTGCCTTGCCATCTTGATCTGGCGCACGACCGGTTCGAACGACCGGTCGGCTTGCATGATCGCGGAGAAGGTCCGGTCCGAGCCCTGGTTGTTATCCGCTCCATGGCTCGGCGCTACACCGCCGAGATCGAATGCGGCCGCGTCGATGGCGCCGAGCAGCCATTCGCGCGCAGCATCGCCGTCCACGCATCTGAGCGCTTCGACCACGATTAGTCACTGGTTCGGCTTGTTCGACGCCGACACGGTGACTGGCGTCTCGCGATAGTAATCGGGGAACAGGCGCTTGAGGTTTGCAAGCTTCGGCAGGTCGATGGACACGATATAGTCTTGATCCGGATTCAGGACGGCAAAGTCCTGATCGGAGGCTTCGGCGGGCTTAAACCCCGGCAGAGCCTCGACCTCGGTGACGATCGCTTTGGCAAAAACGTGCGCCGTGTTCAATTGCGCGATATAGGCCTCGGCGACGTGGTTCTGCTCGTCGTCGGCATAGAAAATCTCGGAGCGGTATTGCGTGCCCACGTCGGGACCCTGATAGTTGAGTTCGGTCGGGTTGTGCATGACCGAGAAATATATCTGCAGAACTTTGCCGAGCGAAATCTGCCGCGGATCGAACGTCACCTGCACCGATTCGGCGTCTTCCACCGCTTCGGTAGCCCCGGCGGCGCCGCTGTCGGCCGTCTCGGGGTGCGCCGAGGCCTGCGGCTTGCCGACGTAGCCGGCCAGCGTTTGCGTGACGCCCTTGACGTGCTCGTACACCACCTGCGGGCCCCAGAAGCAACCGCCGGCCAGCACGATCCTCTGCAGGCTGCTCCCAGCCGGCGGCGCTGGATCAAGCGCCGGCGCCGGAATGACCACGGCCGGCTCGGCGGCCAGTTGGGCGGCCTGCGTCGGCATCGCGGCGGCAAGACCCAACGACACAAACAGCGTCGCGCATGCCAACGCACGCGGTGAGAGGCCGCGACCCTCACCGGCACCCGGCCATGTGCTGTCAGCCATCGGATTCCTCGATGTATCGCTGCGCAGACGGAAGCATCCCGCCCGGTCATTAGGAAACCATTAACGCTAATTTTTCGTTAAAACGCATTACCGTCGGGACGAACATAGCGGCGCCTCGCCACCACCCAGGCTGCTTTCTATCGCCGACGAGGGAATCGAATAATTGATCGAAGGAAATCGCCGCGCGCGGCACATGCCGCGCTGCACCGAGATCTCACAGTCAATG
>JBAQAB010000132.1:0-18057 GCA_049285535.1 Xanthobacteraceae bacterium
TATTCGGGGATCGTCGGCGCAGTGAAGGCCGGACAGGTCAAACTCATCGCGGTTGCATCGCCTGAACGTCTGCCGCAATTCCCCGATCTGCCGACGGTTGCTGAAACCCTTCCGGGCTTCAGGGCGCTGGGGTGGCAGGTCCTGGTCGCACCGAACGGCACGCCGACCGCGATCGTCGGTAAAGTGAGCGACGTGCTCGCCAAGGTCGTCAGCGACGCGGATTTCAAAAAGCGACTGGCGACCATCGGCAGCTATTCGCGCGCCATGACGCCCGAGCAGACTCTTGCTTTTGTCGAGAAGGAGCAGCAAACCTGGGGTCCGATGCTGCAAAAAGCTTCCAAGCAGTAGCAGGGAATTTTCAGGGAGAATTTAGGGATGTTGACGCTTTATTATGCCCCAGGCGCTTGCTCAATGGCCTCGCATATCGTGCTCGAGGAGAGCGGCGAGCAATACGAGCCGAAGAAGGTCGACCTCGCCGGCGGCGAGCAGCGCACCGAAGCCTATCTGAAAATCAATCCGCTCGGGCGCGTACCGGCGCTCCGGCTCGACAGCGGCGCGCCGCTCACCGAGAACACCGCCATCCTGCCGTATCTCGGCAAGCGGTTCGGGCTGTGGCCGAAGGACCCCGGCGCCGAAGCGAAGGCGCTGTCGCTGATCGGCTATTTCGCTTCGAGCGTGCATCCGGCGCACGCCCATGTCGGACGGCCCGAGCGCTATACCGCTGACGCCAGCGCCTATCCCGGCATCAAGGACATGGGCCTGAAGACTTTCCATGGTTATCTGAAGCAGATCGATGGCATGCTGGCCGGCCGCGAGTGGTTCGGCGACAGCTATTCCGTGCTCGATCCCTACGGCTTCGTCTTCTACACCTGGGGAGTGCGCCGCGAGCTGCCGATGGCGGAGCTGAAGAATTACACGGCGCACAAGGACCGGATGCTCAAGCGGCCGGCCGTCGCAGGGGTGGTCGAGAACGAAAAGATCAAGGTGTGACGATCACGCCGTCTTCTGCACCTTGAGCCCGAGTTCGTTGATGGTGCGCTCGCGCATGATAAACTTCTGAATCTTGCCGGTCACCGTCATCGGAAATTCGTCGACAAATTTGACGTAGCGCGGCACTTTGTAGTGCGCGATCTGCTCGCGGCAGAACGCCTTGATCTCGTCCTCGGTGGCGGCGACGCCGGGACGCAACTTGACCCAGGCGCAGATTTCCTCGCCGTAGCGGTCATCCGGCACGCCGATCACTTGGACGTCCTGAATTTTCGGATGCCGGTACAAAAACTCCTCGATCTCGCGCGGATAGACGTTCTCACCGCCGCGGATCACCATGTCCTTGATGCGGCCGACGATGTTGCAATAGCCCTCGGCGTCGATGGTGGCGAGATCGCCGGTGTGCATCCAGCGCGCCGCGTCGATGGCTTCGCGGCTGCGCTCCTCGTCGCCCCAATAGCCGAGCATCACCGAATAGCCGCGAGTCAATAATTCGCCGGGCGTGCCCGGCGGCACGATGCGGCCGTTCATATCGACGATCTTGACTTCGAGATGCGGCTGGATCCGGCCGACGGTCGAGACGCGCCGCTCCAGCGGATCCGCGGTTGAGCTCTGGAAGCTGACCGGGCTGGTCTCGGTCATGCCGTAAGCGATGGTGATTTCCGACAAGTTCATCTTGGCGACGCAGCGCTTCATCACTTCGATCGGGCACGGCGAACCGGCCATGATGCCGGTGCGCAGCGTGGAAAGATCGAAACGCGCGAATTCCGGATGATCCAGTTCTGCAATGAACATGGTCGGCACGCCGTGCAGCGCGGTGCAGCGCTCCTCGGCGACGGTTTCCAATGCCACCAGCGCATCAAAACCCTCGCTGGGGAATACCATGCAGGCGCCGTGGGTGACCGCCGCAAGATTGCCCAGCACCATGCCGAAGCAGTGATAGAGCGGCACCGGGATGCAGAGGCGATCCTCGGGCGTGAGCCGCATCGCCTCGCCGATGAAGAAGCCGTTGTTGAGGATATTGTGATGCGACAGCGTAGCGCCTTTGGGAAAGCCGGTGGTGCCCGAGGTGAATTGGATATTGATCGGCTCGTCGAATTGCAGCTGCGGCCCAAGCTCGGCGATGCGCTGCGCCTCCTTTTCGGCGCCGCGCGCCAGAATCTCCGAGAAGCGGAACGTGCCGGGGTGCCAGCCGTCGCCGAGGAGCACCACCGAGCGCAGCGCCGGCAGCCGCGCTGATTCGAGTTTGCCCGGCGTGGCATGGCCGAGCTCCGGCGCCAGCTCGCGCAGCACGCTGACATAGTCCGAGGTCTTGAAACGCTCGGCGAGGATGAGCGCCTTGCAGCCGACTCTGTTGAGCGCGTATTCCAGCTCGGCGATGCGATAGGAGGGATTGATATTGACCAGGATCAGGCCGGCCTTCGCGGTGGCGAATTGGGTCAGCACCCATTCCGAATTATTGGGCGACCAGATGCCGATGCGGTCGCCGGGATTAAGTCCGAGCGTCAAAAGCCCGGCCGCGAGCCGGTCGACTTGTTGGCGCAGTTCGCCGTAGCTCAGTCGCACTCTCTGATGGCGCACGACCAAGGCTGGCCGCGCGGGCCATTTGTCGCAGACCGCATCGAAAAACTGCCCGATCGTCTGGCCGATGAGCGGTTGTTCGCTGGCGCCGTGCACGTAACTCAGCTTGAGGCCGGTCATAGCGTGTCCTCCCAGACGTTTGCGCGACTATAACGCCTTCACCCCGAAGCTGCGAAGTCTCACGGCACGGGACTGCCGGAACCCGGATCGTCTTTTTGTGCCCGACCGGGCTTGGTACAGTGAGGTCAAAGTACGCAAAGAGGACGGCCAAGGGATTTCATGTCCGGGCAGATTTCGGAACTGTCGGTATCGCTCTGGCGCGGCGGCAAGGATGGCCGCTATCAGGCCTACAGCGTGCCGCGGCGCGAAAGCCAGACCGTGCTCGATGTGGTGACTTTCGTGCAGCGCCATCTCGACCCGACGCTGTCTTATCGCTTCTCCTGCCGGGTCGGCGTCTGCGGCTCCTGCGCCATGACCGTCAACGGCAAGCCGCGCTGGACCTGCCGCACCCATGTGGCGAAGGTCGCCGGTGGCGGCCGGCTGGAGATCGGCCCACTAGAGAACTTGCCGGTGATCAAGGATTTGACCACCGACATGGCAGAATTCTTTGAGAAATGGCAGCGCGCCAAAGGCGTCTTTGCGCCTTCGCAAACGCGGCATGACGCGATCGCGCAAATCCGGCCCGACGCGCCGGCGCGCATCGCCGCCGACGCGGCGATCGAATGCATCAATTGCGGCGTCTGCTACGCCGGCTGCGATACGGTGCGCTGGAACTCCGATTACCTCGGCCCGGCGGCGCTAACGCGGGCGTGGACGCTGGTCAACGATGCGCGCGACGCCGGCAATCGCGACCGGCTGCAAGCTGTCGCGGCAAACGGCGGCTGTCATTCCTGTCATTCGCACCAATCCTGCCAGGAGCTTTGCCCGCAGACGCTCAATCCCACCGCCGCCATTGCCGGACTAAAGCGGCGTACGGCAGCGGCCTATCTCAAAGGCGAGATCAAGGCATGAATGTTCGGCTCTATGTCTGGCAGCGGGCAACCGCGGCGCTGATGCTGCCGCTGGTGCTCGGCCATATCGCCGTCATCTTCTACGCCACGCGCCAGAGCCTGACGGCCGCGGATATTCTGTCCCGCACCCACGGCAGCGTGCTGTGGGCCTGTTACTACGGATTATTCGTCGCCGCGGCGTCCATTCACGCATCGATCGGCGTGCGCAATGTGCTGACGGAATGGTCGCCATTATCCGACCGCGGCGCCGGCTTATCCGCGATCGTCCTCGGATTGCTGTTGGCGGTGCTCGGTTTTCATGCCGTCGTCGCGCTGGTGCTGAAGTGACCGCCCGGGCCTTAGCGCGCCGCGGCAGCGCGTTGTGGATCGCCGCCATGATCCACCGGATTTCCGGCGTAGCGCTGGCAATCTTTTTGCCCATTCATTTTTTTGTGCTGGGGCTTTCCTTCCATGGCGGCGCGAGGCTCGATACCTTCCTGCGCTGGAGCGATCAGCCGCTGGTGAAATTCGCCGAGGGCGGACTGGTATTCCTGCTCACCGTGCATTTATTGGGCGGTCTACGCGTTCTGGTCATCGAGAACTTCGATTGGCGCGACGGCCAGAAACAACTGGCGACGCTCGCCGCCGCGGTCTCCGCCCTCGCGGCCGTTATTTTTCTCGCGCGGATGTTTTAGGCGATAGCATGAACGTCGAGCATCTGAAGACCGACATTCTGATTCTCGGCTCCGGCGGCGCCGGGCTGTTTGCCGCGCTGCACGCACTCAAAGCCAATCCCGATCTCGATATCACCGTGGCGAGCAAGGGCTTGCTCGGCAAATGCGGCTGCACGCGCATGGTGCAAGGCGGCTACAACGTCGCGCTCAATCCCGGCGATTCGATCGAGCGCCATTTCATGGACACGATCGAAGGCGGCAAATGGCTGCCGCATCAGGAGCTGGCGTGGACGCTGGTCACGACCGCGGTCGAGCGCGTGCGCGAGCTGGAAAACGAGATCGGCTGTTTCTTCGACCGCAATCCCGACGGCACGCTGCACGGCAAGGCCTTCGCCGGCCAGACCTTCGATCGCACCGTGCACAAGGGCGACCTCACCGGCATCGAGATCATCAACCGGCTGATGGAGCAGGTCTGGGCACGGCCGATCCGCCGCCTTGAGGAGCATCGCGCCGTCGCGCTGATCCCTGCGCCAGACGGTGCACTCGCCGGTGTGCTGATGGTCGACGTGCGCACCGGCGAATTTCGCTTCGTCAGTGCGCAAGCGGTGTTGCTCGCCACCGGCGGCGGCCCGACGATGTATCGCTATCACACGCCGTCCGGCGACAAGACAATGGACGGGCTCGCCATGGCGCTGCGCCTGGGCCTGCCGTTGCGCGACATGGAGATGGTGCAATTCCATCCGACCGGCCTCCTCGCCGGGCCGGACACCCGCATGACCGGCACCGTGCTGGAAGAAGGCTTGCGCGGCGCCGGCGGACATCTGCTCAATAGCTCGATGCATCGCTTCATGGGCGATTACGATCCGAAGCTGGAGCGCGCCACTCGTGACGTCGTCAGCCGCGCTATCTACGCCGAGATGCGGGCCGGCCGAACTACGCCGAACGGCGGCGTTTATATCAAGATGGGCCATCTCGGGCCGGCCAATGTGGCCAAACAGTTCAAGGGCATGGTGGATCGCTGCCGCGATTGCGGTTTCGATCTGGCCGGCGGCCTGGTCGAAGTGGTGCCGACCGCGCATTATTTCATGGGCGGCGTGGTCTGCGCGGTCGACACGGCGACCGAGCGTTTCGGCCTGTTTGTCGCCGGCGAAGACGCCAGCGGCATGCATGGTGCCAACCGGCTCGGCGGCAACGGCGTCGCCAATTCCACCGTGTTCGGCGGCATCGCCGGCGATGTCATGCCAGGCTTCATCGCCAAAAATCCCGGTCATCGTTCGCCGGATGCCCAAGTCATCGATATAGAAGTCGAGCGCACGCTGCATCCTTTCGCCCGCAAGCCCGGCGACCTCAACGCGCTGCGCGAAAAACTCCTCGACACGATGTGGGACGAGGTCGGGGTAGTGCGCGACCGCGCCAGCATCGAGCGCGGCATTGCCGACATCGACGCCATCGAAGCGGAGCTGCTTGGCACCGGCCTTGCCGATGCCGGGCGGCAGTTCAATCTGACCTGGCACGACTGGCTCAATCTGCGCTCACTATGCGAGATAAGCCGCGTCATTGCGCTGGCGGCGCTCAAGCGCGAGAATTCCCGCGGCGCGCACTATCGGTCGGACTTCCCGGAGCCGGGCGATCTGGCGACCTCGACCTTCACGGTGGCGAGGTCTATATCCGGCAGGATCGAGATGAGCGACCGGCCCGTCGAATTTACGCATGTGAAGCCCGGCCAGACGCTGTTGCGTGATCCGATCGCAGCCGAATAGAGGCGACTATGATTCCGCTCTCGTCGATTCAACGCACCGCCGAGGATTTGATGGCAAAGGCCGCCATCGAAATCCCCGATGATTATCTCGCCGGCTTGCGGCGCTGCGCCGATACCGAAAAGGGCGATCTGTCGTCCTTCGTCATCAAGGCCATGCTGGAAAACTACGAAGCGGCCAAGGAAGACCGCCGCGCCATGTGCGGCGATACCGGCCTGCCACGCTGGTACGTTAAAATCGGCAATGACGCGCGCATCGAAGGCGGCCCGGTCGCGCTGGAAACGGCGCTGCGCCGCGCCACCGCGCGCGCTACGACGACTGTGCCGCTGCGCCCCAACCGCGTGCATCCGCTGTGGCGGACCGATCATAACAACAATGTCGGCATCAACGCCCCGGAAATCGAATATTCGTTTCATCCCGACGCCGACTGGATCGAGCTCACCACCGTACACAAAGGCGGCCTGTTCGGCACCGATTACCGCATGCTGTTTCCCGGCGACGGCATCGAAGGCATCAGGCGGTTTTATCTCGACACGCTGATCGGCTTCGGCAAGCGCGGGCTTGCCTGCCAGCCGGCCATCGTCGGCATCGGTCTCGGTGGCTCAAAGGACACCAGCGTGGTGCTGGGCAAGCAGGCCTCATGCCTGCGCGTGGTCGGCTCGCGCAATCCCGATCCAAAAATCGCGGCGCTGGAAGACGAGTTCAAGGAGCTCGGCAACAATATCGGCATGGGCGCCATGGGGTTCGTCGGCTCCTCGATGGTGATCGATTGCCATATCGAGGCCGGCTATTGCCACACCGGCGGCATGCCGATGTCGGTGCACATGTTCTGCCTGTCGTCGCGCCGCGCCTGCGCGCGGATCGGAACGGACGGCAAGGCCACGTTCCGCACCGATCCGATGTGGTTCACCGATTACATGCGCCGCTCCACCGTGGAGTGGGAGCAACAGGCCGCCGAGGCAGCGGAATAGATTCGGCGGAACAAATGCCCGATCTCAAAAAGGTTCAGATTGATCTTCCGGCGCGCACCGAGGATTTGCGCAAGCTGGAAATCGGCTCAGTGGCCTATCTCACCGGCCGTGTCTTCACTGCGCGCGAGGGCGTCTATAAGCGGGCCATCGCCGACGGCTTCGGCATGCCGGCAGGCAAAGACGCACTCGGCATTACCAATTTCCATTGCTCGCCGGCGGCGAGCATCAATCCCGACGGCAGCTATACTGTCGGCGCAGTCACCGCGACCGCGTCATTTCGTTTTGCCCAATGGCTCGACGGCTGGTTCAAGATGTCCGGCTGCAACGTCATCATCGGCAAAGGCGGCATGACGTCGGAGACCTACCGCTCGCACTTCGTGCCGAACAATGCAGTCTATCTCACCACGGTCGGCTACGGCACCGGCGCGCTCTTGGGCCGCGGCATCAAGCGCGTCGCCGGCGTCTATTGGCTCGAAGAGCTTGGCTTGGCGCAAGCCGTCTGGGTGCTGGACGTCGAAAAATTCGGCCCGTTCCTGGTCGAGAGCGACATTGCCGGCAACAGCCTGTTCGAACGCGAGAACGCCAGGATCGCTCCCGGCCTTGAACAGCTTTATGCCGGCACCCGGCCGGCAACGCTGCATCGTTACGGCGAGACCGACGATAAGACCAAGGAAGTCATCTGAGGAGAGAGTTCGATCACGATACGGGAGGGGCAAGATGAGCAGCGGAGACCCGGCAGCGAAGTCCATCGGTCAGCGAATAACTGACGAGTTGAATGAATTCCTCGTTCTCGCGGCTTATCTCTACGTCTGCTTCACCGCCCTCGCCTATCTTAAAGCTGCAATCCTGCAGGCCCACGGCATCGCCTTCGCCCCCTTCGGCTTCGCTGCGGTCAAGGCCCTCATCTGCGCCAAGTTCATGAGCGTGGGCCACGCGCTGCATATGGGCGAGCGCTATAAAAATCGTGCCCTGATCTGGCCGACGCTTTATCGCTCGTTTGTTTTTCTGATGCTGCTGCTCGTGCTGAGTGCAATGGAAGAGATCATCACGGGGATCATTCATCGTCAGACGCTTACAGAGTCTATATCAAATTTCGGCGGCGGCACGCTCGATCAGCTCGTCGCCACAAGCATCGTCGTGCTGCTGATCCTCATCCCATTCTTCGCGTTCCGCACGCTGGGCGAGATCGTCGGCGAGGACAATCTGGTTCGGGTATTCTTCCACGGCCGTGCCGCACCCGACAACGCTTAAGCCGCATTCTTACTCGCGAAGCAGATAGATCGGGCTCGACCAAGCGCGGTGCCCGTCCTCCTGCCGAACGCGAACATAGAGCCGCGTGTCGCCATTGGGCCTGATCTTCACGTCGATGGCGTGCGCCATGCGCCGCGCGGTCATTGTCTCGGGCAGACGCTGCAGGGTGACGGCCCGGTCAAGGCCGCCGGCGTCGAAGACGGTTTCCTCGACACCAATGTCGGCAATCGAGGCTTCCCCTGAGACCGGCTTGGTCTGAAACGCGATCCGCCCGGCCTTCTGCTCGAGCCAGAGATCGATGGCGCCGTAATTTCCGGTAGTCACCGCTTTCCAGGTGACCGTGCCGCTGTCCTGATGCTGGATGCCACGATCGAGGTTCCAGTTATTGATGACACGAGTCTTCACGATGCTGTTGTCGCTCACCGTGAGGGTGCCGTCCCAGGTCGTCGTGCGGGCGCGGCCGCGATACTCCGCGCCACGATAGCTGAGGCGCACGCGGGCGCCCAGATCGGCCGCGCCGTAAGGCCGGACGGTCTCGATGAGGTCGAAGCCATCGAAAATATCGATTCTCTCGATCGGTGCGGAGCCGACAGCTTCGACGGAAAGCCTGACCGAGTCGGTAGCCACGCGCGCGATGTCGCCCATGATCAGTCGCCGCGTCGTGGCCGCAATTGTGGGATCGAACGCCGGGTCGTGGGCAAACAGCGCGGCATCGTCCGCGAGCTCGGCGCGCACATCGAGTATCATTCGGTTACCGGTGGTGCCGTAATGGTGCCGGCGGCGCATGGCTTCGAATATCGCGCCGCGGTCGAGGCGCTCGGCGAGAAAGCACGTCAGACCGCCCTGGCTGCCGAAGAACGACGCGCCGGGATAACAGGCGCCCGGCCGACCCTTGTGGCCGTCGGAATTGGCGACCACGCCGACGCGATAATTCTTCTCGAAGGCGTCGTGCAAAATCCACTCGAAGGTGCCCCAGGCGGAATGCACCTCGACGGCGGTCTCGAGCTTCGCATCATGGGCATAGCGGATGTCGGCATAACGGCCGCCGACATGGGAGACCACGACACAGTCCTTGCCTTGCAGCCGCCTGAATAGATCGTTGGCGGTGTGCGCGTCGGCTGTCTCATCGACGATATCGGCGGCATCGGCGATCTGCGCATGCGAGGAGCGGTGAATAGTCTCGCCCTCGCGCCGAAAGTGCACATTGCGGTCGCCGCCAACAGCCGTATTGGCCGACCATTCGTAACCAGGGATGCAGACAAAGGAGCCCGGCCGGTCGAACGCGCGCGACAGCCGATTCAGCTCGACCCAGAACGCTCCGGTGATCTGGAAGTCGTTGCCCTGATGGCCCATCACGTCGAGGAAAGCCTTGTCGCGGCCGAACTCGAAATATTCACGCGCCGAATTGGTGCCCAGCGTCTCGTTCGACTGGCCGTGGGTGTCGCCCCAGAAATGAACGAGCGGCAGCTCCTTGGGTGCGACGCGCAGCGGATTGGAGCGGCACAGTACGCTGCCCTGGTCATCGAATACGCTGATGGCGAGGTCGGTTTCTTCATCGACCTTCAGACCGTCGACGAGCGCGGCGAATTTGCCGGTCTCGCATTGAACCGTTTCCGGCAGTCCCTGCACCTGCACGGAGCTCTCGAGGCGCAGCTTCGCCGCGATGCGGTTTGACGGATTGCCCCATTTATCGTCGGCCTTGATGGCAAGACGAAAGGGCTCACCGGCGCGGACCAGCGTCGGCAGCACGGCGTGCCAGCGCAGCGGCGGACCGGGCACGACCGCGATCTTCGGGCTTTGCGGCAGCGGCACATAATCGTAGGTCGCGATCGGATCGGCTAGCACGTGAAATTCGAATTCGCTCTCGCAATAGGTCTGCAACCTGATGCCGGGCGAGCCGAAGCGCCGGTCGCCAAAGCGGATGGTGATCGTGTCGCCCGGTGCGAGGAAGTGCTTGGCCACACCGATATAGAGCGATCGGCTCCACGGCCGGATGTTGCGCTTGAATTCCCATTTGCATTCCAGCGTCGCGCCGTTCGAGGCTTTGACCGTGGTGTAGCCCTGTCCTTTGGGGTCATCGAACTGAACCGGCCCGAAATCGGTGGCGAAGCGAAAGCCAATCTTGACCGAGCCGGTATCGTCGACGCCGAATGCTCCCGCCGTATAGACCAGCGTGAACGACTGATACGAGCCAGCCTCGAACATACCGGACGGTTCAAGCGTCGCCGAACCCATCAAGTCCGGCCGATAGTCGGAATAGGGCATCTGCGCTGTCCGTCTGGTTCAGAACACGCGGATAAACGGCCGCTCCGCCGTCGGATCGATCTCGACCTCGGCGCCGTTCGGGATTGCCTTGGTGATGTCGACGTCAAACCCGGAATCAAATCGGCCAATGCCGCACCCTGCACCATGATCGGATTGGCCCGGTTCAACACCAGCGCCGCCGGCATGACGTCCCGCGACGCCATCTCGTGCAGCATCCAGGCCGTTGCGACGCCGCCTTTGGCGGCATCGAGAATGAGCACGCGGCCGCGATAGCTCTCGCCGGCGAGCTTGTGCTCGGGCCGCGAAAACACGCCGCGAATACGGTCGAGGTCGTAGCGCGCGGAGAACCCGTCGCTGGCGACCAGCGCCTGGCCCTTCACTTTGCGGCCCATTCCGGCATCGGCGTAAAAAATCTTGCTGCTCATGTCAGCGTCCCGCCGGCGCAGGCCGCCGCCACGCATCGTTCCATCGACAGCAGCACCGGGCGATAGCCGTAACCGCCAAGGATATTGGTAAGTTTGGCCGAATTGGTCGCGAGATTTTGCCAGCGATTGGCTTCGGCGATCTCCCGCGCATAGCTCTGATAGAAGCACATGCCGGAAAGCACGGCGCCGCCGGCGGCTTCGATCCGCGCGGTGAGGCCCATGCGGTCGCAGTCAGGCTTGACCTGCGGACTGGTCACGGCGAGCAACGGGATCGTCGCGCGGCGACCGTCAAGCATCGCAGCCAGCGTTTGCATTTCAACGAGGCTCAACTGCGGCGCCGAGAACACGACCACGTCGACGCTGCCGATGTCCTTGGCGTAGCGCGCCTGCAACGCGCGGATATCGGCCTCGCCGATATCGTGGGTCTTCAGCGACGCACCCCCGGGCACGATGTCTTCGAGCCGCATCGCCTCCGGCGTGACGCCAATCATGTGAAACAAAGCCACCGAGCCGAAGCTCGCCAGCGCCGCGCCAAAGTGTTTCATTTCATCGGCGTTCGGTACGCGGTCGATGCCGACCAGCGCCGGTACTTGCGAATAGTCACCAGCCAGCCGGCCGACCACACCGCCGAGGGCGCCCCAGTCGCTGAGCTCGCGCGGCGTCCACGACAGCTCGACCAGGAACGTCGCCGGTCGGTGCTCGTCGAGGTGATAGCCGTAACGCGGCGTACGGCCGGTCAGACCGGCGCTCAAAGCCGACGGGCCGCCCTCGAAATTCGAGCGCGCGCCGCAAACGCTGTTCGCATAGATCACCACGCCGGTGTCGCCATAGGCCATGTGCTCGCCGCGCACCGGCGGCATGATGGTCTGATAGTTGATGCAGGTGTCGGTCATCAGCACGCCGAGGGCCTCGAAGGCGGCAATGGCGCGGCGCTCCAGATCGACCATCCAGGGCTGCTGCTTGAGCTGCGCCGCGCGCGCGAAATCGGTGCCGCGCGGATCAGTGATGGTCGGGATGCGAACGTTGCGCTGTTCGGCCGGCAGCGCCGCCCAGCGTTCCAGCCATTCGACGCCGGCCGCGCCGAGCGATTCCGTATCGGCCATGATGTGGGCCTGGCCGACCGGAACAAAATCGTGCGCGCCGAGGTAATCGCCGACTTTTATCTGATGCGCGATCGCCCATTGCCGCAGCGGACCGGCCTCGCCCGCGCGGATCGCAACCTCTTCGTCGTTCAGCTTCACGGCGATTGGTTCACTGTGCCGAGATCATTGCGCGGTCACGCCGGCGGCCTTGATCAGCGGGACCCATTTGTCGATCTCGGCGCGGACCAGTTGCCCAAGCGCCTGCGGCGTGCGCCGCTCCGGCGGCGGAACGTCGGCGCCGATTTGCGCGAGCCGCTTGGCGACGTCGGGATCCTGCATGGCTTTCTGCACGGCATCGTTGATGCGGTTGACGATTGCTGCCGGCGTGCCCTTCGGCATGAACGGCGCGGTCCAGGCGATGGTCTGCAGCCGCGGCAGACCGGCCTCGGTCGCCGACGGCACATTCGGGATCGACGGTGAGCGCCGCGGAATCGTCACCACGATGGCGTTTTCGCTGCCGTTGAGAATGTGCGGTGTCGCGGTGACGACCTGATCGAACAATAAATCGATCTGGCCGCCAAGGAGATCGTTGCTCGCCTCGGAGAGACCGCGATACGGAACATGGGTGACGCCGGCACCGGTGAGGTGATTGAACAGCAGCAGTGTCAGATGCGAGATCGAGCCGACGCCGGCCGAACCCATGGTCGCCTTGCCCTTATTGGCCTTGGTCCAGGCGACGACGTCGCTGAGCGTTTTCACCGGCAGCGTCTTTGTCGCCACCAGAACCATCGGCGTCGAGGCAACCAAAATAACCGGCTCGAAATCCTTGCGTGGGTCGTAGGCCAAATTGCTGTAGATGCCGACGCTCGCGGCGTGGGTGCCGAGATTGCCCATGACCATGGTGTAACCGTCGGGCGCGGCGCGGGCGACCTTGGCGGCGCCGATCGTGCCGCCGGCGCCGGTGACGTCTTCGACCACGACCTGCTGGCCGAGCGTCGGACCGATGGCTTGGGCGACGATGCGGCCGAGGATGTCGGTCGGTCCGCCGGCGGCGAACGGCACGACCATGGTGATCGGCCGGCTTGGATAGTCTTCGGCGCGGGCGTTACAATTGAAGCTGATTGAAACCGCCAGCGCCGCGGCGAGCCCGCAAACGCCGCCAATGACGTTACAAAGCTTGGTCATCTCTCTTCCACCCGGGGAACGCGCGATCGCGTTATTTTTTCTTGCGGCGAGTGTAAGGAGGCTCGATTGCGAGTCAAATGCACGCGCGCCGAGCAGCGGTTACGGTAGGTGAGGCGTGACGCCCGGCGGCAATGTGCTGGTACAGCTGGGTGGATTCGAACCACCGACCTCCTGATCCACAGTCAGGCGCTCTAACCAACTGAGCTACAGCTGCACGGGCGCGGATTTGCTCGGCATGATCTTTTTCGGAAAACCGGTAGCTACTTTTCCGGATCAGGCCTTTAGCGCGCGGAACCTAAGAGTAACGCCCCAGTTTGGCAAGATAGCCGAAACCAGCCCCTAAAAAGCAAAAAGCCCGGGCTAGGCCCGGGCTTTCCCCTCGCCGCGAAACCGCGGCAGCGGTCTGGCCGCAATTACGCGACCTTGCTGAACGCCTTGTTCATGCCGCTCTTAATCGGCTCGGCAGTCTCGGTCGCAACCTTCTGCACGAGCGCGCCGAGCTCCTTGCTCTGCTCGGTCAACGTCTCGAACTGCTTGCGCGTATGCGCGCTCGACAGCTCGATCACCTCCGACAGCGACTTCGCCGTGATCAGCTCGCCGAAAAAGTCGAACGCCGCGTTGGTGTTCATGCGCGCCGCTTCGATCACCTTGAGGCCGTATTCGGATGTGCCCTTGGTGGCGGTCGAATAGGTGGTTTCGAGCACGTCGGTCGCCTCTTCCGCGGCGGCCTTCATCTTCTCGTAGGTGTCCTTGCATTGCGCGACGCCGCGCTCGGCAAATTCACGGAAAGCGGCCGGCATTTCGACCTTCGGAATCTCGAATTTCGGCATCTCGAATTTCGGCATCTCGAATGCGCTGGCCGCAGGTTTGCTTTTCACTTTTGGGGGGGTCGTTGTGGTGGTGGCTTCAGCCATGACACTGGTCCTTGATTTCGCTCGTTGCTTCTTGGGCTGTCTCACCTGGAGAGCTTTTTCTTTACTGGCTTCGCCGCCCGTTGCGCGTTGCCTGACATCGCTTCGTCGTGGGTGTCGCGGCGAAACACCGTCCTCATCGAGCCCAAGCATGGGCCGCGCCACCTTCCTGAAAAAGCAGATAACAACTTTTTTGGTGCATTGCAATAGGAATTATTGCAACGCACAACGAAACAAAATAAACCTCTGGAATATTTACCGATTTTGAAGCTGGCGAGGCAGAGACTCGCTAGGTCTTCGGCTTCGCACTATCCACCACGATCTTGGCGGCACTTTGTCCAAGATCCTGCACCTGGGAAGACAGTGCCTGCATCTGCCGGCTCAAATATTCGGATTGCAGCCGCATGAGTTCCGCCGCGTCCTTGGCCTGCATGAGCTTTTGCGCGAATTCAAACGTCGCCGTGACGTTCTGCTCGGCATAGCTCATCGATTTATGAGCGATTTCCGTGGCACCGCTGTGTGCCGCCTGAGCTTGGCCTTGCAGTTGCCCCATCGCCTTATTGGCCGCCTCGATGAAGCCGTCAAAAGCCTGGCGCGCCTGCGTCACGCTCTGTTCGACAAACGCCCGCATCTCGGTCGGAATCGCGAATTGTTCGAAGGGATCTTTTGCCATCACTTGCTCCTCGTGCCCCGGCAGCCCCGATCCTAGCGCGAATTTGCGACGGCCATGCAAGCTAAACCGCGACGCCCGGCTAAGTCCCCAAAGCGATTAAGGTTATCCCGGCAAGCTTGGCCGCGGGCCGGCCGCCGCCATGGACGCCGCAGACGCCCCGCACTATTAAGAATTTCTTTAGGCTACGAGTTCCGACGCGCATGTCGATCGTGGAGAAAACGCTCGCGCTGTCAGGTCATCCGCGTCTCGCGCCGCTTGCGACGAGTGCTTGGCCGGCTTGGCTGTGGAGCATCGACGGCTCGCAAATGCTGTGGGCCAATGCCGTCGGCGCGGCGATGTTCGGCGGCGAGACGGTGGCCGCCTGCACGCAACGCCGCTTCGACGTGGGCGACATTCCTGCCCGGCAAATCGTTGGCTTGGCCGCTACGCTGCCGGCGACCGGGCAAGAGCGTCTCGAGCGGCTGCGCGGTTTTGGCGCATCGTTCGGCCGCCCCCTCACCTGCGCGTGCTGGCGCACCGTCCTCGCCGACGGCAAGGTCGGAATCCTAATCTCGGCGGTGGAACCGGCTGGACGGGAACTCAGCCTCAGCGAGCGGATACGTCGCCTGTTCGGCGATTGCGAAGAGCCGATCGCAGGCTTCGCTCCGGACGGCACGCTGGTCTATGCCAATGCGGCAGCGCAGGCCCGGCTCTCCGGCGCCACCGTGTTGTCGGCGCTGGGCATCGAAACGCTCGCCGCGACCGTCCTTGAAACCGGCAGCAGCGCCAGCGGCGCCGCGCGCATTGGCCAAGCGGCTTTCGAAGTCGCGGCCACACGCCTCGGCAAAGACGTGTCCCGCGTGTTGCTGCTCACCGTGCCGCAGCAGCCGAGCGAAGCCCCTGTCGAGCTGAGTGCGTCACAAGGGATCGAGCAAGCTAGGGCGGAACATCCGGCACAAGACGTGGCGACAGCTCCAGCCGAGGCGCCAATCGAAGCGCCCGCGGCCGCGACCTCCGCTGCCGGGCCCATATCCGATCCCGCCGTCCCGCATGAGGGCATGGCGGAGCGGCGGCATCCGTTGCGCTTTGTCTGGCACATGGATGCAGACGGCCGCTTCGGCGTCGGGTCGGACGAGTTCATCGAGCTCGCCGGGCCCCATACGAGCGCGGCATTCGGCCGGCCATGGAGCGAAATCGCCACCGAACTGAAGCTCGATCCCACCAATCAAGTCGTGCGGGCGGTGTCTAGTCAGGAAACCTGGAGCGGTATCGTCATCCCCTGGCCTGTGGACGATTCCCCCGAACCGCTGCCGATCGAATTGTCCGGCCTGCCGGTATTCGACCGCGACCGCAGGTTCCGCGGCTATCGCGGCTTCGGCGTCTGCCGTGACATCGACCGCATCAATCAATTGGCGCGGGCGCGACGCGACCAGCCAATAGGTTTCAGGCCGGTGCCGGAATCGCCGCAGCAGGAGGAAGGCGCCGCGCCGGCAATGCCGGGCGCGGTGGCGGACAAAGCCGGGGCTGCCGTACCGGCCGAAGCGACGCCGCACGCCGAGCGCCCGACGCTCGCTCTCGCGCCGGCTTCGGCCAATGTGGTGCCGTTTCGTCAGTCAGGCTCGACAGAGCCCAAAGTGGCGCCAAGCTTGAGCCCGGTCGAGCGCAGGGCGTTTCGCGAATTGGCGCAAGAGCTGACGGCGCGGCTGCGCGGTCCGGAAGAGGCGCCGGAAGCCGTTGCAGAAGCCGCCGAGGCTCTGCCGACGGAAACCCTCGAAGCGAGCGCTAAATCGGCCGCCGAGCCGGCGATTGAGCAAGTGCTGCTCGACCGCATCCCGATGGGGGTTCTGGTCTATCGGCACGACAAGCTGCTCTACGCCAACCGTCACTTCTTGGAATGGAGCGGCTACAACAACCTCGCCGCCATCGAGGCAGCCGGCGGCTTGGGCCGGCTGTTTGCCGAGCCGGCTGCAGAGGCCCTCGCCGAGACCGTGAGCACCGCTCCGCCGTTGGACAAATCGGTGTCGATCGTGACGCAACGCGGTGACAGGCTGGCATTGGACGGCCGCATGTTCACGGTGCCGTGGAACGGAGCGTCGGCGCTGGCGCTGATCGTGTCCAACGGCCACGACTCCAGCGACCACGTCGCAGAGGACCACGTCGGAACGGTGGCGCGGCAAGCCGATGGTACGCTGGCCGCAACCGAGAAAGAGAACCAGGAACTCAAAGCAATACTCGACGCGGCGACCGACGGCGTCGTCACGCTCGATGCCGAAGGCCGCGTCGTCGGCGCCAATGCCCGCGCCGCCGCGCTGTTCGGCACAGCGGCCGCCGAGCTTGGCGGCCGCTCGCTCGGCGATCTGTTAGCGCCCGAGAGCGAACGCGCAGCGTGCGATCACCTCGATCGCATGGTGCGCGGCACCGGCGCCTTCAATAACGCGCTCGACGTCGCGGCACGCGCGGGTGACGAGCAGCTCGTGCCGCTGGCCATGACTCTCACCCGTGTCGGAGCCGACCGCATCTGCGCGGTATTCCGCGACATTACCAGCCGCAAGCAGAGCGAGGACGAACTGCGCAACGCCAAGCGCGAGACGCTGCGCGCGGCATCGGCCAAAGCGGAATTCCTTGCCAAAGTCAGTCATGAAATCCGCACGCCGCTCAACGCCATGACCGGCTTTGCCGAAGTGATCATGGCCGAACGCTTCGGCCCAATCGGCAACGAGCGCTACCGCGAATACATCAAGGACATCCACGCCGCCGGAACGCATCTGGTCTCGATGCTCAACGACTTGCTCGATCTGTCGCGGATCGAGACCGGGCAGACCGAGCTCAACTTCGCCAGCGTCAATCTCAACGACCTGACCCAACAATGCGTCGGCATCATGCAGCCGCAAGCGAACCGCGCCCGTATCATCATCCGCACCTCGCTCACGCCGGGCCTGCCGCTGGTCGTCGCCGACGAGCGCTCGCTGCGCCAGATCGTGCTCAATCTGATCGCGAATTCGATCAAATTCACCGGCCCCGGCGGCCAGGTGATCGTGTCGACCGTCTTTACCGACAGCCGCGAGGGCGTATTGCGCGTGCGCGATACCGGCTCCGGCATGAGTGAAAAGGACATAGCGGCCGCGCTCGAGCCGTTCCGCCAGGTCGCCACGTCCGGACGCTGGGGCTCGGGCGGGACCGGCTTCGGCCTGCCGTTGACCAAGGCACTGGCTGAGGCCAATCGCGCCAATTTCGTCATAAAAAGCGCGCCGAACGCCGGCACGCTGGTCGAGGTGGCCTTCCCGCCAAGCCGCATTGTCGCGGATTAACGGCGGCGCCGGCATGAAC
>JBAQAB010000133.1:0-7915 GCA_049285535.1 Xanthobacteraceae bacterium
AGCCGTCCGGGATCGACGCCGATCACGCGCCGATAATTGGCCTGCGAGGTGACATAGTTCGATTGCGCGCCGAGCAATGACGAGCGGCCGGCGGCCAGCCGCGATTCGGCTTGCGCAACGTCGGTCCGCGTCACCTCGCCGACATTGAAGCGGTCACGGGTCTGCTTGAGCTGCTCGGTGAGAACTTCGACGTTGCTGCGGTTGAGGTCGAGAATGGCCTCGTCGCGCAGCAAATTCATGTAAGCGGTGGCCGCATCGAGCAGCACTTGCTGTTCGGTGACGCGCAAGGTCTCGCGCGCGCCCATGACTTGGCTCTCCGCTTGCCGCGTCTTGTTCGCGGTCTGAAAACCGTTGAACAGCGTTTCGGTCGCAGTGGCGCCGAAACCGCGCTGCCCCATGTCCTTGGCGATGTTCGAATAGCTGACGCTATTGGGAAACACCTGCTGATTGACGGTCTGCGACAACGTGCTGGAATAAGCGAAGCCGTCGGTGCTGGTGACACTCAGCTTCGGCCGGTAGCCCGACAAAGCCTGCGGCACGTTCTCATCCGTCGCACGCAAGGCCGCCCGCTGCGCATTGAGCGACGGGTTGTTCTGATAGGCTTGGACGAGAGCCCATTCCAGCGTATCGGCCGCCGCCGCACCGCAGCCCGCGGCCACGACGACACCGGCCAGCCCGAGGCTTGCTAAGGCCAGGATATGCGCCCGCAGTCCCCGTCGCCTCATGACGTAGACACAGCTCCCACCACCTACCTCCGCCCGCCCCATTTGCGCGGTGGACCCCCATCACGGACGCGCTATCCCCTTCCGGCCAGCCAGCTTGGTCGGGAACGCGAAACTAGCAACATTAAGCGGCTGGCACAGCGGGCGAAACCCTGCATCTGGGGATGAAATGCAAAATTCTCCGAATAGGAGTTTCTGGGCCACAGGTGGGTAGCCGAGGCTGATTCCGGCTTTGACGGGCGACCATTCGGAAAATCACGCCGGGGAGGAGCGCAGAGCGCCATTAGGTAGTAGACGCCGCGAGGAGCCGCTACAAGTTGGCCCAGAAACGATCCGCTAGAAGACGAAAGTCGGCGTGGCGGCAAAGCCCGGCAGTAACGGCGCGGCGGCATCGAAGATCGGCCGTCCCACGAGGTGGCCCTCGATCATCCGATAAATCATGGCTTTGCCGGTTTGAGCTCGACCGAGAACACAAGCCATCCGGCCGTCCGGCTTCAACTGCCGCCCGAGCACCTCTGGCGTGATTTCGGTGGCGCCGTCGAGCAGAATGAGATCGTAGGGCGCCGCCGCCGGCCAGCCTGCGGTCAACGGCCCAATGGCCACCGTGACATTGGCGGCGCCATGGCCCGCCGACAGCGCCCCCTGGGCGCGCCGCGCTAAAGTTGTATCTTCTTCGAGCGCCACAACCGAACCGACGAGGTGAGACAACACGGCCGACGAATAGCCGGTCCCGCAACCCACATCGAGGACGTGATCGCTTGCGCTCACCTGCGCGCCCTGAATGAGCTTGGCGAGAACCATCGGCTTGAGCAGTGCCCGACCCGCGCCCAACGGAATATCGCTGTCGAGATAAGCTTGACCGGCAAGCGGCGGCGGCACGAACTGCTCGCGCGGCACTGCCAGCATAGCCGCAATCAGGTCGAGATTGGTGACGTCGGCCGTGCGAACCTGCCCGTCCACCATCATGCGGCGCGCCGTAGTGGTGTCGAACATCGGTTGGGTCCACAGTCAACGATCGCTGCGTTGTGCGATAGGGTCAGCTAAAACGCAAGCGGGCGGTCCGGACGGCACTTCAAATCTTGCGTGATGGACGCATCCCTCGTGGCGTCAACGCCCAAATCCTCGCGCGCGTAAAAAACCCGGCCATGGCTTGCCATGACCGGGTTTGAGGTTGGATCCCTGGCGCTTAACGCGCCAGCGGTCAGCTCACTTTGATTACTGAGGTGTGGTTTTCTTCTTTTTCGTCGCCTTGTGATGCGTCGTCTTGGCTGGCGCCATTCCATTCCCGCTACCGCCGGCCGTGGGATTGCTCGCCGCGGCGCCGCCGGCAACCGGCGGCTGGCCACCCGTCGCCGGGCCGTTCTGCGCAATCGCCAGCGAAGTCGCACCTGCGATTAGGGCGGCTGCAAGCGTCACGGTTTTGAGAGTAACCATAATGTTTCTCCGGACAAATTACTGGATTTCGCCCACCCATTGGGCACCCCAAGGCAACTCAGCCCGGTATTCAAAGTTCCCGCGCGAGTCGCGGTGAAAACGCTGGCGTTGTGGCGATTGTCCGCGCCCGCGCATGCTTCCTGTGGCAACGTGTAGGCATTGCTTAATCGATTGCGTGCAGTTACCCATGCCGGCGCTACCTCTCCTTTGGACGGCCACGTGGCGGAGTGGTTACGCAACGGTCTGCAAAACCGTGTACCCCGGTTCAATTCCGGGCGTGGCCTCCAGCCTTCGCAAGGGCAGCAAAGTACGTCGCGCCGTAAGCCGCTTGCTCCGGCTCGCAGGTCAGCCGGGCAAAATCTCCGCCGGCACGCGCAGGGGGAGACGCTTCGTGCTTTCAAAGCGGGACCGGCTTTGTTATATGCGGCGCGCGCACGCGAGCAGGCTTTTCCCCGGTAGCTCAGCGGTAGAGCAACCGGCTGTTAACCGGTTGGTCGCTGGTTCGAATCCGGCCCGGGGAGCCAAATCAAGCACTTCGCGGAGTTTTCGATCCGGCCACTTTAAGACGGGTGGCGGAAGCGTTGCACCGGCGTTCATCAGCCATTAACCACGCATCCCCAACATCGCACCCTCTGGGCGAGGAGCGCGAATCATGGCGCAAAATCTGACTTACGTTTTGTTGCGAGCCTTCATTGTGCTTCTGGGATGCGGCGCGATGTACTGGATCCTCACCGTGCTTTCGCCGAGCCTGGCGCCGGTGATCGTCTACTTCACCGGCATATCCTGGGCGTTGGCCGGCATCGTCTGCTTCGGCTATCTCTACCGGCTGCGCCGTGAAGCGGGCTTGGCGCAACAGCCGCCCGCCGTCACACACCGCAAACCGATCTGATGGCGGCGCGCGCGCCGTCTCTCCCACACGCCGTGTTCGTCGCCTGTAAGACTCAGGCGCCCGCTCTGTTCCAGCCGCGAATACGGTCGCCGTAGACTTCGAATCCGCTCGGCGTGACCACCACCGTGTCTTCGAGTTTTATAAACCCGCGTTGCGGATGCTGCAGCGTGGTTTCGACCGAGACCACCATACCGGTTTCGAGCGGGCGATCGGCATCGTAGGCATCGTAAGGAACCGGCCCCGAGTTGGTCAGCCGCGGCGCCTCGTGGCTGACGAGCCCCATGCCGTGGGCGAGAAATTCGGTGTGATTGTGCACCTTGGATTTGTGCAGGACGGCGTTGGCCGCTGCATAGATCTCCTTGCCCATCACGCCGGCTCGGATCGGCTTCATAGAAGCCTGCTCTACGGCTTCGACTTCGGCCAAAAGGTCGACGAGTTCGGCATCGGGTTCGCCGGCGACGCCCATGCGCGCCACATCGCCGATATAACCCTGATAGTTGCCGCCGGAATCGAGCGACAGCACGTCGCCTTTTTCCCAGCGCTGGTCGGACGGTGCGCGATTGAGGCTCGAGCCTGCCGCGATCAGGCAATAGTCGAAGGTCAAGCCGCGCGAAGTCTCCTCGCGGCGCAACGCCTCGGCCAGTTCCGCCTTGGTAGCCCCGGGGCCGAAGTCCTTAAACACCGCCTGCATTGAATCGATCACTTTGTCCGAGGCGATGCGCAGCATTTCAAGCTCTTGCGGCGACTTCACCGCGCGCAAGCGCTCGAGCACAAACAGCGCATCGACACAGTCGCTGTTCGGAAACACCTTGCGCAGTGCGGCCACGGCATCGACCGGCAGGAACGCCGTCTCGACCCCTATCCGCTTCGGCTTCGGATTAAGCTTGCGCGCATATTCGGCCGCCTTTTCCATGGCGTCGATCGAGCCCGAGCTTTTGGTGTTGACCTCGGAGACCCAGAACGGCGTCACCTCGTTTTGAAATCGATCCATGCGGTGGCCGAAAAAGCCCGCCTTCTGCGGCTCGCCCTTGGCGTAGACGAAAACCGGCAAGTAACGGCTTAAGCCCATCGCGTCCATGGATTCGAAAAAGAACGAGCGATGGCCGCCGAGCAGATATTGAATGTTGTGCTTCGACGTTGCGATCAGCACGTCTATCCCGGCATCGTCCATCAGCCGGTCGAGGCGAGCGGTGTCGAAGGGGGCCGTTCGCTTGGTGACGTCGAGCATGATCGATCTCCCTCAAAGCTTATTGACGGTCCAGCTTAACAAATCCCGGCAGCTTCAAGAACCCGTCCGGGGTGAGGCCCTGCCCCGCCGCGGCGGCAGGCCTCGCTGCGGAGTTTCGGCTAAGCCCATAGTTCCGCGCTGGCAAGTTTAGCGCCTTGGACCAGTGCGTCGAGTTTCGCCCACATGATGCTCGGATGCACCCGGCGGTGGAACGGTCCCTGGGCAAAGCCGCAATCGGTCCCAGCCATGATGTTCTCACGCCCAACAAGCCGAGCTAGCCGCACAATGCGCTCGGCCACCAGTTCGGGATGCTCGACGACATTGGTAGCGTGGCTGATCACCCCGGGGATCAGCAGGCGGTCCGCAGGCAGCTTGGCGCTTTCCCAGACCCGCCATTCGTGCTCGTGGCGCGGATTAGCGCCTTCAATGACATAGGCGCCCACTTTCATGCCAAGGATGAGGTCGACAATGTCCTTGAGCGGCACATCGGTCGTATGCGGCCCCGGCCAGCTGCCCCAGCAAACATGGTAGCGAATACGGTCGGCGGGCAGGCCCGCAATGGCCTCGTTGAGCACATCGACTTGCATGGCGAGCCATTTGCGGTAATCGGCGAAGCTCGCCGGCGGCACCATGCGGTCATAGGTGACGGCGGCGCGAGCATCGTCGAGTTGCAGGACGAAACCGGCATCGATGATCATGCGATATTCGGTGCGCATCGCCGCCCCGATCGCGCGGATCAATTCCTCTTCGCTTTTGTAATATTCGTTCTTGCGATCCGGAATGACGCTCGCCGGCGCCGCCACCGGCATGAACGCCTCTTCGACCTTCGCGTCTTTGAGCGCAGCTTTGAAATTGGCGATATCGCGCGCCAGCTCGGCCTGCCCGGTGTAGCTGACCGGTCCGACACAGACCGCTTCGATCGTGGTCGCGACACCCTCGCGCGCATCGAGCTCGGCGTAGAATTCGGCGAAGTGCTCGCGGTCGACGCCGCGCGTGAACGGATTTGCGCCTGGTTTGATCGGCCGCCGCTCGAAGCCGGCCAGCCGTTCCAGAACATATTGCGACCAGCTGATCGATTTCCCGAACTCGCCGTCGCTGACGACATCGATTCCCACTACAGCCTGCTTGTGAACGACGTCGACGACGGATTGCTGCAGGCAGGTCTCATAGGCGGATTTATCGTAGGGCTTGCCGGCCTGTTTGGCGCGCAAGAAATCCTGCAATGCGGGCGGACGGATCAGGCTGCCGACATGCGTCGTTATAATGCGATTGTTGCTGCGCTTCATTCGGCTCTCCCGAAAATGCCCTCACTTCGGGGAGAGCTTGCCGTCGACAACGGTTTCAGCACCATTGCGCGCAGATAGGCAAGCACACGCGAAAACCCTCGACACCGCTGCGATGGGCGGTATCCCATGCCCCCTATTTGGACGGTCGCTGAAGCGGCGGGTAGCCGGTCACGCGGCGGAGCGGGCGACCGATTTGGTCATGCCGACCGGTTCGGCAACGCTGCGCTTGGCGCGGTCGAGAATAAGCTCGATGGATGCGATTTCGATACGGTTACGGCCGTTGTCCTTAGCCCGATAAAGCGCATGATCGGCTTGCGCCAGCAGCGCCGAGATATCGAGCACGGCGTCGTAGCTGATGACGATACCGATGCTGACCGTGGCGACGACGGGTCGGCCTTCGACTTCGTATGTCGAATCGGCGAACGAGCGGCGGATGTCCTCGGCGATCGCCATCGCCCGCTCGCGCGTCGCGTCGACGAGCATGGCCGCGAATTCTTCGCCGCCGAGGCGGCCGAACAGATCCGCGCGGCGCACGCAATTGCCAGCGACGTTGGCAAAAAGCTGCAACACGCGATCGCCGATGGCATGGCCGAAGCGATCGTTGATCGATTTGAAATTGTCGAGGTCGAGCAGCATGACCGCGATCGGGCGCGGATCGGTCGCCTGCCGCCGCAGCTGCGATTCGCCGTCTTGCAGAAAGGCCCGGCGATTGGAAATGCCAGTGAGCGGATCGACCAGCGCCGCGGTGCGGTGACGAAATTCGGTGCGCTCCTTGGCCATCGCCAGCAGGATGAAAGCGATCGAGATCGTGAACAGCAGCGCCTCGAAGCTGAGCACGGTGAGCCAAACGCTCTGGAACATCTTGTCGCCGTCTTGCGACCACGGCAGCATGGCACCGAGCGGCGTCCGCAACAGATAGAGCGAACCGTGCGCGAACAGCATGAAGATCGCCGGCCAGCGCGACACCAGCGGCTCGCTGCGGCCGCGCCAGAACTCGTACGCCGTCGCCCAGGTATAGGCGGTGATGATGCCGGAACTTAAGAGCACGCGGGCGTCCCACGACGCCGCGACAATTGGAATGTGACACAGCACCAGCCACAGCGCGGCGCCGCCGAACAACAGGATCGGCAGCGGCCGGCGGTGGTCGAAAACGCGTGCGCCGGTCCAGGTCAGCGCGAATGCGGTAAACAGCACTACGTTGGCGAGATCGATGGAGATCAGGTCCGAAACCCGGCCGTACATGCCGAACAGCATGATCGAGGCTGCCCGCAGCAAATCGGCGAAGCCCCACCATGCCACGGCATAGATCGCCGTGTTCTGGACCCACGCGAACAGCAGCAGCAATCCGAGGATCGCTTCCACGTAGATGGTCACCAGAAACAACGTATTGACGTCTAGATTCATTGCGCAGAACCAGACTGACCGGACGCGGGCGAACCGTGCTGTGCGGCTTAGCGCGTCTCCGGGAAACAATCGGTGAATAGCCGGAGCCGGCGATGCCCCTTGCATCCCTATGGTTTCGAGGACGTTGCGCAAATCGGCGGCATTTTCATTAGCCTTGTTTCCAAGCCGACCGTCACCTATTTTCCCCCGGCCGGAAAGCGCCTAACCATGCAATTTGCCAACGGAATCATCGAAGCGATCGGCAACACTCCGCTGATCAAACTAAAGCGCGTTTCGGAGGCCACGGGCTGCACCATCCTCGGCAAGGCCGAATTCATGAATCCCGGCCAATCGGTCAAGGACCGCGCGGCCCTATTCATCATTCAGGACGCGGTGAAAAAGCGCGAGTTGCGGCCCGGCGGCGTCATCGTCGAAGGAACGGCGGGCAACACCGGCATCGGTCTCGCGCTGGTCGGTAATGCCCTGGGCTTCCGCAGCGTCATCGTCATTCCGGAAACCCAGAGCCAGGAGAAGAAGGATACGCTCCGGCTGTGCGGCGCGGAATTGATCGAAGTGCCTGCGGTGCCCTACTCCAATCCCAACAACTACGTGAAAATTTCGGGACGCCTCGCGGCGCAATTGGCGAAGACCGAGAAGGCCGGTGCGATCTGGGCGAACCAATTCGACAATGTCGCCAATCGGCAGGGCCACATCGAGACGACGGGACCGGAAATCTGGCAGCAGACCGACGGCAAGATCGACGGTTTTTGCTGCGCGGTAGGTACCGGCGGCACGCTCGCCGGCGTCGCCATTGCGCTCAAAGAGCGCAACAAGAATGTTCGCATCGCGCTGGCCGATCCGATGGGCGCGGCGCTCTACAGTTACTACACGACCGGCACGCTGAAGTCGGAAGGCTCCTCGATCACGGAAGGCATCGGCCAAGGCCGCATCACCAAAAATCTCGAAGATGCGC
>JBAQAB010000134.1:0-9348 GCA_049285535.1 Xanthobacteraceae bacterium
ACGCGGGCCAACGCATCGCTGCGGACGCTGCGCGGCCTGATCGCCAGTGCCCGCCAGCGCTTCGCGGCCACCGCCGATCCGGCGGCGCTCGAAATCATCGATTTTCAGACCGGCATGAATCTGCTCAAGGTCAACGCCTCCGAGCTTGCCGTCTCGACCGTCATGAGCGCGATGCAGACCTGCGGGCTGTCGGGTTATCGCAATGACGGCGAGTTCAGCGTCGGACGGCATCTGCGCGACATCCTGTCATCGCCGATCATGATCAGCAACGACCGCATCCTTGCCATTATCGGCGCGGCGTCGCTTTTGAGCGGCGCGCCGGACTCGATCGGCGACTGAATATCTCGCTGCTCCAAAGCTTGGAATAAAGAGGCGCAAACGAAATGAATGTTGCATTCAAGCAACCGACGAGACCGACGCATTCGCTCGACTCCATCGCCGAATCGCTGTTGCTGCCGAGCGGCATCGACGGCGTTTATGCGCGCACGGCCGTGTTTGAGCAGGTCGTCGACGGCCTTGGCGCGCTGATTTCGCGCTACCGCGAGCCGAACACCGAAGTCTTACGCTTTCCGCCGGTGATGAGCCGCCGGCAACTGGAAAAATCCGGCTACCTGAAGAGCTTTCCGCATTTCCTCGGCTGCGTGAGCTGCCTCACCGGCGATGAATCGCATATTTGCTCGAGCGTCGAGCGCTATGAGACCGGCGAGGATTGGGCGTCCGGATTGGCTGCCTCCGATCTCGTTTTGAGCCCGGCCGCCTGCTATCCGGTCTATCCGCTGGTCGCGAGCCGCGGTGGCGTGCCCGCCGGCGGACTTGTTTTCGACGTCGCCTGCGACTGCTTCCGCCGGGAGCCGTCGAAAATGCTCGACCGGCTGCAGTCCTTCCGCATGCGCGAATATGTCTGCATCGGCGAGCCCGAGGAGATCCAGGAATTCCGGGCGCGCTGGATGAAGCGCGCCGAGGGTTTTGCCGGCCAATTGGATCTGCCGTACTGCATTGAGCAGGCCAGCGATCCTTTCTTCGGCCGCGGCGGTAAGATGATGGCGATGAGTCAGGTCGAGCAAGAATTGAAATTCGAGCTGCTTATTCCGGTGCATTCGGAGGAAGAGCCGACCGCCTGCATGAGCTTCAACTATCACCGCGATCATTTCGGCACGACTTGGAATTTGCACACCGCCTCCGGCGCGACGGCGCACACCGGCTGCGTCGCTTTCGGCATCGATCGGCTGGCCTTGGCCTTGTTCGCCATCCACGGCGTCGAGCTGGCGCAATGGCCGACGCAGGTGCGCCAAGCGCTGATGGTCTGAGCTAAACGCCCATAATCGCGTATTCGGTGTAAGCGAGGTCGCCGAGCCGTGGGCGCTGCGGACCCTTGAAATATTTTGGCTTGCTGCCGCTGCGGAATATTCCGATCAGCCCGGGAATCGGGCCGTTGGCGTCGACGATGGCGACGGCGCGTCCGCGCAGCGCCAGATAACGTCCGATCGGTGCGGCGAAGCGGGTGAAATCGGCGAGATCGCGGCAGTAGATCAGTTGCGCGCAGGGTATGAAGCCTTTGACCAGGCGCGGCCGAAAGACGAACGGAAAAGCGCGCCCGCCGCTCACCGCCCACAGACTGATGCAGCCGTGCTCGGCATGTTGCAGCAGGATGTCCCGCTCGAAGGCATCGACGGCGATCGCCGGCGACGCGTCCGCGGCCATCACTTGCACCTTTTCGCCCCCGGGCGCTCGCTGCAAGGCCGGTAGACAGACGAAGATGCCCTCGCTGTAACGCGAAAAACCCTGCGCTTCGATGATCGGCCAGGTATGCGGCGCGGCCGAGACGTTCGTATAAGTGACCTCCTTGTGGCGGAGCGCCTGCGACACCAGAAGCGGCGCGTAGGTCCGGAATGCCGGCTCGACATACCAGCTCGACAGATTGCAGCGCGGCGCCAGGGTGTCGCCGGTCCGCATCGCCGAGCAAATCATCAGGATGGCGCCGACCGGCATGCTGGCGGATTCCAAGAGGTAACCATATTTCGGCAATCCTGGCGGCGGTTCACGCCGCGCCAGCGCGTTGAGCGCGCGTTGCCAGAACCGACGATTGCGGTTCGGAAATCCGCGCCGCAACAGCTCGGCGACGGCGGCAACATCGCCTTCGTCGATTTGTCGGCAGCGGATTGCCGGCGAAGCGGAAACCATTCGTGTTGACCACGTCCCGTTCGTGAACTTGATCGTAATCGTTGCTGGAATATATCGACGCGAAATGAACAAAGCGTAGGCTCAATGTTATGTCGGTAAAATTAACCATAATGGGGCAGATGGAGCAGATCGCGCGCGAGCACGGCAAGATGCTGGCGCCGCTGCGCGACGACCTCGTACTGCTGGACTCGGGCCTCGACTCGCTCGGCTTCGCCGTGCTGGTGGCGCGGCTTGAAGACAAGCTCGGCATCGATCCGTTCACGGCGTCGGAGGACGCGCTGTTTCCAGTGACTTTCGGCGATTTCGTGAAAGTCTATGAAAATGGCGCACACTGAGGCGCAATCGCTGCGCCACTATATCGGGTCGCTGGAGCGCTTTTTCTTCGATCGTCACGCGCGCGTGCGCGTCGCCGATCTGGCCGGCGGCGGCCGGCTCGAAGAACTGGCCGGTAAATCCGTTCTCATCGCCACCGGCAGCCAGCTGACAACGGCGCTCGCCTTGATCGAGCTCGACGGCATCGCGTGCCGTCTCACTATCCTGCCGCCCGATGCCGATCCCGAACATTTCGCGGCGATCGTCGCTGGCGCCGACATTGATGCGGTGGTCGTCGACCAAAGCTCGGCAGCAAGCGCCGCCTTCGATCTGCCGGTCCGCGTTGTCTGCGCTGCGGAGATTGCAGCGGCCGAGCGGTTTCCAGCCCCCTCGCGCCAAACCGAGTGGGTCATGCTCACATCGGGCACTACCGGCGTGCCGAAAATGGTGGTGCACACGCTCGCCGGTCTGACCGCGGCGTTTCGCGGCCGGCCGGCCGTCGACGACGCAGTCTGGGGCACATTCTACGACATCCGCCGTTATGGCGGCCTGCAGATTTTCTTGCGCGCGGTGCTCGGCGGCGTTTCGCTTATTTTGTCCGGCGCCGGCGAGCCGATCGGCGATCATCTCGCTCGCCTCGGCTGCCATGGTGTCACGCATCTGTTGGGAACGCCGACACATTGGCGCCGCGCGCTGATGTCGCCAGCGATCTGCAATATTTCGCCGCGCTATGTCCGGCTGTCCCGTGAAATCGCCGACCAGGCGATCCTCGACAACTTGCACAGCACCTTTCCGCAAGCCGTCGTCAGTCACGCTTATGCCTCGACCGAAACCGGGGTCGCGTTCGAGGTTCGCGACGGCCTCGCCGGATTCCCCGCCGAATTCGTCGACCGCGTTCGCGACGGCGTCGAGATGAAAGTGCTGCAGGACTCGCTGCGCATCCGCTCGGCGCGCGCCGCCTCGCGTTATCTCGTCACTGATGCGCCGCTCGCCGATCGGGACGGCTTTGTCGATACCGGCGACATGGTGGAATTGCGCGGCGATCGATACCTGTTCGCCGGCCGCCGCGGCGGCATCATCAATATCGGCGGCCTGAAGGTGCATCCCGAAGAGGTCGAAGCGGTGATCAACCGGCATCCGCAGGTGCGCATGTCGCTGGTTCGAAGCAAGCGTAGCCCAATCACCGGCTCGGTCGGGTGCTGAAATCCTCCGCCGACGCTGCAATGAACGAACTCGGCCGGGTCAAGGGCGACATCTTGAAGCTGTGCCGTGACGCGCTGCCGCGCCACAAGGTGCCGGCGTCGATCAGCATCGTGGCAACACTCGATATCGCGGCGACCGGAAAATTGGCGCGGCACCATGGCTAAAAAGGCAGCCGAAGCGCCTCGCACCGTGCTGGTTACCGGCGGCAGCCGCGGCCTTGGTCTCGGCATTGCCGGCACGCTCGCCGCGGCCGGTTATCGCGTCGTCGCCGTGGCGCGCAAGCCGACCAAGGAATTGACCGCGGCGATTGCGCAAGCCAAGCGCGGCAAAGGCGGTTCGCCGCACTTCGTCGCCTTCGACCTCGGCAAGATCGATGAGATTCCCGGCTTGGTTCGCAAGCTGCACCAGGAATTCGGGCCGCTCCACGGGCTCGTCAACAATGCCGCGCTCGGCCTCGATGGCGCACTGTCGCTGATGCACAATTCGCAGATCGCAGAGCTTGTCCGCATCAATACGCTGTCGCCGATCGTGCTGACAAAATATGTGGTGCGCACGATGATGTCGGAACGCAGCGGCCGCATCGTCAATGTCGCGTCGATCATCGGCTTTACCGGCTATAGTGGGCTGTCGGTCTACGCCGCCACCAAAGCATCAATGCTCGGCTTCACCCGTTCGCTCGCCCGCGAAGTCGGCCGGCTCGGCATCACCGTGAACGCCGTGGCGCCCGGCTTTCTCGACACCGACATGACCCACGGCCTCGCCGGCGCGCAACGCGAACAGGTGGTGCGGCGCAGCGCGCTTCGCCGCCTCGCTGGCGTCGCCGATGCGGTCGCGTTTCTGCTCGGCGATAAGGCGCAGAGCATTTCCGGCACGACGCTCACCGTCGACGCCGACGCAACGGCCTGAGTAGCCGCAATCGGCGTAGCCCCGCGCCGCAATAACGGCTAATGATTTCCTCCAAGCAAGCAAAAGGGCGACCACACCCATCATGTGGCCCGCCCGCCAGGGGAGGGTCATTATGAAGCTGTCTCGCCGTCATCTCATCGCCGCAGGCGCTACCACGCTTCTCGGCGGTGCCGTTGCAGCGCCATTCGTGGCGCGCGCCGACCAGGCGAAATTCACCTACAAATACGCCAACAACCTGCCCGACACGCATCCGATGAATATCCGGGCGCGGGAAATGGCGGCCGCCATCAAGCAGGACACCAACGGCGCGTTCGATCTGCAGATCTTTCCTTCGAGCCAGCTCGGCTCCGATACCGATACGCTCTCCCAGATCCGCTCCGGCGGCGTGGAGTTTTTCACGCTGTCGGGGCTGATTCTGGCGACGCTGGTGCCCGCGGCCTCGATCAACGGCATGGGCTTCGCGTTTCCGAACTACGATACCGTTTGGAAAGCGATGGACGGCGATCTCGGCGCCTATGTCCGCGGGCAGATTGCCAAGACCAATCAGCTCGTCGCCATGGAGAAGATTTGGGACAACGGCTTTCGCCAGACCACCACATCGACCAAGCCGATCAAGACGCCGGACGATTTTCGCGGCATGAAGCTGCGGGTACCGCCGTCGCCGCTGTGGACCTCGATGTTCAGGGCGTTCGACGCCGCGCCGGCCTCGATCAATTTCAACGAAGTCTATTCGGCGCTGCAGACCAAGATCGTCGACGGTCAGGAGAACCCGCTGGCGATCATCTCGACGGCCAAGCTCTATGAGGTCCAGAAATACTGTTCGTTGACCAATCACATGTGGGACGGGTTCTGGTTTCTGGCGAACAAAAACGCCTGGGAGCGGCTGCCGGCCGACATGCGCACCATCGTCGCCAAGCACGTCAACGCCGCCGGCGTGAACGAGCGCGATGACGTGGCCAAACTGAACGCCAATCTGCAGCAGGATCTTGCGGGCAAAGGTCTCGTGTTCAATGCGCTCGATCCGGCGCCGTTCCGCGATAAGCTTCGCTCCGCCGGTTTCTACACCGAGTGGAAGGGCAAATACGGCGAAGAGGCCTGGGCCATACTCGAGAAGTCGGTCGGCAAGCTGGCGTGAAGCCGTGGCGGAGTTTCAGGCGCCGTCGCTTGCCGGTTCAAGCGAGGCGAGGCCTCGCCCCGGGATAAGCGGCTTTATCGACGCTTGGCTCGGCGCTGCCGTCGAACTCATCGCTGCAGCCTTGGTCGCGGCCGAGATCTTGATCCTCTTTAGTGGCGTGGTAGCGCGCTACGTCTTTGACGCGCCCCTGGTGTGGTCGGACGAACTGGCCTCGATGCTGTTTTTGTGGCTGGCGATGCTCGGCGCGGTCATCGCCTTTCGGCGCGACGAGCATATGCGCATGACCGCTGCCGTCGGCATGCTGTCGGCGTCGTCGCGGGCTTTGCTCGATACGTTTGCGACCGGCGCCGCACTGGCATTTATGCTGCTCATTGCGTGGCCCGCCTACGACTATGCGCTGGAACAGGTGCCGATCCTCACGCCGGCGCTGCAATTTACCGATGCCGTGCGCGCGGCGGCGCTGCCCGCTGGTATCCTGTTGATGGCGATCTTCGCTGTACTGCGGCTCGCCAGGACCGGGTCGCCGCGCGATATTGTCGTCGCACTCGGCGCTGTCGCCGTTTGCGTCTTGCTGTTCTGGCTCGGCGAGCCGCTGTTTCACCGGCTCGGCAACCTCAACCTTCTGATCTTTTTCGTCGGCGTCGTCGCCTCCACGGTCTTTGCCGGCGTGCCGATCGCTTTCGCGTTTGGCTTGGCCATCTTCGGCTATCTGGCGCTGACCACGCAAACGCCGGTGATGATTCTGGTCGGCCGTATGGACGAGGGCATGAGCCATCTCATTTTGCTTGCCGTGCCGCTTTTCATCTTCCTCGGCCTGCTCATTGAAATGACGGGCATGGCGCGCGCCATGGTCGCCTTCCTGGCGAGCCTGTTGGGCCATGTGCGCGGCGGCCTGCAATATGTGCTCGTGGCGGGGATGTATTTGGTCTCGGGTATCTCGGGCTCCAAAGCCGCGGATATGGCGGCAATCGCGCCGGTGCTGTTTCCCGAGATGAAGGAGCGCGGCGCCAACGGCGGCGAGCTGGTCGCGCTGTTGGCCGCCACCGGCGCCCAGACCGAGACCATTCCGCCGAGCCTCGTCCTCATCACCATCGGTTCGGTCACCGGCGTTTCGATCGCAGCGCTGTTCACCGGCGGCGTGCTGCCGGCCATCGTTTGCGCCATCCTGCTCTGCTTCGTCGTTCGCCGGCGTTTTCGCCACGAGCAGCTCGGTCATGTCGAACGCGCGAGTCGGCGACAGATCGGCCGCGCCTTCCTCATTGCGTTGCCTGCTCTCGTGCTGCCGTTCCTCATTCGCGCGGCCGTGGTCGAAGGCGTCGCCACGGCGACCGAGGTCTCGACCATCGGCATTGCTTACGCGGCGCTCGCCGGGCTTCTGATTTACCGCCGCTTCAACTGGTCGGCGCTGCGTCCGATGCTGGTCTACACGGCGAGCCTGTCAGGCTCGATCTTGCTGATCATCGGCACGGCCACAGGCATGGCTTGGGGCCTCACGCAGTCCGGCTTCTCGCGCTCGCTTGCCGCGGCGATGGCCGGGCTGCCGGGTGGCGCGGTGACTTTCATGGCCGTCTCGATCGCCGCTTTCATCGTGCTCGGCTCGGTGCTCGAAGGCATTCCGGCGATCGTCTTGTTCGGACCGTTGTTGTTTCCGATCGCGCGGCAAGTCGGCATCCACGAGGTGAATTACGCCATGGTGGTGATCCTGGCGATGGGCATCGGACTATTCGCGCCGCCCTTCGGCGTCGGCTATTACGCCGCCTGCGCAATCGGCCGCGTCGATCCCGCCGCCGGCATGCGGCCGATCTGGGGCTATATGCTGGCGCTTGTGATCGGCACCATCATCGTCGCCGCCGTGCCGTGGCTCTCGATCGGATTTTTGCGGTAAAGGCGCTCGCCGGGCGCCACCATCTGAAAAGTTAGGTGGCGCCCGCGAACTGCCGGATGGTAGCCGAAGCTATGGACAGGGGTGATACTGTCCGTCGTAGCCGAGATACATTCCGGTCGCGGGATTATACGAGCGGAATCGGGATTCGCAGTAGGCGACCCCACCGCCGCCTCCGAGCATCGGCGCAGGCGCCACGGCATAGCCCGGTCCATAGGCATAACCGGGATCATAGTCGTAATAGCCCGGCGCCCAGAGCGGCGACGTTGCCGCCGCAAGGGCGTCACCGATCACTCCGGCCGCGACGGCGCCGCCCCATCCGCCGCCATGCCAGCCGCCCCAGCCGCGGTGCCAACCCCATGGTGCCGCGGACGCGGGCGCTGACGTTGCCAATACTGTGCATGCAGTGAGGGCGACTGCCGCAGCGCCGCCCAATAGTTTCGACCTCATGTTTTCTTCTCCCGTATCTGAAAGTTCCACATTGTCGGGGTTGCGACCGATTTGGTAATCGCGTCGCTCGATCTTTAATTGTTCTGAGCGTGAGGTTGTTCCGGCCGCTCGGCTGCGGCCATTCGCGTGCTGCCGTGGAAAGAGCGAGCGCGGCCAATATGCCGCAGGGCGGCTCTTCAAAATTTGGGCTTAGAGCCGAATTTTCGCGGCACCGATCCGCTCGTACAACGCGGCGTCGAGCGGCACGTAGGCCTGCTGTTCCGGATCGTCGAAATAGATCTCATCGCGCACCACGGCAACGTCGAAGCCTTCGCGCGCGAGCTGGTTTTTGTTGTGTTTGAAAGTGGACGTTGCGGCAATATTGGCGGTGAGCCGCAGGAACAGCGGACGGGCGTAACCCGGCAGCCGCTTCGTCAAATGCCGGCGCAGTTCGGCGAAATCCAGCGTGCGATCGATGACCAGGGCCGCCATGCTGGCGGCGCCTTCGGTGCCGGGCACTGCGACACCATAGACCGTTGCCTCGCCGATGCCGGGGAACTCCATCAGTGCGGCCGAGACTTCCGACGTCGCCACATTCTCGCCCTTCCAGCGAAAGGTGTCGCCGATCCGATCGACGAAATAGTAGAAGCCGTGCTCGTCCCTGCGCATCAGGTCGCCGGTACGATACCAGGCGTCGCCGGCCTCGAATACGTCACGCAGAATCTTCCGCTCGGTATCGGAGGCGCCGGTATAGCCTTCAAACTCCCCGCTGGCGTCCGCAGTGCCGTGTCCGATCCGGCCGATCGCTTCGCCGATTTCATTGGTCGCGCAGCGGATGGCGCGCCCCTGTGCATCGCGGGCCGGCGCGCCGGAGGCAACATCGAACTTCACCAGCGTCAGCGGGAAGCGGTGCGACAGAAACGGCGGCACCCGGCCGATTGCGCCGATCTTGCCTTCGACGTTGTAGAGCGAGATATTGCCCTCGGTGGCCGCGTAAAATTCCAGGATCTTCGGAATGGCGAAGCGCGACTGGAATTTCTCCCAGGTGTCGGCGCGCAGCCCGTTGCCGCAAGCTAGCCGCAAGCGATGCTCCCGCTCTCGCGGATGCGCCGGCGCATTCACGAGGTAGCGGCAAAGTTCGCCGATATATTGGAACAGCGTGCAATCCGACTCGGCGATGTCGTCCCAGAATTGGCTTGCGGAGAATTTCTCGCGGATGGCGACCGATCCGCCGCGAACCAACAGCGCCCCGGTCGCGACCACGCCGCCGACCGAGTGATACATCGGCAGGGAGTCGTAC
>JBAQAB010000135.1:0-14405 GCA_049285535.1 Xanthobacteraceae bacterium
GATTTCTTCTAAATACCGGGTGAGACCGGTTTCGCCCGACAAAATGGGCAGTGCAGCAGTCTGGGCCATTTTAGCGCCCTCCATATCTATCTGTGCCCCCGCAGGAGCGGCGGGCGAATGGCGCCGCCGCTTGCCTTAAGCCGACGGCACCAGTTCCATTACCTCGCACCCGCAACATACACGGTCGAATCAGGCGAGCGGAAGGGAAGCGGCATCAAATCGACGCGATACCGCGTTGATCTCAGTCAAGTGACTGTGAAAACCCGAAAAACCGGTAAATTCCTTACTTATCGCCTGACGCTTTCGCGCCGGCCTCGGCCCGACCGCCGGCCAGCGCTGTACGCAAACGGGCGAGGTCATGCGGCAGTTCCGATTGGAACCGCATGAATTCGCCGCTGCTGGGATGTTTGACCGACAGTATATGGGCATGAAGCGCCTGTCTTCCAAGGGTTCCCAGCGCGGCCTGGGCGGCCTGCGGCAAAAGCGCCGTTTTGGTGCGGAATCCGGCCCCGTAGGTCTCGTCGCCGAGCAAAGGGTGGCCAATCGAGGCCAAATGGACCCGAATCTGGTGGGTCCGGCCGGTTTCCAGCCGGCAGAGCAGGAGGCTCGCCACCGGGGCCTCGGGCCTGGCGCCCTTCGCCGTCATTTTGGCGGGCTTTCCGCCCTGGTAACGCTCCAGCACCTGCCAATGGGTGATGGCTTCGCGGCCGCCTTCGCGCACCGCCATGCGGTCGCGCGCCCGGGTGTCGCGGTCGAGCGGCTTATCGATGGTGCCGTGCGGCCGCTCCGGCGCGCCCCAGGCCAAAGCGAGATAGCCGCGCTCGAACGCTTCGTCGCTCTTGCCATGGTCGGCGAATTGCGCGGCCAGCGCCCGATGCGCGCGGTCGTTCTTCGCCACCACCATCAGCCCGGTGGTGTCCTTGTCGAGCCGGTGCACGATGCCGGGCCGCCGCTCGCCGCCGATGCCGGAGAGGCTGTCGCCGCAATGGGCGATCAGCGCGTTGACCAGCGTGCCGGTCCAATGGCCGGCGGCCGGATGGACCACCAGATTGCGCGGCTTGTCGATGACGATGATGTCGTCGTCCTCGTAGACCACCTTGAGCGGAATCGGCTCCGCCGCGGGCTTGGCCGGCTCGGCCGGCGGCACGGCGACGGCGATCTCGTCGCCGGAATTGACGCGATGGCTCGGATCGCGGATCGTCTCGCCGTCTAGCGCGACCGCGCCTTGCTCGATCAGCACTTTGAGCCGCGATCGCGATAGCGCGGCCGGCGGCTCGGCGAGATGGCGGGCGAGCACGCGGTCGAGCCGCTCGCCGGCCTCTTCGGCGGCGACCAGAACCGAAGTCGGCGTTGCGCTTTCAATCATGGTGACAGTCTTTGGTGACACAGTTGGCCCAAGAATCCGAAAATAAAAAACCCGACCTCGCGCCCGATCAGCCGCCCGAAGCGCTGGCGAAGGTGCGGCTCCTGATGCTGATATCGGCCGTCACTACCGGCATCGCCATCGCCGCGGTGATCGGCGTCATCGGCTACCGCGTTTATCACGCCGGCGAAAGCGGCGCCGGGACCATCACCAACGGCACCGTCTTCCTACCGAAAGGCGCGCATGTGGTCTCCACGACCATCGGCGACGGCCGTATCGTCGTCACCCTGGACGTCGGCGGCCAGAGCGAGGTCCGCATTTACGATCTCAAGACGCTGCGGCAGACCGGCAGCCTGCGGTTCGGGACGGAGCAGTGAGGCTTCGTCATTGCGAGGAGCGTCAGCGACGAAGCAATCCAGTCGCGGCGGCCCCTGGATTGCTTCGGCACTTCGTGCCTCGCAATGACGATACTGGGGGCCGCAAACGCGCTTGCGGTGCCGCGCCATCAAGGCTATTTCGACAGCCACGCTCCCTTCGTCTAGCGGTCTAGGACGCGGCCCTCTCAAGGCCGAAACACGGGTTCGATTCCCGTAGGGAGCGCCAAGCATTTCAAATAGTTAGTTGGGAAGCTTCGCTGCCTCGGGACCGACGTGATTCGACAAGGTGCCGAGTGGGGCTTCTTATGATGCACGGTCTTGTGGTGGGACATCATGTGGCCCGATGACATCCCACTTGCTGCGCCGCTGGCCGGCGGCGGGATCGCTCGGCCGTTATGTGCCATCGCGAATGAGGTCGCACCTGCAACAAGACCTACAGCGACTGATGACCTTGAGGTGGTAAGCACCTTATGGGTCATTGGTGGGTGTCTCTCGCCGCGCCAATAACAACTTCGGGTAGACTTCGCCGGCAGATTATGTCGCACAGGTCCGGAGCTTGAAAATACGCTCCACGCAACTACGTCGCGGGGGGCAATGATCGGAGCGGCAGGCGATAGAGAAGGACATTATGATCAAAGATTTTAATATTTCCGAAAACGGTCATGGTTCGTACTGGATGCTCGGCATTCTCCGATGGGTGATGGTTCTTATCTTTGTTTCGTTTGGCATACAGAAATTCACGCCCCAGTCCGCACACGGCATTGAATTATACATTTCCAATAGTCCGTTCGTTTCATGGCTATCTATCTTTGGGATCAGAGGCGAGGCCTATCTACTCGGCATTATCGAGTTGACGACAGCCGCTCTTCTCGCTGCCGGCGCATTTATCCCGATTCTATCGGCACTCGGCTCATTGATGGGAATTGGTACGTTTGCGATTACGTGGTCGTTTTTCTTCTCCACACCAGGTGTCGTCAAATGGAGCGTTTCCACAGACCCGATAGCGTGGAATCTCAACGGAGAATTCTTGTACAAAGATATCGTCCTTCTCTGTGTTTGTATCGTGTTGTTTTTGGCATCACTGCCAGAGAAAGTCGTCCCGCTTCGGTCCGTTTGATGTCTCTAACTCGAGGAGTTAGCGGGAAGTGCCGCAAACTGGCAACTCTGCTTCGGCGAGAGCGTTGAACAGCCATTGCGACAGCGGCCCGGCTTCCAATCCGACCCGTTCGAAGTGTTAGGCCGGTTTCTTCGGCAACACCAACAACGCTTCCGGTTCACTCGCCACCTTCACTTCGCGAACGATCTTGCCCATTTCATCCGCAATGCAGACGCTCGTATCCTTGACCGAAACGTCGACTCCAGCAAAATGGTCCATGCTGCGCCTCTCCTTCCGATGCTTGAGGCCGTTCACACGGACCTCCTTTCACCATCAGCTTGAAGCGCAGCACGACGCGTGGGTGAGGGATGGTTGCAGCCCGGCGGTTCGGCTGCGCCGCGTGGCCGAGCGCCCGCGCCGCTCTACGCTCGCGCACTTGGACCTCGAACTAAGCTCCCGGCAGCCGAGACTGGGAGATTTTTTGACGTTGGCAGAGCCCGCGGCCGCGGGCTCATCGGTTTTCCCGCATTAGCTTCCTTGCGTTGTTACGGACCATCGCAAACAAGCGATCGCACTCGCCGCCAGAAAAGTCCGCGGCGCTCCACAGGCCGGTCGCGCTCCAGGTCCTTGAGACTAGCGCTTGAATTGTTATGGCCCAATAGCTCGGCAAGGCCGTGAAAATCACCGCAGACGAGGGATAGAGTCTCCAGCGCGTCAAGACTGTGGCCCTCAAGCTGTTGGCTGTTCATTGCGATTGCTCTCTCCATTTTCAATGATGGGCACTTCGCGCTCAACTAGGTCCGCTAGCTTTATCCAAGCCTGAGCCATTTCAAGAAGCATAACCTTGCGGGCGGAATCCAAAGCGTGTTGAGCGGACTCAACGCAATAGGCGGCATACAGGCGGTAGCACGCAGCAACACTCGCGGTAGACATGCCGGTCCCCGGTACGTCTTTCGACATTCCGGTAAGCCGGGAACCGAACTTTCGTTCCCGTCAGCGCTGCATCGGTTTTGGGCAGTTTGCCTCGTAAATTGGCCGTGCCCCGAAAGCATTGGCAGAAAACACAGTTATCGCATGTGTCGAATGCACAACGCAGTTTCAAGCGGGAGCGCCTTTGCGCGGGGATGGATTCATCCCGCGCACCGCGATCTGCCAAAGTCTGTCGGGGTCTCGTTCGCCATTCATCGCGGCGGTGAAAATCTTATTTGCCATCTCGTCACAGGCCGGGCTGGACTGGCAACTGCAAAAGCTGAAGCACGCCCGGTCATAGACATCCCCAAGGACCGTTAGGGTATCGGGGTCGAAAGTGGCGTTGGCGCGGATGAACTTTAGAATGCTGGACATGGAAAGGGCGCCCCCCAATGCGGCTTAAAGCGTAACACGGGTGTCCCAGTCGGCTGTGTAAAATTAGACAGCAAGTCGCGAAAACGGAAGCGCTGGTTCCGCTCACGTCCCCGGAATTCCCAGAAAACTTTTGGCCCCCCGGCGTACGTACTTAGGATTTTTTGGTTCGATTCCCGTTGGGAGCGCCAAAGATCGATCCCCGCCTCACGCCAAAGCGGACGCATTAAAGAGTCGCGGGATGGCCGGCTCGGGCCATGACCGCAAAGCTCAATCGATCGAGATATGGGTGACGGCTATGATGCGAGCCCAGCGCTGTTGCGCCTCCGCCAGGTAAGAGGCGAGTTCCTCCGGGGATGACGGCCACGCCTCGCCACCCAGTTTCGCCAATGACCGCTGGACCTCTGTCGAGCCCAGCGCGCCGGCTACGGCTTTGGATAGTTGCCGCCTGATCTCGATCGGCGTGTTGGGTGGGGCGACGACCGTCGTTATCGACGTGGTGATGAACTGATCAAATCCGCTCTCGACCATGGTGGGAATGTCGGGCGCAAGCGGGCTGCGGGTTGCGCTGGTAATGGCCAATCCCCGCAAACGATCTTCCCGGATATACGGCAGCAATTGGGTCAGTGTGGAGAAGAAGACCTGGACCTGTCCCGCCAGCAGGGCGACCAGTGCTTCGCCGCCGCCACGATAGGGGACATGATTCATGTCTATTTTCGCTTGCGCCTTGAGAAGCTCGCCTTCGATATGCGGAAGCGTTCCGTTGCCGGCCGAGGCGAAGTTGAGCGCGCCGGGCCGCGCCTTCGCGAGCGCGATCAATTCGGCGACGGATTTGGCGGCAACCGATCGATGGACGGCGAGGACTTCGCTGCTGTCCGCAACGCGGGAAATCGGCGTGAACGTCGCCGCATTGTATCCGGCATTCTTGTAGATCAACGGCGCGATAAGAAGGGTGCTGGTGCTTCCCAGCATCAGCGTGTAGCCGTCCGGGTCCGCGGCGATGACCGACTTGGCGCCGATGATGCCGCCGGCGCCTCCACGGTTTTCCACGATCACCGGCTGGCCGAGAATTTCCGACATTTTGTCGGTGAGGAGCCGGGCCACGATGTCTGGAGGTGAGCCGGCGGGCGACGCTACCACCAGTTTGATCGGCCGATCCGGAAACGCTTGTGCGTCTTGAGATACCGATAGAGCAATGCCAAGCGCCACCAAGAGCGCGGCCATTTTCCACTTCATTGCGCCCCCCAAAGAGCGGATGCAGTCGGCGGGACAGCGACGCCGATGTGCCGCGGCGGCACTCTACGACAGTGTCCGTCCTGCTCCAAAATCTTCGGGGCTATCGGGAAAACTTCGTTCGGAACTTTCCTGTCGTCCGGGAGGTTCAGTCACCGGATCACCTTATTTTCAGGACATGCAATCATGGATGAAAACCGACTAGCAGGCACCGCCAGAAACATCGGCGGCAAGGTCGAAGAAGGCTTTGGCCGTGTCACGGGCGATACCAAAAGCCAGGCTGAGGGAATCGTAAATCAAGCGGCCGGCGCCGCGCAGGACCTGTATGGCCAAGCGGCCGACACGGCCCGCGACAAGGCTTTGACGTTCGATAAATGGCTCCGCAATCAAATCGAGACGCAGCCGTACACCACCGCACTGGTTGCGGTCGGCATCGGTTGGCTCCTGGGGCGATTGCATCGGCCACTCTGAGACCGAGCGTTACGCCAACGGCCAAATCCGCACTGCGTCGGAGTCGATGTCGAAGCGGCAGGCACTGCCCAGCGGTGGATCTATGTAGCCGGCGGCGATTTCGATCGACGCCTCGCCGAAACGCAGCGTGATCTGATGGCCCGACGCGACGCGGGTGACGGCCTCGACCACGCCCTCGTAGCGTCCGGTTTCGCTTAAGCGAACGCGCGCCGGCGACACGGTCCAGCCGACGCGCGCGCCGGGCGTCAGCGCCGGTCCAGTGACCTGGAGCACCACATCGGCGCCGACCGCGACGCTATCGGCGCCGACGGCGATGCCGTTGGCCGCGTGATCCGCGCCGAGGAGCCGCGCCACCGTTTCGTTGTTGGGGCGGCGAAACACCTGATCGGTGGGGCCCGCTTGCAGGGCGCGGCCATTCTCGAAGACCAGGATTTCATCGGCGAGCATCGCCGCCTCGGCCGGATCGTGAGTGACCAGAATGGTCGTGGCGCTGAGCTCGCTTTGCAGCGCCAGCATTTCCCGGCGCAGCCGCGCGCGGAGCGGCGCATCGAGCGCCGAAAACGGTTCGTCGAGCAAAAGCAGACGGGCCGGGCGCACCAGCGCGCGCGCCAAGGCGACGCGTTGCTGCTGGCCGAGCGACAACGCCTCCGGTTGCCGGGTTTCGAGGCCGCGCAGGCCGAGCCGGTCGATCCAGTGCTTGGCCAGATCCGGATCGGCGCCGGCCGGGAACGCCAGTTGCTCCGACATGGTGAGATGGGGAAACAGTCCGTAATTTTGCGGCACATAGGCGATGCCGCGCGCCGCCGGTTCGAGCGAAGCGATGTCGCGGCCGTCGAGCCGGACACTGCCGCGGTCGCAAGCCTCGATGCCGGCGATCATCTTCAGCGTCAGCGATTTGCCGGAGCCGGACGGACCGACGATGGCGAGCCGGCGCGCCTGCGGCGACCACGCCACGTCGAGCTGGAAATTGCCGAGCTGCTTTTGCAGTTGCAGGTCGAGATCGACCGAGCGGGTTTTTGCGGGAGCGCGCGCGGCAATATCGGGCATCGTGCCCGGCAATGCGGCGGGCGATGCCGCTGCGGCCGCTCGCGTCCCGGCCCGATTGCCGGCAAGCGTGCTCAGCACCATGATTGCGACGGCAAGCGCCAGCGTCGGCACGAGTACCGGCAGCATTGCCGGCAGGCCCTGCGAACCGAACGCGACATAGGTGTAAACCGGCAGCGAATAAGGATGATAGGCGACCATCACCGTGGCGCCGAATTCACCGAAGGCGCGCAGCCATGCCAGCAACAATCCGGACAGGATCGCCGGCCGCGCAATCGGCATGCTGACGCGGAAGAAGACATAAAGCGGACCGCGCCCGAGCGTCGCCGCGACGCCTTCGAGCCCTGGGTCCATCGCGGCGAAGGCCGAGCGCGCGGCGATAATCAGAAATGGCGCGGCGACGAAAACCTCGGCCAGCACGATGCCGGCAAACGAGTCGGTCAGCGCGCCGCCAGTGAGCCGGCCGATCGGCGTCGAATAGCCGACCAGAAACAACAGCAGCACGCCGCTCGCCAGCGGCGGCAAGGCCAATGGAAGCTGGACGAGAAAGCCGAGCAATCCCACGGCGCGGCCCGACACGCGCGCCAACAGATAACCGAGCGGAATGCCGCCGAGCGCGATCAATAGCGTCGCCAGTGTCGCGCTTAAGACCGATACCAGACAGGCTTGCGTCAGCGCTGCGGTATCGACCGTACTCCAGTCGGCCAAGCCCGCCTGCTGCGCGCCGGCGATCAGCGGCGCGATCAGATAGATCGCAAGCAGGCCGGCGAGCCAGGGAATAAGCGCGGGGACGCGCCGTATCACCTGGCCCGAATTCACTTGGCCCGATCGAGCAGCGCCTGGACGTCCTTCGGCACGCCCGCCGTGTCACCCGTCGACGTCAGCTTCTGCACGCCGAGGCCGTGCTCTTTCATCACCTTCTGGCCGGCGCTGCCCAAGAGGAACGCAACGAACTTGTCGGCGCCGTCGACATTCGGCGCATTATGCAGGATGGTGACGGTATAGACCGCCTTCGGCGTGATTTCGGGCGGCAGCGCCAGCGCCGGTATCTTGGCGTCCGCGGTTTCGGTCGAATAGAAGAAGCCGACATCGAGCTGGCCCGATTGCAGCCGGCCGACCAGCGTCTCCTCCGGCAACACCTGCGCGGGATTATCCGGCGCGCCGATGATTTTCTCCGACAGGCCGGGGCTCTTGTAGAGGGCTTCCGCCTGTTGCATCAGGGTCACCGTGAGCGCGCCTTTGGGGTCGAGCTTTGGATCGGTACGGCCGATCTTGATTCCCGGCTCTTGCAGGACTTGATACCACGGCTTCGATTTCAAGTCGGCGGCGAATTTGCTCGATGCGTTATAGCCGATGACGACCGGGGATTGGGCGAAGGTGATGTACCAGCTCACCCAATCGCCGTTCGCGGCGCCCATCAGGGCGTCATTGACCTTGGGACTGGCGCTGACGAACACGTCGCCCTGGCGCAGCTTGCCCTTGATCTGATTGGCAAGACCGCTCGAGCCGCCGGCATAGCCCTGGAACGTGTCGCCGCTCGCTGTGTCGAAGGCCGGCCCGATGCCGTGCTCCATCAGATTCACTAGCGAGCCGGCGTAGAGCACGTTGACCTTGCCGGCGGCGGAGGCCGGCGGTGCGGACAAGAGCGACAGACCGGCTGCGAGGAGTCCTGCGCCGGACAACAGGGACAATTTTGCAAATCCCCGAGCAGTGGCAACGACGGAAGACATGGACATCTCCTATGAAGCTGTAAGTGATTTCAGTCCGGTGTGACGACGAAAGTGATCGCGTGCGCCGTGGTGCCGCTGAGTTCGACGGTGAACGGCGCCGCCGCGAGATCGAATTTCACGCTTTTGCGAACGCCGGCGCAGCCGGTTGCCCCGCTGAAAGCGGTCGATTTGGCCGCTTGTCCGTTTTGAATGACGTCGATCCAGGCCGGAGCCGACAGCGTCACGCGGTAGGTGCCCGATTTCGGCACCGCGGCAGCCTGGATGAATCCGGCATAGCTGTCGGCATCTTTAGGCGCCCGCGACGGCGGCACCGGGAGCTTTGCGTCCGCCAGGGGCGCGAGCGCGAGCGCCACGGCGGCGCCGACCGGTTGCGGCAGGTCGGCGCCGGAGGGCTTTTGCGATGGCGATGCCAGGAGCGCGCGCTCGTGGTCGAGCGGCCATTTGAACTTGTCGCAACCGACCGGTTCCTGCGCCAATGCCGGCGCCGCAGCCAACAGCGTGGCGGCGATAAAGAGGACAACGCGGATCATGGCGGTTGCCTAGGCGACGCCGATCATGACGTCGGAAGCCTTGATGACGACGAGCGCCGCATCGCCAACCTTTAAGCCGAGCTCGTCGACGGCTTCGTTGGTGATCGAAGACGTGATGACCTGGCCGGGCACGATTTCGACCCGCACATGGGCGGTCGTCGCGCCTTTCTTGACCTCGATAATCTTTACTTTGATCTGATTGCGTGCACTCAGCTTCATGATACGTCCTCAAAATGGATCGGCGCGCGGCGTGTACCGCGCGTTTTGCACGTCAATGGGTTTCGGGACAGACTTCGGAGGCGCAGTCCGAAGCATTGAAGACGCGCTTACGGCGCGTCAGCGTCGCCCGTGACAATAGCAAGGATCGCCGGGCACCGCAAAGCGCCAGAAATGCCGTGAATGTCGCAGTCCCGGCTAATGGCTCGGCGCCGCCAACAGCGGCGCATCGAAGCCATTGTGCGAAAGAATCGCCTGCCCCTCCGGCGACAGGATGAAGAAGGCGAAGTCCGCGGCGTTCGCATTTTTTGTCGGCAGCAAGGTCAGGCCGTAATCGGCGCCAGTCGCGAGCTGCGGCGGAAGGTCGACCACCGTCGCGCCGGGCAGGTCCTTTTTAAAGTCGCCGCCGGCGGAGCAATATTCAATAAAGATATCGGCGTGACCCTGCTGCAGGTGCCAGGCGAAAATATCGACGCCGGCCGGCGGCGCGGCCGTGATCGGCGGGCCGCCGATCAGCTTTTGCGCCTTGGCTTCCAGAGTAGCGCGGCTGCCGGGACGAATGGAATCGGCTTTGCCGAACATCGCCCAGGTGTAGTCGCCGAGCGGATCGGCCTTGGGCGTCGAGGTGCCGAGCTTGATTTGCGGATCGAGCAAGGTGGCGAGGAAGATGTCCGGCGTAAGCGAGAGTCCCGGACGCACCAGCGCGCAGAGCCGGTTGCGTGCGAACAGCACGACCGGACCGGCTTTGCCGGCGCGAAACAGCGCAAGCGGATTGCCCATGTCAGCCGAAGCAAAGACGTCGGTAGCCTCGCCCTTCTCGATGCGTTCGCGCAGCACGCCCGAGGGGCCGAAGCCGGTGGCCACCTTGATTTTTGTCGCGTAGGCAAAGGCAGCGGCGATCTCACCGATGGCGGTGCGCAAACTGCCGGCGGCCAGCACGCGCACGCCCGGCGCATCCTCGGCGCGAAGCGGTTCGATCATGGCTAAGCTTCCCACAAAGAGAGCGAGCACGAGGGCAGCTAAGCACTTTTCTTTCATGGAAACTTCCTCGACTGTGCCGCATGGCGCTGACCGACAAGCGCTGGCCGTCGCCGCTCCGTTATATTTTTGAATATATAGCGCAAAAGCGCAGCATGGCGGAAGCCGTGACTGGAACCTTCAGCCCTCAGAGGAATTGCAGGACGATGCCGGTCGGCGAGCGGGGCAGCTGACAAGCCTCACGCTGGAGCGGAAATTATTGGGCTGACTTCGGGGTCTTATTTCTTCGCCACCTTCAACTTCAACAGCGCATCGGCATTGCCGTGGGTGAGCTTGGCCATGTCGGCTGGCGCCGGCGCCACGCGGTCGAGGAAGGCGCGGCCTTCGGCGTTGGTCGCGAACGGATAGTCGACCGAGAACATGATGCGATCGAGGCCGAAGGTCAGGAGCGCGCAAATATAGGGAGGCGCGTCGAATACGCCAGAGGTGGTGAGCCAGACCTGATCGCGGATGGCGCGGCTGACCGGACGCTTGAGATGGCTGACATCGTGCACAAAAACTTCGTCGATGCGCGCCATCATCATCGGCAGCATTTCGCCCATATGGCCGATGATCAGCTTCAGCCGCGGATGCTTGTCCAGCGTGCCGGCGAGCACCAGCCGCAACAGGTGAATGGCCGTCTCCGAGTGCCAGCCCCAGCCGGCGGTCTCGAGCACGCGCGCGGCCCCGTCCGGCAGGTTGGAGTAATAGGCTTGGCGTACCGGTTCGGGCGGCAGATGGGGGTGAATGTAGATCGGCACGTCGAGCTCGACCGCCGCGGCGAGCAGGCTGTCGTAGCGCGGATCGTCAAGGAAGCGGCCTTCGGTCGTGCCGTTGACCATGGTGCCAACGAAGCCGAGCTCCTTCACGGCACGGCTGAGCTCGGCGGCAATCGCGTCCGGGCTCCGCATCGGTAATGCGGCAAAACCTGCAAAGCGGTCGGGATGGCGCGCAACGGCTTCGGCCAGGTGATCGTTGATAGCGCGGGCGAGCGCGACGCCGTCGGGGCCGGGCACCAGATCGGCGGCCGGGCCGGCGTTCGACAGCACCTGCACCGTGATGCCCGCCTCATCCATCGATTTCAGCCGCCGCTCGCCGATCTCGGGCAAGAGCTCCATCGGATTGACTGCGCCGGGCGTAATATTTCGCGGTCGGAAGCCGCGGGCGCTGATGGCTTTCGGGTCGATGCGCTTGGCCAGCGCCGGGACCCAAAAATGCTCCTCGAGAGCGACGGTGCGCATAGGCAGTCTCCTCCAATGGCGGCGGACGTTGTTGCATTGTCGTCGCTGCCCCGCAAGCGCGGGACGCAGCGTACGGCAGAGCCGCCTTCGCCGTGTTATGCTGCGTGCATGATATGTAATTCTCGTTGCCGCCTGCCATGATCCGCGCCGCAATCGTCGGACTCGGCCGCTGGGGCCGCTCGCTGGTCAACGCCGTTGCCGGAAAAAGCGACGAAATCCGTTTCGTGCGCGCAACGACGCGCACGCGGGCGAGCGCCGAGGAATTCTGCCGCGACCGAGCGGTCGCCTTGGCCGACAGCTATGACGAGATATTGGGCGCTCCGGATATCGACGCCGTCGTGCTCGCCACGCCGCACAGTCAGCATGAGACGCAGGCGCTGGCGGCGATAGCGGCGAACAAGCACGTCTTTGTCGAGAAACCGCTCACGCTCGATCTTGACAGCGCGCTCGCCGTCGCCAAGGCCGCGCGCCAGGCGAAATTGGTGCTCGCCGTCGGCTTCGCCCGGCGCTTTCATCCGAGCATCGCCGAACTGCGCGACCGCGCACGCGACGGCAGGCTCGGCGACGTGGTCGCCATGGTGGCCCAGCACACCACCTCGACGGTGCAATTCATCGCGCCGGACAATTGGCGCGCGTCGGCGGCGGAAGCGCCTGGCGGCGCCTTCACCGCGGTCGGCGTGCATTCGCTCGACAATATGATCGAATTTGCCGGCCGCGTGCGCGACGTGCGCTCCATCACCGCGCGCAATTATCCCGGGCCGGCGGACGATACGACCACGGTCATGTTGCGCTTCGACAATGGCGCGACCGGGCTCATCTTTTGTTCGGTCGCGACCGCGACCAACTTCGAGCTCACCACCTATGGCACCAAGGGCCTGATCGAGATTTCACGCACCGATCTGTCACACTTTCGTTTCGCGCCGACCGCGACCGCGGCGCCAACCGGACCGATGCCGGCGCCGCCGGACGAGATTTTGCAATTCGCGGGCTTCGACATGCTGCGCGCCGAAATGACCGCGTTTGCGCGCGCGATTCGCGGCAGCTCGCCTTATCCGGTGCCGATCGCCGACGTGCTGCACGGTATGGCGGTATTCGACGCCATCGTGGAGTCGTCGGAACGCGGCGAAATCGTTGCCGTTCGCAACTGATTTCTCATGGCGTGCTCATGTCTGATGCAACGCTTTGCATTTTATTAAGGCTGTCGGCTGCGTGTCACAATCGGCCCGGCACCGTCTTGCGAAGCCGCGGCGTTGCCGCTAAATAGTTCGGATCGAGTTTTCGGCCGAATGACTTGGCCTTGCAGCGACTGATAAGCGCGCCTGACTGACGATCTTTCACCAAAATCTCGAGCTAACCGAGCCGGGCACACGCGCGCGGCTCACATCGACATGTCTATGAGGAGAGACCCGTGAACAACGGTACCGTGAAGTGGTTCAACGCGCAGAAGGGTTATGGATTCATTCAACCCGAGGGCGGTGGCAAGGACGTGTTTGTCCATATCAGCGCCGTCGAGCGCGCCGGTCTTCGTGAGCTGAGGGAAGGCCAACGCGTTTCCTTCGAAGTCGTGGTGGACCGCAAGACCGGCAAGTCGGCCGCTGAAAATCTGAAGACGTTGTAATATGCCGAGGCGCGGTCGCCACTGGCGGCGGCGCCTCGCACCTTAGTCCGGATCCGCGCGCAGAAGCGAATTCGGGACCGGCAGAAAGTAAGCCCGGATTGCGCCAGCGCAGTCCGGGCTACATCAAAGTCTGCACAATCAAAACCACATTCAGACCGAGCACCAGCGCCGTGGCGATCACGGCGGCAACGCGCGTCAGCGCGGTATTGGCAAACGTCCCCATGATATCGGCCCGGCTGGTGAAGATGATCAGCGAGATCATCGGCAGCGGCAGCGCGAGCGAGAGCACGACCTGGCTGATGACCAGGGCATTGGTCGCGTTGGCGCCGAGCGCGACGACGACGAAGGCCGGCACCATGGTGACGACGCGGCGGACCCAGATCGGGATGCGGAAGCCGACGAACCCTTGCATGATCATCTGGCCGGCCATGGTGCCGACCGTCGAGGCCGACACGCCTGAGGCGATGAGTGAAACCAGGAAGACGGCCGCCGCGCCGGCGCCCAATAGCGGCGTGAGCGTGTGATAGGCGGTTTCAATCTCGGCGACTTCGGGATGGCCGGCATGGAACGCGCCCGAGGCCATCATCACCATGGCGATGTTGACGAGGCCGGCGACCGAAAGCGCGATGACGACTTCCCGGTTGGAGAACTTTAGGACCGTGCGCCGGTCGCTGTCGTCGTCAACCGGCACGCGCGCCTGCGTCAGCCCGGAATGCAGATAGATCGCATGCGGCATGACAGTGGCGCCGATGATGCCGACCGCAAGCAGCAAGGCTTCGGCGTCGGCGAGTTCCGGCGTGACGAGGTGAAATGCCGCCGCGCCCCAATCGACCGGCGCGATGAACATTTCGATGAGATAGCAAAGACAAATCACGCCGACGATGGAGCCGATGATCAATTCGAGCGGCCGGAAGCCGAACTTCCCGCACATCAACAGGCCGTAGGTGACGATCGCAGTAACGACCATCCCGGCAAGCAGCGGCAGGTGTAAGAGCAAAGAGAGGCCGATGGCGCCGCCGAGGAACTCGGCCAAATCGGTCGCCATGGCGGCGACTTCGCTGACGGCCCACATCGGCCACACCACCCGGCGCGGAAAGTGATCGCGGCATAGCTCGGCGAGATTGCGGC
>JBAQAB010000136.1:0-7909 GCA_049285535.1 Xanthobacteraceae bacterium
TCATAAAAAAGGCTCGCTTGATCGCCGCTCCCCCGACCCATCATGATCTGCCTCCGACCTCAGCGCGTCGGAAAAGCGGAATCACTGTTCGTCGCCAATCTCAAGCCTTTTTCGACAGCATCGGTCAATATGAGACTCGCCACTTCGCTGCGGTCGTGTCCGCTTTGGCATCGTTGGCGACCGAATTTCAAACTTGACCGACCATCTCGTCAACGAGAGCGACGAGTGCAGCACGTGCCTTGCTGTTCTTGATCTTGCCGAACGCGGCTAGCAAATCCTGTGCGCCATGAATTTGGAGTTCGGCAAAGGGCAGCGGACGCCCACTGCCTTTCAGTCCGTCCAAACTCGGCATAAATACCGATACTGGGACACCACACGCGTGCGCAATTACTTCAAGCCGGCTTGGCGCTACGCGGTTGGTGCCCTTCTCATATTTCTGGACCTGTTGAAAGGTCAGCTTGAGAGCGTCGCCGAGTTGGGTCTGAGAAAGCCCCGCCTTCTGCCGATAAACGCGAACGCGTTTGCCGACCTCAATATCAATTGGGTTTGGCGTCTTGCGGCCAAGCGTTTTCTGACCTTTTGGCATTCATAACTCCCGAATGAATATCGACTAACTGAGGCACGGATCATAAAATAAGCTAACCACTTGTGTTTGCACAAGTAAGGGCATGATTCACCGCCAATTCGGCATTTACACGGCCACATCCTCAGATGAATGAGCCCACCGCCCTACCGGTTGTGCAGTCGGACAAGTACAGGCTTGTTATCAATCTGAAGACTGCCAGAGCGCTCAGACTCCGTGTGCCGCAGACCTTCAAGTGGCCGTGGCCGATGCGATCGAATGAACCTTTCGCAGTGCGTCAATTGACGGTGCGAATGTCCCTCTTGGTCATTTTCGACCGATGGCCAATGTCCGCGTCACGTTCCTTTCCCGTCCGATCGCGACCGCAACCGCAAATTGCGGCCGCACTTCGGTGTCGGAGCCGCGCGCTAACTGTCATCGAGTTGTGGTAGATCTCGTCGCCATGACCACACGACACAGCGAATTCAGCTTTGAACTCAGTCGCCGCAAGCTACTTGCCGCCGCGGGCGTGGGCAGCGGCACGCTGTTGGCGCCGCACATGATCGGAACTACAGGAGCCGTAGCCGAACCCGACCTAGGCGGAACGTCCGATCCGGTGCCGACGCCGCCGGTTGCCGGACTCCACCTTCAGTTCGGTGCCGATGCCTCATCCGAAATAGTGGTTTCTTGGCACACTCTGCAGCCCGTTCGCCGTGCTCGGGTCTTGCTGGGGCTTCTCGACGGCAAGCTTGAGCAGACCGTCGAAGCTCTGGAGGCGACCTACACCGACGCCAAATCCGGGCAAGTCGTTCACGTCCATCACGCTAATCTTGGTCGACTGCACGCCGACACCGCTTATCTGTATGGCGCGTTGCACGAGGGCGCCGCTCCGGAGTTCGGCACTTTCCGCACGGCCCCACGGGGGCGGAGCCCCTTCACGTTCACCAGCTTTGGTGATCAGGGCACGCCGACCCTAGGCAAGCGGTACGTCCCCCCTGTGGGCGTGACCATACCAAACCTTCCATACGTGAACGACAACCTCGGCTCGCCGGCGGCAGGCGATACGACGCTTGGCGTCGAGCGGCTGCGCCCCCTGTTTCATCTGCTCAACGGGGATTTATGTTACGCCAATCTTGCCGACGATCGGGTGCGCACCTGGTGGGATTTCTGGGAGAACAACAGCCGCAGCGCCCGCAACCGTCCTTGGATGCCGGCGGCCGGCAACCACGAGAACGAGCTCGGCAACGGCCCGATCGGTTATCGAGCCTATCAGACCTACTTCTCGTTGCCACCGGCGACCGACCAAACCGATCTGACGCACGGGCTTTGGTATGCCTTCACCGCCGGCTCGATGCGGGTAATCAGCATCGCCAACGATGACGTTGTCTACCAAGACGGCGGCAATTCCTACGTACGCGGATATTCTAAGGGTGCGCAAAAGGCTTGGCTGGAAAAGGAACTAGCTGCGACCCGCAGTAATAGCGACATCGATTGGATTGTCGTGTGCATGCATCAGGTCGCAATTTCGACGGTCGACAAGTTCAATGGCGCGGACCTTGGCATCCGCCAGGAGTGGGTGCCGTTGTTCGACAAATACGGCGTCGATCTCGTGGTGTGCGGACACGAACACCACTATGAGCGCTCACATCCGATCCGCGGTTGGCAGTCGAACGCAACTTTGACGCCCGTTCCTGCGGCGACCTCTACCGACGTGATCGACACGACTAAAGGGACGGTGCACATGGTCATCGGCGGTGGCGGAACGTCCGTTCCGTCGAACCAGCTGTTCTTCGACCCGCCAGCGTGCCGGGTCATCACCGCCGTCGGCCCGCCCGACCTGGCGACGGGCAAGCGCCCGCCGATTTACATCAAAGAGGAAGCGCCATGGTCAGCCGTGCGCAACGCGGCGCATTCCTATGGCTTCGCCGCCTTCGAGCTTGATCCGGGATCTCGACCTGGCAGTTTCACCACCATCAAGGTCACCTACTACGACGTCGTGGGGCCGAGCGGCGCCTTAGCTCCGTTCGAAACGTTTACGCTGCGGCGGCCGCGCCGCGATCAAGCTTGAGATATCCTAATTCTCATCAGCCCGAGCTGGAACAAGGACAGGAAAGTCCGAGACTGATCGAATTTCGGAAATCACGTGCCACCACGACGGTCACCGCCTTGAACTTGCCGCCGGCGATCGCGACGCTCGGTTGCGTGAGTAGGCCAATCACGCGGCACAGGGCAATGAAGCGTGCGCACACCTTGCGGATGGCGGTGCCATTGTCCTTGCGGAAGTCGGCAATCGTCTTGTGATCCGGTACAGGCCGGCCCGTCAGCCACAGCACCTCAACGTTGCGCGCAACCTCGCGCTCAAGCCGTTACTTAGACTACGGACAATAGTCGCGGCGTCAAACTATATTCCTCATTAAAAGCAATAAGGTGGAGGAAATAGCAGTCTGTGATATTGATGAGCATAAGATTGAAACTGCGCGGCGGCTTATGATCGATAGCCACTTAACCGCCGCGCGATCTTGGTGCTCCGTACCATCCCGAACAAAATTTAATTCCAATGTGGCAACGATCAGTCCAAACAAGCTCGCACTCGCGTCGAACGCTCGTATCCCTAAACAATACAAGAGTGAAATTTTTCGGGATATTGTCAACGGGGTACAAAAGTGCTAGACGCGCGCCACCTTCCGACATATCCCGAATTTTACAGCGAATGGGCGGAGCATTTTCGTCGATGATTATTTCGGCGGCGCGATGCATCGCATGTCGCGCGGTTTTTCGGTGTTCCGACCGCCGTTGAAGCATTGCTCTGTCCGCGTAACATACAATTAATGGGGCCTATTGGTTAAAGAAGTCGCAAAACAGCAGCTTATGCAATCATCCCATTGATCGTGCCTGGAAAAGTACCGTCCTGTCACCTGCACCGAACGATGGGTAGCTGCCTCCCGACGACCGACACTGAAAAAGAGTTAATCCAGATTTTAGCTCGTCATGGCATGATGGGCATCGGTGGCATCATGGCATGCCCTCCAACCTTGAATGCGTCACACACGGAACCGGCGCGATCGAAGACCCGGGGGGCATGGCGCCAAGCCTGATTGGCCGAATGGGGATCCTATGAGCAGTGCGCAAAATCATACTAGTCCTGGGCACAATGTGAACGCCGGTTACCGTCACAAAAAGCCCGCGCTCAGTCGGCGAGATATCGTCATTAGCTCTCTCTGCGCGAGCGCAATGATTGCAGCCCTGGTTATAGTCGCTGAATTTGGCGTGCCATGGATTTCGCAACCGATCTCGAGCGTCGCAATTAATAACGTCGATGTCGACAGTTCGCAGATTGGACGCATCACGCTGCAGACAGACGAAAGTGAATGTGAACTTATGAAATTTAACAATGAGACAGGTCGCACTATCGAAAATGATGTGCGGTGCCGCAAAGACGTCACTCTGGACGCTCATGATGTGCCTGTGCCCACGGGCACGGTTCACCGCCTCGATGCGATCAGCAGATCCTTCTTAACCGGCGGGCATTGAGCCAATGCGCATGTCTAGACGCTTTCGAGGCGAACCTCCGACAGGTTCGTCTGGTTGGTGATATGTAGCACTCTATGTGAATTCTTCTGGCCATCCCATAACCGTATCATCAGGCGCCGATGCTAGGTCACTGCCAATCTCTTTGGTCCCGACTGCAGCCCCGCAGGTCCTCGTGAGCGCCGACGCCCCTCTACTTGCCGCGCTGGAAAACATCGTCAAGCACGGCTCTCACGACCGGCGGGCCGATATGCTCGATCGCATCACCAATCTTTTCATCGGAAGCGCGGCCTCGTTCAGCGAGGACCATGTGCTGCTTTTCGACGAGGTCTTCAATCGTCTCATCGCCGAAATTGAAGCGAAAGCTCGGTTTGAACTGTCGATCAAGCTCTCTTGTATTAGCAATGCCCCCTCGGTGTCGTACGGCAGCTGGCCGAGGACGACGACATTTTCGTTGCTCGACCGGTCCTCGAGCGCTCTGAGCGCCTCGCCGATCCGGATTTGCTTAGGGTGGCGAAAACCAAGAGCCAATTACATCTCCTTGCCATCTCGAACCGCAACCGGATTGCGGAGGCCATCACCGATGTGCTGGTGCGACGCGGGGATCGGGAGGTTGTGCGCAATGTTGCGGGAAATTCAGGAGCTCGGCTGTCGCAAAACGGTTTTTCTACTCTGGTCAGGAAGGCGGAAACAGATGGAATTCTCGCCGAAAAAACTGATCATCGATCGGATACTCCGCATCCGATCTTTCATCAGCTGTTTATCCAAGCGACGCACATCGTGCAAAAGCGGCTATTGGCGACTGCAACGCCTCAGACGCAAGACAAGATCCGTCGCGTGCTCGCTGATATTTCCGAGGAGTTTACGCGCGATACGGTGTCAGCACGGGATTTTGGCGCTTTAGTCAGGCGCGACTACATCGAGCCGGTCACGAACATGGATGAAGCGGCTATCATTGGATTGGCCAACGAGGGACGTTACGATGATACGATTGCGGCGCTATCCGCACTTTGCAAACTACCACCCGAACACAAGCATCGGATATTGGACAATAAGCGGGCCGACCCGGCGCTCGTCCTGTGTAAGTCCCTGAGCTTTGCTTGGCCGACAGCGCAGGCAATCGTCCTGCTGCTGACGAAGGGACATGGTACTTCTGCGCACACCCTCGAAAGCAAGCATCGCAATTTTGAGAAATTGTCAGCGTCCGGATCCCAGGACGTGCTGCGCCTCTGGTGTAGGCGGCAGGGTGATCAAGAAAATAAATGAAAAGCAAAGCAAAGCAAAGCAAAGCAAAGCAAAGCAAAGCAGTGGGGTTCTAACGGCGGCGACCGTTTCCCACATACGCCCGGCTAATCAACCCATCAAAATTAGCGACCGGCCAAACGCAAGCTGGTTTCATGGAACTATTTTGCTTTCCTAATACGGGCCGAGGCAACGTCGAGAGCTATCGTGCGAGCTTTCTGAAGCTACAGACGAAGACCGCTATCTCGGCAATGCAATTCTATCGGCTGCGTGCTCGCGCGGAATCACAATTGGAAGTCAACCAATAGACCCCAGGAATTGTCGCCCTGCATGGTCCAAATTGCGTTCATTCACCAGCATACCCCGACTGGACAAAGGGCTAGGCCGACGCCGACATCGCTGACGTCCTTGCAGCAAATACGGCCTCGATCTTTATCCTTAGGGTTTCTGCATTGAACGGCTTGACGATGTAGTTGCTCACGCCCGCCTTCTTCGCGGCAATCACATGCTCGGTTTTGGCCTCGGCAGTCACTATGATAAAGGGTGTGCGTTTCAAAGCCGGGTCGCCGCGGACCTCGCGCAGGAAGTCATAGCCCGACATGGGCTCCATATTCCAATCCGATATGATCAGGCCATAACGCCGGTTGCGCATTTTAGTTAGCGCCCCTGGGCCGTCTTGGGCATCGTCGATATCGTTGAAGCCCAGTTGCCGAAGCAGGCTTCGCTGGATATTGATCATTGTCCCGGAGTCGTCGACGACTAGAACGGGCATCGTAGGATCTAAAGCCATAGTCCTGGTGTTCCTGATTTTTGTAAACCAGCACCTGTCGCTACTGCGACGCCGCCGAGGGTTCAATCGTGTGGCATCTCATCTACTTGGATCGATGCTGACCGCTATGTGCCTTTAATTCGCAATATCGGTTTTGGTCCCGGAATTACGATCTCATATATTACAATTTATAAATTGCATTTGTGGTGATTCCGATGGTTAAAAAATAATGATCTTCTAAGCACGGCTGCAAGAGATACAGCAGCTGTCAGCGTGCTTTCATCAACGCCTGATCGGCGACGTTCGCCTGGTGTCGGCCTGTGTCTCTCACTGCGTCGCGCGCGCCCTGGTGAAAGATCGGTACCCGCTCCAGCTGACGCGCCGTGTAACCGCGCTGCCAATCCGCCTCGACCAAAGCCGCAATGCCCCTTACCTCCTCCGCTTTGGCTTGCGCCAACGCTTGGTGCGCCGATTTACAGTCATCCTGTGGACATTAAGTGCCTTGGCAATGGCGGCGTCTGTAAATCCCTTTTTAAACAAGACGCGCACGCGCGAATCAAATCCTTTGTCGAAGCCGGCGGCGTTGACCCCCAAGTGCCTCACGGCCTCTACCTTCAGAAATGGAGCCACCTCCCGGCGCGACGCCGCACTCGCGAATTGGAAGAACCGACTGCGTCGCGCCAGTCTGCTCGCCTTCTTTTTGCGATCTTTGTTCCACCCCGAATTGGCGTGCGATTGCGCAGATGTCAGCCCTCGGCGCCAAGGAAGTCCATACCGGCTCTTATAGTCGTCCGTTGTCACCCCATGTTTGGCGGCAAGATGAAAGGAAAGACGCCCAAACCGTTTCCCACAAAGCAAACATTTGATCGTCTTGCCGCCAAAGTAGCGTTCAACTTGGCGGCGTGTTCGAAAAAGCGGCGGCTTCTTTGTTTGCATTAAGGTGCCCAAGTAACCCCTGAACGTACGGCACTTACGGGCAAGAAGAAAGTGAATTACCGACGCTTTCCAATCGGGCAACGGCCTCGGCACTGTGCTCCATCTCGGCGATATCCAGTGTGATATTAAAGCCCTGCTTCTCTGCGCGCGCCCCGTGATAGGCGAGGTTGAGGCTCTCCTCGACCAGGGCGTTGTCATCGACCGGCTGGTGTTCTCCAGAGCCCCGGCGCGAATGCAGCAACGTGTTCTTGACGATCGAGTCGGCGCGCTTGCCGTGCTGCACGACCTTTTCGAGATTGCTTTGCAGCGTATTCGCGAGCAGCCCAAACTCTACAACCCAATCGGTCATTGCTACGCAGGCAGCTAAGTGGCCAAGCTGCTGAAAATGGTGAGCCCTCCGGGGGACATCAGGGGCAAGGCGGGCCAACGGGATGTTGGCAGTACGCCAAAAAGCGGAAGTATATTATGGGGCGACTTAGTGTAATAGCCACAAAATTACCTGCGGGTTTGGTGTGAGCAGACGGGCAGGGTGCCTGCACTCTGTTCCCGATGGAACCCAGCGGCATGTTGCCAACGATCACACGAAAATACTTGGGTTCTATTTCCGCGGATGTCCGCTTCACACCCGACAACGGACTCTTGACCGCAACTGTGAAAAGGCTGCTTTGGGCCGATTTCGTTGAAAAACTCTTCAGTTGCGACGCAGGTTGTTCGCTGATTCACTCACTGCAGGTGAGCAGGACTGAAGATCATGATGGGACATCGGCAAATCGAGATGCTGTTCGCGCATCTCAAACGCATCCTCAGGCTCGACCGGCTCCGACTAAGGGGACCGAATGGTGCACGTGACGAGTTCCTCCTCGCAGCCACCG
>JBAQAB010000137.1:0-15387 GCA_049285535.1 Xanthobacteraceae bacterium
CCAGCGCTGGTCGACGCCGTCAAAGCGATACCGGGGGTGACCAGCGTCCAGATCACCTTTCACGAAGATCGCGCGCCGGAGCAGCACGCCATGCCGCCAGGCGGTTTTCGCCTCGCCATCGTCAACGGCCTAGACCTGCGCGCGGCCATGGCAGGCCGCGAGCGGCTGCGCGAATTCTTCCTGTCGGCCTCCCCTGAAAGGGTGGCCTGAATTATAGTCTCCGGCGGCCGCAATTGAATTCGTTCAAGACAGGTCCTGTGCATGGTGCTGCGTAGCCTTATCGCCGCTTTGGCGCTCGTCGCGACGCTCGTGCCGGCGTTCGCGCAGCGGCAACAGGTCAGGATCGGCATCGGCTACGGACTTGCTTTTCTGCCACTCTATATCTGCGAAGATTTGAAGCTGGTCGAGAAATACGCCAAGGCGGCGCAACTCGATGTCAAAGTGAGCTTCCCGCGGCTGAACGGCGCCGCCCAGGTCCGGTCGGAGCTTGCCTCGGGCGCCATCGACATGGGTCCGTTCGGCACGGCGCCGCTGCTGGCGGCCTGGGACAAGGCGAAGGACACGCCGCAGCAAATCGTTGCGGTTTCCGGCATCACCACGCTGCCGCTCACGCTTTTGAGCAATCAGCCTGACGAGCACTCACTCGCCGATCTCAAGCCGAGAGACCGGATCGCGGTGCCGACGCTGACTTCGCCGCAGATGCAGCTCTTGGACATGCAATCGGAGAAGGTCTTCGGCCGCGTCGATCGGCTGCGCGGCCAGGTGATCGTGCTGTCGCATGCGGATGCCGTCGATGCGCTGGGTGAGGGCGCCAGCAAAGAGAAGGCCGTGACGGCATATTTTGCCTCGCCACCCTATACCGAGATCGCCTTGCGCGGCGCCGACGTCCATCCGATCCTGACATCGTCCGACGTGATCGGCGGCAAATTTTCCTTCCTCGTCTTGGGTGCGACCAAGGCCACCATCGAGGCGCAACCGCGAATGCCCGAAGTGATCGACAAGGCTATCGACGAGGCCGCCCATATCATCCACGACGACCCGCGCCGCGCGGCGCAGATTTTTTTGACGCACGAACCGTCCGGCACGCTCAACAGCGCGGCAATGGCCGCGGTTATCGGCGACATCAAGGACGAATTCGGCAGCGCGGTTTATGGCGTGCAGGCAATGGCCGATTTCATGGGCCGGCACGGCGGGCTGAAGACGCCGCCGCGAAGCTGGAAGGACGTCGTGGCGCCTGCTTTATTGAATTCACCAAGCAGTTGAGAGGTCGATCGTCATGGCGAATGTCGTCAGTATTTGCGGCAGCCTGCGCAAGGCTTCCTACAATGCCGCCTTGGCGCAGACGCTGCCCTCGCTGGCCCCGGCGGGAATGATCATCGCCCCGGCGCCGCCCTGGGACAAATTTCCGATCTACAATGCCGACAACCAGAATAGCAACGGCTTTCCCGCCGACGTCACCGCCTGGGCCGACGCCATCCGCGCCGCCGACGGCGTGATCATCGTGTCTCCGGAATATAATTGGAGCATTCCCGGCGGACTCAAGAACGCCATCGACTGGGTGTCGCGCTTGAAAGAAATACCGTTCACGGGCAAGCCGGTCGCCTTGCAATCCTGCTCCGGCGGGCTTCTTGGCGGTTCGCGCATGCAATACCATCTCCGGATGGCGCTGACCACGCTCGATGCGCTGATGTTCGGCAAGCCGGAGGTGTTCGTCAATTTCTCGGCGAAAAAGTTCGACGAGAAAACGCTGGCGCTGACCGATCAGCCGACCATCGATATGGTCAAACAGCAGCTTGCCGGCTTCGCTAAATTCATCGCGCGGTTCGGCGGAAAAAATTGAACAAAGCTGGCAATAACGGGGAGGGGGCCATGGCGCGTCTGAGCGGCCGTGTGGCGATCTTGACCGGCGGCGCCAAAGGGATTGGCCGGCATTATGCGGGAGCGCTCGCCGCGCAAGGCGCGCGGCTGATGATTGCCGATGTCGCCGACGGCAGGGAAGTCGCCGAGGAGCTGGCGCGCAAGCACGGCGCCAATTCGGTCGAAAGCACCGTCGCCGATGTCAGCGACGAAAGCGCGGTCAAGGCCCTTGTGGCCAAGACAATGGATCGCTTCGGCAAGATCGATATTCTGGTCAACAACGCCGCACTGTTTGCGCCGCTCCAAGAGCAGAAAGTCACCGAGATCGATGTCGCACTATGGGATCGCGTCATGGCGGTCAATATCCGCGGCGTGTTTCTGATGACCAAGCACGTCGCGCCGCACATGATCGCGCAGAAATACGGGAAAATCATCAATATCAGCTCCGGCACCGTGGCCCGCGGCATTCCGCTGTTCGCGCATTACGTGACGTCAAAGGGCGCCGTGACGGCGTTCACCCGGGCAACGTCGCGCGAACTCGGCGAGCACAATATCTGCGTCAATAACTTGGCGCCTGGCTTTACGCTGAGCGAAACCGTGATCGAGGAGAATCCCGGCCATCTCGAACATTCACGGCAGCCCTCGATCGCGCGCCGGGCGCTCAAGCGTGACGAATATCCGGAAGATCTGCTCGGGGCCCTGGTGTTCCTGGCATCAGCCGACAGTGATTTCATCACCGGACAGACTGTCGCAGTCGATGGCGGGGCGACCAATAATTAAAGTCGTTCACAGTAAGCCGAAGGGTCCGCCGGCTACTCAGCCGCGACAGCGCCGCGCTCGGCCGCCAAATGGTCGCGCAGCAGGACGCCGAGGCCGTCTAACGGCTCGCCGCCGATTATCTTCAGCGCGTGCCACAGGCTGACTTGGTTCGTTGTCAGTACCGGCTTGCCCAAATCGCGCTCCAGCCGGTCGATGACGGCAAACGTGCTCCAGTTGCCGCACGCCAGCATGACCGCGTCGGCTTCCGGTCTATCGATGCGGTGTCCAACATCGTAGGCGGTTTGGGGATCGAGCAGGCCGATGTCCAGGTTGTCGACGAGGCCCAGCGCTGCCGCCGCCACCACGCTAAAGCCATTCGCTTCGATAAACGCCGTCGTGGTGCGGTTGATGGCGTCGCTCCAGGGCGCGCCGAGCACGATCGTTTTGGCGGACAGCGCACGCAACGCTTCGAGCAGCGCGGTGGAGGCTGTGGTCGCGGGCTTGCCGCTTGCCGCTTCGATGCGCGCGATCAGTTCCCGATCGTAGCCGATGCCGTTGCGCGAAGACGGCGCAGTTGCGGCAAAGACGATGACGTCAACATCGACATCGGCCAGCTTCCGGCTCTCGGTCTCGATCTCCTCAACGATGCGGAGCGTGGAATTCGCCTCAACTTGGGTTAGCCGCATGCGCGCGACATGCTGGGTGATGTGTTTCGGTAGCACGCGCCAGAAATCCGGCTCCTGGACCGAGTTTGAGGAGGGAAGGAGCACGCCAATGCGCCGAACGTCCGCCCTGCGCGCCAATGGGACCTCCCTCGAACCGGTTGATCGTTGGCACAAGCCTATGCCGTTACCCGGGCCGGTCAATGTCGGTATCCGGCGTAATCTCGGCGCGGGCGGCCCTGCATGGCAGCCCCGCTATTCGCTCGTTTGATCGCTATTTCCGCCACCGGGGGCTTTGACTATATTCCGCCGAAGCATTTCGCTTGAGAGATTCCTTGGAGGACGCCATGGCGGTCGCCGCCGCAGAAAAAACGAGCAATCCCAGCCCGAAACACAATATCGAGGCGATGCGGGAGGCTTTCTACGGGCGGATCGCCAAGAAGGACATGGCGCCGCTGTGGAAGGTGATGAGGTCGGTCGTCACCAAGGAGCCGGTGACGCGCGCCGCCCCGCACGTCTGGCATTTCGACGACGTCAAATCTCTGGTCATGGAATCCGGCGGACTGATCACCGCCGAGGAGGCCGAGCGCCGGGTGCTGATCCTGGAAAATCCGGCCATGCACGGCGAATCCAAGGTCACGAATACGCTGTTTGCCGGCGTGCAGATGATCATGCCCGGCGAAGTCGCGCCGGCGCACCGTCATGTCTCGTCGGCCATCCGTTTCGTGCTCGACGGCGAGGGCGCCTACACGGCGGTCGAGGGCGAGAAGGCCTTCATGTCGCCCGGCGACTTCGTCATCACCGCGAATTGGGCGCCGCACGATCACGGCAATCCATCAAACAAGCCCATGCTGTGGCTCGACGTGCTCGACTTCCCCGTGGTCAACTTTTACGAAACCTCCTTCGCCGAGCATTTCGACGATCCGACGCAGGAGACCAAGCGCGCCGACGGCGATTCGCTGTCCTTCTACGGCTCAGGCGTGTTGCCTGACGGGACGACGGCAATGAACCGCACGCCGGTGATCAATTATACTTATGCGCGCACCCGCCCAATCGTCGAGCGCATGATGAAGGCGGGTGACATCGACAAGAACCACGGCGCGCGCGTGCGCTACGCCAATCCGGCGACCGGCGGTCCGGTATTGCCGACGATGGGCGCCTGGCTCGCGATGCTGCCGAAAGGCTTCAAAGGCGAGCCGTACCGCTCGACCGACGGCACCATTTTCGTGTGCGCCGAAGGTCAGGGCACGACCACGGTCGACGGCAAGGTTTTGGAATGGGGTCCGCAGGACGTCTTCGTGGTGCCGTCCTGGAAGCGTTACGCGCATAACGCGGAAAAAGAGTCGGTGCTGTTCTCGATCTCCGACCGCCCGGCGCAGGAAGCGCTCGGCATCTGGCGCGAGGGCAAGTAATTCCCGTGTAAGCGCGCGGGCACCCTATAGCACGAACCCGAAAAGTGAATACCGGCTTTCGGAAAATCATGCTCAATCGAAAAGCTAGAGCCCGTTTTTGGTACCAAAAAAAACCGACTAGGCTCTAGCTGAACAGCTAACGCATTTTCAGGATGATGACCTGATCGCTGGTGGGATCGGTCGACTTGCGTAGTTTGGCGACTTGCTGGGCCGTGACCGCCGGCGCCTGATTGCCCCAGCCGTTGCGGATGAAGGTGACAACGTCGGCAATATCCTGATCGGAAAACTGCAGCCGGAATTGCGGCATGCGGTAGGCGTCGGGTGTGCCCTTGACGACGAGGGGATTCGAGCCGTTCAGCACCAAGTTGATGAGCGAAGACGGATCGTCGTCCAGCACGATCGGATTGCCGGCAAGCGCCGGTATATACGGCGTGAAGCCCTTGGCATCGAGCCCATGACAGTTCGCGCAAGTGCCGGTGTAAACCGCGGCGCCCGGCTGCGATTCATGGCCGCTGCGCAGCGCCGCCGTCGTTGCGTCGTCATAGGCGACAGCCGGCTGCGTCGATGTCGCCGGTAGCGATTTCAGATAATCCGCGATGGCGTCGATGTCGCCGTCCGACAGGTAAGGCGTCGAGTTGTTGACGACATCGATCATCGAGCCGAATGCCGTATCGACGCGGTTGTGGCCGTTCTTGAGAAACGCGGCGATATCGTCCTTCGACCACGTACCGAGACCGGTGCGCATGTCGCCGCGCAGGTCCGGCGCATACCAGGCGTCCAGCTCCGCTCCGGAGAGATAATCCGCGCTGCTGTCGTCGAGCGCCTTTTCCTGCCAAGCGATGCCGCGCGGGGTGTGGCAGGCGCCGCAATGGCCGAGACCCTGCACCAGATAGGCGCCGCGATTCCACGCGGCGCTATGGTCGGTCTTGGCGACATAGCTGCCGCTTGTCGTGAAAACGAGATTCCAGATCGCGAGCGGCCAGCGGAAGCTGAGATAGGTCGGGATCTCGTCGGGCTTATTCGCCTGATGGACCGCCGGCACCTGCTTCATGAAAAAATCGTAGAGCGCCGCCACGTCGGCATCGGTGAGCTTGGCGTAAGACGGGTAAGGCATTGCCGGATAGAGCCGGTGGCCGTCCTTGGCGATGCCTTGGCGTACCGCTCGAGCGAAATCCTCAAGGCTGTAGCCGCCGATGCCGGTCTCGGGATCGGGCGTGATGTTGGTCGAGTAAATGGCGCCGAGCGGCGAGCCCATCTTGAGGCCGCCGGCGAACGCCTTACCGCCGGGGACCGAGTGGCAGGCAACGCAATCGCCGGCCCGCGCCAAGTATTCGCCGGGATTGCTTGGCGGATTGACGTTTTCGTCCGCGCGCGACGTCCCGCCTGCGAACAGCAAAAGCAGCCCGCAGAAGACTATCCTTGAGATTGTCGTCACTCCCCAAGCCTCCCCAGCAGGCGTCGCCCCCGACTTTTGTTGATTGGCCCGAGGCGGCCTTCGAACCGCCTCAGGCGTGGATTGTGAGGTATGCCGGCTATACCGATCCAGAGAGATCGTTATCGATGACCGGCAGCGTACGAATGCGTTTGCCCGTTGCGGCAAAGATCGCATTCGCCACGGCGGCGGCGATCGGCGGGGTTGCAGGCTCGCCCGCGCCGCCCCAAATTTTGCCGCCGCTCGGCATCAGATGGACATCGATTTTCGGCGCCTCTGCAAGGCGCACCATGCGGTAGGTGTCGAAATTGCCCTGCACCGCAGCGCCGTCCTTGATGGTGATCTTGCCGTAGAGCGCCGCGCTCAGTCCGAAGATCACGCTGCCTTCAGCCTGTTCGGCAATGGTCAGCGGATTGACCATGTAACGGGTATCGAGCGCGACGGTGACGCGATCGACTTTCACCTGGCCGTCCGGCTTGACCGTGACTTCGGCGACTTCTGCGCAGAGGCTATCGCAATCCGTGCAGATGGCGATGCCGCGCCCACTGCCTTTCGGCAGCGGCTTGCCCCAATCGCCCTTCTCGGCGGCAGTATCCAAGACTTTGAGCCAGTCCGGTTTGCCTTCGAGGAGTTTGCGCCGCATCTGATAAGGATCGATACCGCCTGCCGCCGCCATCTCGTCGAGGAAGCTTTCGATGGCGAAGACATGCTGGTTCACGCCGGGCGCGCGCCAGAACCACACCGGCAAGTGCGTGTTCTTGACCAGCGACTCCACGCGCGTGTTCGGCACGTTGTAGCCGTTATCGGCCAAACCGGCGACGGTTTGTGGTTCGATCTTCCCCGCCGGAAGATGAACGCCGACCGATGCGAGAATCGAGGAGGTCACGACGCGCATCGACCATGCGGTCGGAATTCCATCAGCACCGGTGGCGGCCTTGAAAGCGACCACCGCGTGCGGCCGGAACTTGTCCTGGCGGGTGTCCTCTTCGCGCGTCCAGACAAGCTTGACTGGGCGCTGCACCGCTTTGGCGATGGCGATGGCTTGCTTGACCTCATCGTTGGCGTCGCGGCGGCCGAAGCCGCCGCCAACGAAGCCGTTGTGGACATAGACCTGCTCCGGTTTCAGGCCGGATGCCTTCGCCGCCGCTTCAAGCGCCTCGTCGGCCGCCTGCGTTCCGACCCAAACATCGAGCCGGTCGGGCTGCAGATTCACCGTCGCGTTCATCGGCTCCATCGGCGAATGCGACAGATAGGGTGTCTCGTAGATGGCCTCGAAGGTCTTGGCTCCGCTCGACAAGGCCTGATCGACATTGCCGTCGTTGCGCGCGGTCATCATGGGATCGCTGAGCGCGGCGCGATACATTTGTGAAAGCTTATCGCTGTCCACCTTGCCGGCCTCACCGACGTCCCACTCCGGTTGCAGCCGGGACAATGCCCGCTTGGCGCGCCAATATGTATCGCTGGCAACGACCGCCACGGCATTGTCGAGCTTGACCACCTTGAGCACGCCGGGCGCGCCGTTGAGCACGGAGTCATCGACACTCTTGAGCTTGCCGCCGGGGACGGGACACGCCGTGATCGCGGCGAAAACCATGCCTGGAACTTGCGCGTCGATGCCGAATTTGGCCGAGCCGTCCGTCTTGTGCACCACGTCGACGCGCGGCATCGGCCGCGGGATGAAGGTGAATTGAGCCGGGGTCTTGATCGCCGGCTCGGCCGTGAGCGTCACCTTCGCCGCGTCGGCGGCGAGTTCGCCGAAGCGTAGGGTTTGGCCCGAAGCCTTATGCGTCACCACGCTCTGCGCTGCCGAGCACTCCGCTGCCGGAACGCTCCAGCGCGCCGCGGCGGCGGCAATCAGGCGCTCGCGCGCGCTGGCGCCGACCTGCTGCATCTTCTTCTGCGACAACCGCACCGACATGCTGCCGTGCGAGAACATCGGACCGTAGACCTTGTTCTCCCGCAGATTGCGGTTGGGCGAGGCATATTCGATGCGCACTTTCGACCAGTCGCACTGCAGTTCCTCGGCGATCATCATCGGCAGCGCGGTCATGCTGCCTTGGCCCATCTCCGAGCGTTGATAGCGGATCAGGATGGAATCGTCGGGATCGATGGCGATCCAGGCGTCGATTTCGTTGGCCGCAGTGGCGTTGTCGTCGTTCCAGGGCTACGCAGGAACAGTTGCAGCGCGGGCGCGGCCCGGCGCCGCGCCGATGCCGATCATGAAGCCGCCGGCGGCGGTGGCGGCGGTGAGGATGAAGTGACGGCGGCTGAGAGTTGAAGCGACGCGGCTTCCATGCATCGCGGCCTCCCTTAAGCTTTCATCGCGTCGGCGGCGCGATGAATGGCGCGGCGCAGACGTTCATAAGTGCCACAGCGGCAGATATTGGTGATATTGGCGTCGATATCGGCATCGGTCGGACTGGGAAACTCTTTCAGGAACGCGACCGTGGCCATGATCTGCCCCGATTGGCAGTAGCCGCACTGCGGAACGTCTTCCGCAATCCAGGCGCGCTGCACCGGATGGCTATTGTCCGGGGAGAGGCCTTCGATGGTGGTGACCTTTGCGCCGTTGACGGCGCCGATCGGCACCGAGCAGGAGCGCATCGGCTTGCCATCGACATGCACCGTACAGGCGCCGCATTGCGCGATGCCGCAGCCGAATTTGGTGCCGGTCAGGCCGACCACGTCGCGCAGCACCCAAAGCAGCGGCGTATCGGGCTCGATATCGATTTGTTTGGACGTTCCGTTGACTTCGATCGTGATCACCGGGCTCTCCTCAGAGTGGGTGACAGGTCAAAAACGACGCAATTACGTTGCGGCGGACTCTAAGGCTAGCAAAACCTTAGACATACTCCAAGGCATCCTTTTACCCCCCAACATCACAAGGCAGAGACGGAACTGGCTATACTGTGAGATGAGGGCGCGCTTTAAAACCGCCGGCGGTATTCCGCCGGCGTCGTGCCGACTTGGCGCCCGAAGGCGCGGCGCAGTCGTTCTTCCTGGCCGAAGCCGCAGCGGGCTGCGATTTGCTTGATCGGCATATCGGATTCTTCGAGATTACGGCGGACGGCCTCGATGCGGATTTTTTCGACCATGCGGGCCGGCGTCACTCCGATCTTCGCCGTGTAAACCCGGGCGAAGGTGCGCGGGCTCATGCCGGCTTGTTCGGCGAGCCGCTCGACGCGCAGATCGCCGGCGACATTTTCGGCGATCCAGTCGTGCAGCGGCGCGAAGCGGTTGGGCGCGTTGCCGGCCGCGGCCGCGGCCGCGGTCTGGGCTTGGAGCGGCGCGGAAAACTGCGATTGTCCGCCCGGGCGATTGAGAAAGACGACCAGATGCCGCGCTACCTGCATGGCGACTTTGCGTCCGAGATCCTCCTGGATCAAAGCGAGGCTGAGATCGATCCCGGCGGTGATGCCGGCCGAGGTCCAAATTCGTCCGTCGCGGATATAAATCGGATCGGGATCGACCTCAACCTCCGGATATTGCTGCGCCAGACGGGCGTGCGACTTCCAATGCGTCGTGGCGCGACGCCCGGTGAGGAGGCCCGCTTCCGCCAAGAGGAAGGCGCCGGTGCATACCGAAGCAATGCGGCGGACTGACAAAGCTTGGCGGCGGACCCAAGCGACAGTCGGTCCGTCCCTGAGCGTGTCATGTATGCCCGCGCCGCCCGGTACGATCAGCGTGTCGATCTGCGATTTGCCGATCGCCCGTGCCATCGGCTGGGTGACAAGCGGCAGTCCCGAGGTCGTCGTGACCGGACCGCCGCGGCGCGACACCACGACCATGCGGTAGGGGGCGCCGCCGGTCTCTTGCGCGATTTCATTGGCGCTGGCGAAAGCCTGCACCGGCCCAGCGACGTCGAGGAGTTGCGCACCCTCGAAGGCCAGCACCGCCACCAAACGAGGGCGGTCGGTGGACTGGTGCTTTGTCTTACCGGTTGTCTTGGGCATGGACCGCCTCGCGACGGGTTTGGCAGAAAATAACAGGTATTATGACATTGCTGCCATAGCCAGCCGGCCGTGACAATGCGCTTCTCCAGGGGAGACGTTTTTGCCATGCCAATGCCCAGCCGGGACGTCATCATATTGTCCGTCGGACAGGCCCTGACCAGCACCGTGGTCTCGCTATTGACGTCGGTCTCCAGCCTGTCGGGCGCTTATCTCGCCCCGGCGCCATCGCTTGCCACAGTGCCGGTAACCGCGACCGTCCTCGGCACGCTGTTGATGATCTATCCGGCGTCCACGCTGATGGGCCGGCTCGGCCGCCGCGGCGGTTTCATGTTCAAGGCCGGGGTCGGCGTGCTCGGCGGCGCGATTTGCGCCGCCGCTTTGCTGATTGCGAGTTTCGCGCTGCTGATTGCCGGAGCTTTCGTGCTCGGGATATTCAGCGCGTTCGGTCAGTACTATCGCTTCGCCGCCATCGATGCAGCGGCGCGGGACCCGCGAGCGCGAACCACGGCGGTAGCGATCGTGACCGGCGGCGGCGTCGTCGGCGGCATTGCGGGGCCGTTTTTCGGCGGCAATCTCGCCAACCTCGTCGCCGCGGCACCCTATGTCAGCGCCTTTGCCGTATTGAGCGTCGTTTGCATCTGTCTCGCGGCATCACAGATCCTGCTCTCGGGCGATCTGGGGCGTGACACCGCCGGCACGCCAGCCGCTTCGCTTGCGCCGGCGTTCGCGTTCAATGCCGGCTTCGCTAAAGCGAGCATCATTTGTGCGGCCGGCTTCGCGGTCATGACGCTGACCATGAATGCCGCGCCGTTGTCGCTGCAACTGTGCGGCTACTCGCTGCCGGTGTCATCGACCGTGCTGCAGGTTCATTTTGCGCTGATGTATCTGCCGTCCTTTTTCAATCCGGCTTTGGTGGCGCGCGTTGGATTCCGCGGGCTGGTCGCGCTCGGCGTTATCGCCAGCGGCGTCGGCTGTTTCTTGACGCTGCTGCCGGATCAGACGCTGCCGGTCTACATGGTCGAGCTTGGGCTCTCGGGCATCGGCTGGAATTTCTTGTTCAATGGCGGCACGCTGTTGCTCGCCGACACCTATCCAGCATCCGGCAAAAACAGAGCGCAGGGATTGAATTCGCTGCTGGTCTACAGCGCCAATCTCGCGGCCTCGTTTTCAGCCGGTGCGTTGATGGCGTCTTACGGCTGGCAAGCGGTCAATCTCGCCTGCCTGCCGCTGCTTGTTCTTGCTGTTGTGGCGGCATGGCCCGGTAGTGCTGCCGGACGGCGACGCAATCGCGCGGCCGACCGAGCCACACAGGCGCACAGCGCCTAAGCTTTGGAACGGAGGAGACGCATGCTCGAATTGCGCCCAAGTTGCGAATGCTGCGACAAAGATTTGCCACCGGCGGCTACCGACGCGATGATTTGTACGTTCGAATGCACGTTCTGCCGCGATTGCGTCGATAGCCGGCTCAAATGCGTCTGCCCGAACTGCGGCGGCAATTTCTCGCCGCGCCCGATCCGGCCGGTGGCGGAACTCATCCACAATCCGCCGACGAAGCAGCGTACCTTCAATCCGGCTGGCTGCGGCGGCGCGGTCAGGGCATGACAGCGTGATTTTGCCGAATGTCAGGCGTCGAGTTCGTCCATCAGCCGCCCGAGATTTTCCGGCAGCGCCCTATTGTCGCCGAGCTTGTCCTTGAGCCGCTTCAGGCAGCCCCACAGCACCGCCTGATTGCTGTTGACCACAGGCTTGCCCAGCGCCTTTTCGATCGCCGCTACCGCCTCGATCTGCGTCGTATTGGTGCAGCTTAAGAATATGCCCTCCGCCTCGGGCGTGTCGTTTTCCTGTGCTAGCTCCAGCCAGCGCTGCGGCGTCACCCTCTCGAAATCGGCCGGAGTCTTGCATTTGAGGGCCACGTCTTTGACGACGGTAAAGCCGGCCGCGGCGAGATAGTCGATGATGCCGGCGTTCGACATATAAGGGCTCAGAACCACGAGTTTCTTGAGCCCGAGTGCGCGAAGCGCGTCCTTGACCAGGCTCGAGGTGGAGAGCGCCTCGATGCCGGTGGTGCGCCGGATCAAGTCGATAATGCGCGCCTCGCCGTCGGCGCCTTCCTTCATCGACGTGTGGGTGCAATGAAAGACGATAAGGTCGGGTCCGGCGTCGGCCAGCGTGCCGGCGGCGTGCGCGATCTCGTCGGTCAGCTCGGCAACGGTTCTGTTCGGCTGGCCGGCGACGCGCCCGCGCGCCACCAAAACGCCGAGGCCGTCGGGCGCATAATGGTTGAACTGCGGCTCGGTCATGCGGTTGACCGACGGGATGATCAGGCCGATCCGCGCGCGGGGCTCCGGCAGTTCGGCGACCAGGCGATCCTTCTCGGCGACGGCGTCCATCTCATCCTCCACGGCGCTTTGTTGTTGTCCGGATATCCTAGCAAGGCGAATTGCTAACCGCGATGCCTTGTACGATCCCTCGCACAATCCCTTGCACGTCGGTTCCGGCGATGTAAGATAATATCGGGCGTCGGATTGGGGGATACCATGCGTTTGATGTCATTCGTGAAGATCGCGTTGCTGGCGGGCGTCGTGGCGCTGCCGTCGGTGGCCTCGGCCAAGGTGATGAAGGCGCCGCCCGGCGCCTGCGCGGTCGACAAGAAGCACTTCGTCGCCGCCAACACGGTGTGCTCGTTCAACTGCAACCCGCAGACGCAGTGGTGCAGCCAGCAGCTTTGCGTGAACGGTACGCTCACGCCGATGTTGCCGTGCTATACGGGCTTCTGCACGCCGAAGTGCGGCGGCTGATCCGCTGCTCGTCTCGCTGAGCGGTTTTAAACCCGTTCCGCCGCCGGCGGGGCGGGTCTTGCTGTGCCTTGCGGAAGCGCGTAACCGGTTTGGCAACGAGAGCGGAAACGGCGCGCGGACGCGATGGACGTACCGGCCAAGAAATCGAAGCTGATCAAAGGCATAACCGGCGACTGGGAAGTGGTCATCGGCATGGAAGTGCATGCCCAGGTCACTTCGCAGGCGAAATTGTTCTCGGGCGCTTCGACGGCGTTCGGCGGCGAGGCCAATGCCCATGTCTCGCTGGTCGACGCAGCCATGCCGGGCATGTTGCCGGTGGTCAATGCCGAATGCGTGCGCCAAGCGGTGCGCACCGGCCTCGGGCTCAAAGCCAAGATCAACCTGAAGTCCGTATTCGACCGGAAAAACTATTTTTATCCGGACCTGCCGCAGGGCTATCAGATCAGCCAATACAAGCAGCCGATCGTGGGCGAGGGTGAGGTCACGGTCGACATGCCCAACGGCGAGGCGGTCCGGGTCGGCATCGAGCGCCTGCATTTGGAACAGGATGCCGGCAAATTGCTGCACGAGCAGCACCCCAATATGTCGCTCGTCGATCTCAACCGCTCTGGTGTGGCGCTGATGGAGATCGTGACCAAGCCCGATCTGCGCTCAGCCGACGAGGCCAAAGCCTTTCTCGCCAAGCTGCGCAGCGTGCTGCGCTATCTGGGCACCTGCGACGGCGACATGGAAAAGGGCAGTCTGCGCGCCGACGTCAATGTCTCGGTGCGCAAGCCCGGCGCGCCGCTCGGCACCCGTTGCGAGATCAAGAACGTCAATTCCATCCGCTTCATCGGCCAAGCCATCGAGCACGAGTCGCGCCGTCAGATCGACATCGTCGAAGATGGCGGCAAGATCGATCAGGAGACGCGGCTATTCGACCCGGACAAGGGCGAGACGCGGTCGATGCGCAGCAAAGAGGAGGCGCATGATTACCGCTACTTTCCCGATCCCGATCTCTTACCGCTGGAGCTCTCGCCGTCGCTCGTTGCCGATCTGCAGAAGAGCTTGCCGGAACTGCCGGACGAGAAGAAGGCCCGCTTCGTGCGCGACTATGCGCTATCGGCTTACGACGCCGATGTGCTCGTCGCCGAGCGTGACATGGCGGACTATTTCGAGACCGTCGTTGCAAGCGGCGGCGCGGGGTCGCGCCGCGATCCGAAACTCGCCGCCAATTGGGTGATCAACGAATTGTTCGGCCGGCTCAATAAGGAAGGTGTGGACATAATCGCCGCGCCGGTCTCGGCCGAACGGCTCGGCGTCATTCTCGGCCTCATCGGCGACGGCACGATCTCGGGCAAGATCGCCAAGGACGTGTTCGAGATCGTCTGGACCGAAGGCGGCGATCCGCGGACGATCGTCGAAGCGCGCGGCTTGAAACAGGTGACCGATCTCGGAGCGATCGAGAAGATCGTCGACGACATCGTCGGTAGAAACCCCGACAAGGTCGCCGATGCCAAATCGAACCCGAAAGCGATCGGCTGGTTCGTCGGCCAGGTGATGAAGGCGTCGGGCGGCAAGGCCAACCCGCAGGCCGTCAACGATCTGCTCAAGAAGAAGTTCGATCTCTAGGCGCGACGTCGCCGCGCCGCGACATTGGCGCCCGCCGATTGGAGCCGACCGCTAATTCGGAATCGAAATCGGAAATCTTCTGCGCGCCGCCACCGCCGCGCGTCGAATGCGTCCCCTAAAACGTCCCTTCCGCGAATCGCTTGGCACTGATTCGCACGTTTTGCGCTCGGTGGGAGCCGCAAATGCGCCCGTAAAGCCGTGCGGTGCATAATTTTTTTCACAGCGCGAGAGCGGGTCACGTCGGCTTTCGTCGCGACGGTAAACGCGCCTATGCGAGCGGCGATCCGGTGCGTCGGCGGCGCCAGATCAAAATCAGTGACGTTGCAAAAACCCAAATTCCATCGGCATTTCTGCACCATAAGGAAAATTGTTCGAGAAACCGAGCGAGTAAAATAATTTTCCGCGCGATCGCACGGCTGCTTGCACGAAGTGTCGCGCGCACAGCGTCGGGCGGCGGCGTCTATACACAAAATTAAGTGGAGTCACTGTTATTTTTTTTCCTGTGTAGTAATCGGGATGTAGTGCGGATCGATTCGCGACTGCACTGACCGATATCGCCATCCACTCAAAGCTAGGAGGGCAGCAATGGCGAAGAAGAGAAAAGCGAAAGCTAAGGCGAAGAAACCGGCAAAGCGTCGGAAGAAGAAGTAACTGACGCTGCAATCGGTCTTCGACTTCATCTAGTCGGAGATCGCGTCACACGGGCCGGCCGACGCCGAGGAGGGATCGACGATCTGCTCCGAGGCGGGCCGGTTCCGGTGGACGGCAGGGGGCGTCGGCGGGACGGAGGTGCAAGCTTCGCAATCGCGTTACATCGATGCGGAAGCGAAGAAGAGAGACGGGAAACCGAATCTCGCTCTGACCAAAACAGTCAGCGTATTTGCCCTTCAGCCATCTCGCCGA
>JBAQAB010000138.1:0-4203 GCA_049285535.1 Xanthobacteraceae bacterium
CAGCGATTCAAAGACGCGTATTCGCCGATCGTTGTCGCCGGCATCGTCCGCGTGATCGAGATCGCGCTGGTGGCGGCGATCGGATTTGCGCTGTATTTCTGGTCGGTCCCGCCACTCGCCGATTCCGCCCGCTATTATATCGGCGCCATCGCCGGGATCTCGCTGCTTTCGCTATTGGCGTTCCAGACGGCCGACATCTATCAGGTCCAGGCCTTTCGCGGCCACGAAAAGCAATATATGCGGCTCGCGTCGGCATGGTCGGTGGTATTTCTGCTCACCATCGCCATGTCGTACTTCACCAAGACCGGCGATCAATTTTCCCGGGTCTGGCTCGGCAGCTTTTATGTGGTCGGACTGGTTGCGCTCATCGGGTTTCGGCGCGCCCTGTTCCTTCTGGTGCGCCGCTGGACGCGGCAGGGCCGCCTCGATCGTCGCACCGTCGTGGTCGGCGCGGGCAATAGCGGCGATGCGCTGATCGCGGCACTCGCGGCGCAACGCGATTCCGACGTGCGCGTCGTCGGAACATTCGACGATCGCGGCGACGACCGCACCGCGACGAACGTCAATGCCGTGCCAAAGCTCGGCACCGTCGACGATCTCGTCGAGTTCGCCCGCCACACCCGCGTCGATCTCGTCATTTTTTCGCTGCCGATCTCTGCGGAAGGCCGCATCCTGCAAATGCTGAAAAAATTGTGGGTGCTGCCGGTCGACATCCGGCTCGCCGCTCACAGCAACAAATTGCGTTTTCGGCCTCGCGCCTATTCCTATATCGGCCACGTCCCGGTGCTCGATATTTTCGATCGCCCGATCGCCGATTGGGACGTCGTGATGAAGTGGCTGTTCGACAAGATCATCGGCTCGCTGGTGTTGATTTGCGTTGCGCCGATCATGCTTTTGATCGCAATTGCCATCAAGCTCGACAGCAAAGGACCGGTCTTCTTCAAGCAGCGGCGCTACGGCTACAACAACAAATTCGTCGAAATCTACAAGTTCCGCTCCATGTATGCGGAAGCGACTGACGCTAACGCCAGCAAGCTCGTGACCAAGGGCGATCCGCGCGTCACCCGCGTCGGCCGGTTCATTCGCAAGACCAGCCTCGATGAACTGCCGCAACTGATCAATGTCGTGTTCACGGGGAACATGTCGCTGGTCGGGCCGCGGCCGCACGCCATCCAGGCCAAGGCCGCCGAGCATCTTTACGACGAAGCGGTCGACGGCTATTTCGCGCGGCACCGCGTCAAGCCGGGCATCACCGGCTGGGCGCAGGTCAACGGCTGGCGCGGCGAAACCGACAGCCGCGAAAAGATCCTTCGGCGCGTCGAGCACGATCTCTATTACATCGAGAACTGGTCGATCCTGTTCGACCTTTACATCGTGCTGCGCACGCCGTTCGCGCTCATTCGCGGCGAAGGCGCCTATTGATGGCCGCCCGTAGCCCGGCCGTCGCGCTTGCCGGCGAATATACCGGCAGCTACGCGGCTTTCGCCGAGCGGCTGCTCAATTTCGTGCTGTTCATCACCGTGCTGCTGAGCTCGATCGCCTTCATCGAGCCGTCGCCGCACGACGTGATGATGTTCGTGCTCTTGGTCGCCTGCGTCACCGCTCGCGTGCCGTTCGATCGCAGGCTCACGCCGCTATTGGTATTGACGATCGTCTGGCTGGTCGGAGGCGCCATGTCGGTGATCCAGGTCGGCGATGACGAAAAGGCGGTCCAGTATTTCGGGACCTCGGTCTATCTCGGTTGCGCCGCCATCTTGTTCGCCTGCTTGTTCAGCGAAGGCGATGCGGTGCGGCTGCGGATTTTGCGGCGCGCCTATCTGTTGGCGGCCATGCTGGCGACCATGGCCGGCTATATCGGATTTTTCCATCTGTTGCCGGGCGCCGACATCTTTTTGGACGGCGTGCGCGTCAGCGCGACGTTCAAGGATCCGAATGTCTACGGCCCGTTCCTGATCTTTCCGCTGCTGATGCTGATGATCGGGTTGATGACGCGGGGCATCAGGCTTTTTGACCTCACGGTCATGGTGGCTCTGTTGGGAGGCCTGTTGCTGAGCTTCTCGCGCGGCGCCTGGGTCCATTTCGTGGTTTCGGCGAGTGTCTGCTTCATGATCCTCATCGTGGTCACGCCCGAGCCGCGCATGCGCTCGCGCATGGTATTGCTCGGCATCGTCGCCATGGTCGTAATGGCGGCGCTGGTGGTCGCCTTTCTGTCGATCGACTCCATCCATGACCTCTTCGTGGAGCGCGCGAAAGTCATTCAGCCTTATGACGTCGGGCCGGGCGGCCGTTTCACCGAGCAAAAATTGGCACTGAGCGTCATCCTCGATCACCCGAACGGCATGGGACCCTTCGCCTTTGCCAACACCTACGGGCTGCAGCAGCACAACGTCTATATGCAAGGCTTTCTGGTCTACGGCTGGCTCGGCGGTGCGACCTATCTGACGCTGGTCGCGGCAACGCTGATGATCGGACTTCGCGCCGTCTTGGTGCGATCGCCGTGGCAACATTATCTCATCGCCGCCTATGCGGTCTTCGTCGGCGAGCTCGTCGAGGGCATGATCGTCGACACCGACCATTGGCGCCACTTTTTTCTCATGATCGGGCTCATCTGGGGGCTGATGGTGGCCAATCAAAAGGCCGCGTGGCGCGCCGGTCCGGGCTTTGCCGGATCAGAACAATCTATTAACGGGCGCATGCAACCATCCCCGTAAAGCGCGGAAAAACCTACGTGACGGCTCAGCTATCGCGCCACCCGCGGTCGATTGTTTTTCTCGGCACGGCGCATGACAATGGCGGGACTTCGATCCTGGCGAGCAATCTCGCCAAGGCGATGCGTGCGCGCGGCCACCACGTCGAGGAATGGTACCTGTTCGGGGCGGACGGCGATCTGCCGGCCGGAGCGCGCGTTTTCGTGACGGCAAAGCGCTCGCATTCGCCGGTGCTGCTGATGTCGCTGTTCTTCCGCGTCGTCGCCGCGTTGCGCCAGAGCAAACCTGATGTGCTGTTCGGCCTGCAGCCGTATTCGAATCTGCTGGTCGGCGTGGCCGGCCGCATCGCCGGCATTCGCGACCGCGTCCCCACCTATCACGGCCCGCGCGCCTTCGTGACGCCCTCGCTGATGGCGCTGGACGACATCGTTCATTGGCTTGGCCTCTATACGCAAATGGTTGGCTGCGCGCATAGCGTCGTCGAGACCTATGGCCGCGACGACATGGCGGTGGTCGTCAACGGCCACGACGTTCCGCAAGCATTTTCGCGCGCGGAAGCCCGCGCTGCGCTCAGCTTGCCGGCCGATGGTCTCCTCCTCGGCCAGATCGGCCGGTTGAGCCATCAGAAGAACCAAAGTTTCAGCCTCGAGCTGACCCAGCGGATGCCGGAAGCCACCCTGGTTCTGCTCGGCATCGGTCCCGATGAAGCCGCGCTGAAATTGCGGATCGAGGCCGCGGGACTGGCGGACCGGGTCCACATCGTTCCCGCAATCGCGCACGGCCGGATCGGCTTGTTTTATTCGGCAATCGACCTGGCGCTGTTCCCGTCGCGCTACGAAGGCTTGAGCCTCGCCTGCATCGAGGCGATCCATGCCGGGATGCCGGCGCTTTGCACCGATATTCCCTCGTTTCGCGAAATGTTTGCCGCCTCGCCGCTTCTGACCGCGCAGCTTCTGCTGCCGGAGGGCGATCAAGCCGCCTGGATCGCGCGCATCCGGGACATACTGGCCGACCAAGAACTGCGCAAAGAGATCGGCAGCGAGCTGGCGCGGCTGTCGCCGGCTTACGGCTTCGAAGTAATGGCGGAGCAATATTTGCGCCTGATCGACCAGTGGAACGCACCGCCGCATCGGCCGGTCCACGCCGCCGTTCAGACCGGACTTTAAGGCCTCATTCACGCCCGCTGCAGCGATGCCCGACGGAACCGCCGCGAAGCGCCGCATTACACGGCTCAATTTACCATTTCGTTAGCACCACATCGCTACAGTTTGCGGTGATTTCTCCTTGTTCGCCATAGGGATCAGCGATGCACGCGCCTTTGCAGCCATTGCCCCATTCCGCGCGTGTCGGAGCAATGCCGGCCGCGCCCGAGCGCGACGACGCCGGGCGCAAGCCGCCGCGCCGCCATCCCTTGCGGCGGCTGTGGCAACGCTTGCCGCAGTCGACGCGGACCCAAATTTTAGGGCGTGTCAGCCGGCTCGTTGCTCCGCTCCCC
>JBAQAB010000139.1:0-22850 GCA_049285535.1 Xanthobacteraceae bacterium
ACATCCGCGAGCGCCGACGTCACGAATATATTGATGCGTCTGAGCAGGTGGTTCTTTGGGACCCGGTCGTCGAGTCGAAACTCATAAAAAAGGCTCGCTTGATCGCCGCTCCCCCGACCCATCATGAATCTCAAGCCTTTTTCGACAGCATCGGTCATTACCGGACATCCGGTCCCGGTTTGGGGATGTCCGATCAACCCCTCGAAAGCAGACATCGGGGCACCGGTTCTGGGTACACATCCTGAAATGAGCGATTTGCGATCGGGCGGCCAAAACCTTTGTCATGTCCGATACGACCAACAGGCTAGGATAAAGCGACTTTGATCCTCGCACAGCGGCATCCCATGAGGCGCCGGGAGTTTCTCGCGTTGCTTGGCACTTCCGCGGCGGCTTGGCCGTTGACCGCCCGCGCCCAACCGGCCAATGGCGTTGCGCAACCGGCGGCGGCCGAGGCCGCGGCGATGGCGGCGCTCGCCGGCGCCTTCATGCAGAAATATGACGTGCCGGCGCTTTCGATCGCCATCGGTTCAGGGGCACGATGGTTTATCAGGGCGCGTTCGGCGTCGCCGACCGGGACAATCGCGTGGCGGCGACGCCGGAGAATTTGTTTCGTATCGCGAGCGTGACCAAGACGCTGACCTCGGTCGCCATCTTCTCGCTCGTCGAAGCCGGCCGTATCAAGCTCTCCGACAAAGTGTTCGGCCAGGGTTCCATCACCGGGCTCGATTACGGCAAGCCGCCGTTCAATGCCGGGATCGAAGACATCACGATTGAACATCTGCTCACGCACACCGCCGGCGGCTGGCCCAACAACGATGGCCGCGACCCGATGTTTCACAATCCGCAAATGAGCCAGCACGAGCTGATCGCGTTTACGCTGCGCACCCGGCCGCTGGATCATCCGCCGGGCGAGAATTATGCCTACTCCAACTTCGGCTATTGCGTGCTCGGGCGCGTGATCGAGAAAATCACACGCCAGCCTTATGCCGACTATGTGCAAGCCGCGGTGCTGGAGCGCTGCGGCGTCACCGACATGACGATCGCCGGCAATACGCTTGCCCAACGGCGGCCGCGCGAGGTGAAATACTACGGCCAGGGCCGCGACAATCCATACGATATGAACGTCACGCGGATGGACTCGCATGGCGGCTGGATCGCGCGGCCGGCCGATCTCGTGCAATTTTTCATGCATGTCGACGGCTTTGCCGCGCCGCCCAATATTCTTCAACCGCAGACGCTTGAAATCATGACCACGCCTTCCGCAGCCAATCCGCACTACGCCAAGGGATGGGAGGTCAATGCCGCCAACAATTGGTGGCACAACGGCAACTTGCCCGGCACCGAGACGCTCGCGGTGCGCACGCATACTGGCTTCTGCTGGGCGGCCTTCACCAACACCCGGACAGCCAATATGGGCGTCGACCTTGACCGGCTCATCTGGACCATGGTGCGAGCGGTCAAAGCCTGGCGGGTTTGAATATGCGGGGCTCAGGTTGGCCTGTCGGCCGATACGGCGCGATTTGACTTAACTTAGCGGCGCACATCAACTTAATTTGACACGCGGAATAAACGAGACGGTTTGCGGTCTGGTTCTTGTGTTGGCCGGCTACGCCAACCAATTTCGAGTTATGTCGCAAATCTCAACAGCGAGACACGAAAATGTTCCGGAAGACGAAACTAGCGCTTTCCGCTGCAATAATTCTTAGCACCGCACTCTCGGCATCGGCCGCGACCAAGCATCATCGCGTCACCGACGCTCATACGGCACTTTACAACATGGTGCCCGGGGGCGGTGGAGGCGGCTGTTCCCCGACTCATGCCCCATTTTGCAGCAACATATGCACGGGATCCGGTCCTTGCGCACCGCCAGATACCTGGTAACCGGCCGCCGTCACACCGGATCCCGCAACCCCGCCTGCGTGACAAGCGGATAGGTCACGTCGCGGAATTCGCGCATGCCTTCGATGTAACGCGGCCAGGACAAGAGCACGCCGTCGAGGCCGATTTTCGATAGCGTGGCGAGGCCGTCGACGATCTGGTCCTTGGTGCCGATCAGCGGGAATCCGCCCCAGCCGGAGATCATCATCTCGGCCATGGCGTTGCGCCGCTCTTCGGGGTAGTCGCGCTTGTTGATCTCGGCCGCCATGGTGTCGATGACGTTGCGCGCGGCGGCCCAGTCGCCCTTCTCGTGCACATAATAATGATAGAAGTCGCGGGCCTCCTTCTCGGTCTCGGCCTGCACCACGGTGGCGTTGCTCCACACTTTCACTTCGCGGCCGTAAGTCTCGCGCGCCAGCGTGTGATAGGCGGCGACATGCGCGGTATTGGTGGCGATGTCGTGACTGCGGATATTGGTGAAGACGAGATCGCAGTGCCGGCAGGCGAAGTGGCGGCCGCGCTCCGACGAGCCGGCATTCATGATCGCCGGATAGGGCGCCTGGATCGGCTTCGGCTGCAGCTAGCCGCCCTTGATGCGGTAAAACTTGCCGTCGAAATCGAATTTCTCATCCTCGGTCCATAGCCGCTTGACGATGGTGAGCCATTCCTCGGCGCAGGCATAGCGGTCCTCGTGCTCGAGGAGCGAGACGCCGAACATCTCCATTTCCGGATAATTCCAGCCGTTGACCACGTTGAGCGTGTAGCGGCCATTGGAAATATGATCGATGACGGTCGATTGCTTGGCGGCGATGATCGGATGATTGAGCGCGACATGCGAGGTCGATATCACGCCGGAATTTTTGGTGGCCCCCGCAATCCCCGCCGCCCAGGTGAAGGTTTCGAAGCCGGGACCTTGCGGATCGGTCGCGCCGCCGAAGCCGCGCCAGCGCGCCACCGGCACCAGCGCCTCGAAGTCCATCGCGTCGGCGAGCTGCGCCAGGGTCACGGTGTTGGGCCAGGTCAGCTCCAGCCGGCCGTCGAGATCCGACATCACACAGCCGGAATCGAGATTGGTCTGGAACGTGCCGAGTTTCAGCTTGCGGCGGCCCAGCGCGGGATTGGTCTGGCGGCGGTCGCGTTGCGACACCCGACCTGGACTTGCTTCCGACGTCGCCATTCAATGAAATACATACTAATGGGGAGAAACGGGCAAGCCCGCAGGTAATACCAAATGAATCTCGCCGGCTGGGTGGAAAAATGGGGCCGCGCGGCGGGCGAGCGGACCGCGATCGCGTTCGGCGCGGCGCCCTATGCCAGCTATCGGCAATGGGCGGCGCGATCGCGCGTCCTCGCCGGCAATCTGCGCGCGTTGTGCCGGCCGGACGACCGGGTGGCGATCGCCATGACCAATCGCCCGGAATTTCTCGAAGCGCTGTTTGCGATCTGGCACGCCGGCCTCGCCGCGGTGCCGATGAACGCCAAGCTGCACGCCGACGAGCTCGGCTACATTGTCGGACATGCGCAAGCGTCGTTGATCCTGGCGAGCCCCGACCTCGCCGACGACGTCGCGCGGCACTGCCGCACCGTTGTCACCGGCAGCGCCGAATGGGACCGCCTCGGGCGCGGCGACGGCATCGCCATCGTGCCGCGCCGTCCCGACGATCTCGCCTGGCTGTTCTATACCAGCGGCACCACCGGCCGGCCCAAGGGCGCGATGCTGACGCACCGCAATCTGATGGCGATGACGCTGGCTTATCTGTCCGACATCGAGCCGGTCGGCGCAGCCGACGCCAAAATTCACCCGGCGCCGCTGTCGCACGGCTCCGGACTTTACGCGCTCCCCTTTGTCGCCATGGGCGCGAAGAATGTCGTTCCGGAAACGGGCGGCTTCGATCCCGACGAGATCGCAGCGCTGTTGGCGGCGCATGACAATGTCAGCTTCTTCGCCGCGCCGACCATGGTCAGCCGGCTGGTCAATCATGCGGGGTTTGCCGGCGCCGATCATCGCGGCTTGCGCACCATCGTCTATGGCGGCGGGCCGATGCATGTCGAGAGTCTGCTGCAGGCCATGGATCTGCTCGGGCCGAAATTCGCGCAGATCTACGGCCAGGGTGAAGCGCCAATGACCATCACCAGCCTGTCGAAGGCGCTGCATGCCGATCGGTCGCGAGCGCGCTGGCGCGAGGTCATGGGCTCGGTCGGACTGCCGCGCGTTAACGTCGAGGTCCGCATAGCCGACGCCGCGGATGCCGCGAATGCCGGGCTGCCGACCGGCGAAATCGGCGAAGTTTTGGCGCGGGGCGACGTGGTGATGCCGGGCTATTGGCGCGACGAACCGGCGAGCGCGGCGACGCTGCGCGGCGGCTGGCTGCACACCGGCGACGTCGGCGCGCTCGACGGCGAAGGCTTTCTCACCCTGAAAGACCGTTCCAAGGATCTGATCATCTCGGGCGGCAGCAACATCTACCCGCGCGAGGTCGAAGAGGTGCTGCTGCGGCACCCCGACGTGCTGGAGGTGTCGGTGATCGGCCGCGCCCACCCCGACTGGGGCGAGGAAGTCGTCGCCTGCGTGGTGGCGCGCCCGGAACGCACGCTGGCCGCGGCGGAGCTGGATAGACTGTGCCTCGACGCCATCGCGCGCTTCAAACGGCCGCGCGACTATGTTTTCCTCGAAACGCTGCCGAAGAACAATTACGGCAAGGTGCTCAAGACCGAGCTGCGTAGGTCGTATGGACGGTTGTGACCGTGCGCAGATAGATCAGCGCCCGCCGCGTTTCACCCGCCGCGCCAAATAGTCGAAATTGATCTGGAACTGCTCGGGCCGGCTGATGTCGTGCTTGAGCTTCTCGATATCGGCTCGCGGAAATTCCGGCGCCACGTCGCCGGCGGCTTCGGCCAATAGCTGCACCATGGCGCCGTTCTCCAGCATGATGGTGCCGATCACCGCTTCGGCGATGCTGGCGCCGGTGACGACGACGCCGTGATTTTTGAGCAGCACCGCCCTGCCCTTGCCGAGCGCACGCGCGACGCCGGCGCCCATTGCCTCGGTGCGGATCAGATTGATGGTGTCGGCATAGGCGCCGAGCGATTCGTAGAACAGCGCGCCGGGCTGGCTGTAGCATTTGAGCGGCCGCCCGGTCGACGACAGTGCGATCGAATAGGTCGGATGGGTGTGAATGACGCAATTGACGTCCGGACGCGCCTTGAAGATTTCGGAATGAATAAAGACCTCGCTATGCCGCCGCGCGGTGCCGGCAACGACCTTGCCGTCGAGATCGATGGTCAGGATGTTGGCAAGCGTGATCTCGTCGAGCCCGAGGCTGTGCGCCTTCATGAAGAAGCGGCCCGGATCGTCGGGCAGCCGGAACGAGATGTGGCCGCGGGTAAAATCGTCCTGGCCCTGCGCCACCAGCACTTTGCCGGCGACGATCAGTTCCTGCTTGATGGCCTTGTGCGAGGCCTTTTCACGGGTCGACTTGAGCATGTCCCTCACCTGTTGCGAATTCCATCCCGTAGGGTGGGCAAAATCGACTACTCCCGTCCGCCGCGTGGGCATTGCGCTCGACGATTTTGCCCACGCGGTCGCACGAAGCAGGCGCAATGCCCACCTTACGTAATTGAGGGCCGCAACAGAACAGGGAATGGCCCAAGGCTCAAGAGGGTCGCGTAAAAAGAGCAGCAGCGCCGCGGGTCGAGCGCGGCGCTGCTGTCATGCCTGCCGGGCCGGGTTAAGCCGCCTTGCGGTTGACCTGGCTCTCGGCCATCGAGGTCAGCTTCCTGTCGGTCGCTTTCTTCGTCGAGGGTCTGGTTCAACAGCGCGACGACGTCGTTGCGGCCGAGCTGTTTCGCCCACGCGATCAGCGTGCCATAGCGGGTCATTTCGTAATGCTCCACCGCCTGCGGTAGTCGTTCCGGGAACCGTGAGCGGCATGTAAGCGTGATTTTTGATGCATCTTTTCATAAGGTCCGACGGAAAAAGAAAAAGGCCGGCGCGTTGACGCGCCGGCCCGCTGTGAGTGAGGATTGCCGCTGTTAACGCGGCGCGGTCGCGACCGCCGTCCGTGTTGCGAACTCGTCACGCAACTCGCCGCCGAGGACCCCGCCTAACGCGGCACAGACGGCGCCGAACAGAAGCGACATAAAGGTCCAGAACGAGAGATAAGCAGCCGCTTTGCGCGCCGTCTCGGCGGCCTGCGTGGCGTCCTGCTTCATCTGCGCGGTCACCGCGTCGACCCGGCGTTGCGCTTCGTCCTGACTGACCCCGGTCTGCGCCGCGACCAGTTGTGCCAGATAAGTGCGGTCATCGTTGGACAAGCCATTCGGGCTCAAGGACGTGATGAGGATGCGATTGACCTGGGCCTGCTGACGGCCCGCTGAACCGTTCGCCTGGCCGGCCGCGGCGCCGTTGGCTTCATTGGCGGAGGGTGCCGTTCCTGCCGCTGCACCGTTGGCTACGCCAGCGTTCGCGCCATTGCCAGCATTTTGCGCATTCGGCCGCAGCAGCGCATCGCTGAAATAGTCGACCGACGGCGATTGCGCGGTGGCCCCGGCCATGCCGACGGCCGTCGAGCCGATGCCCGCCGCCGCGCTGCCCGTGGCGGAGCCGATTTTGCCGACCACCGTGACCAGAACAAAGAACGTGATCACCACGCCGATGGCCCAAACGACGAGCCCATTGGCGCCATCGCGGAATTTCACTTCATCGGTATGCAAGGGAGCCGGCGAACGGCGGATCCGGCCGGCGACATAGCCGCCGGTCGCAAAACCGACGGCCTGGGCGAATACCAGCCACACCGCACCGATCACGGTCATTGTGCCGGCCGAGGCAGACGATGAATAGGAATACGGCGAGACCAGCTCCATTCCAATGCCGCTGCCGAGTGAAATGACGATGAATGAAACTGCGATCGCGGTCAGCGTTCCGGCGATGACCGCGCTCCACGACACGCCGCTCCAAGCTGCGCCCCAGGCGCCTTGCGGCGAAGTCATTACGGCGACGCTGTCGCCGACGATTGTTGTGTCGTCCATGATCTCTATCTCCCGGCAATGTTCGGTTCGCGACTGAAGGCGGCAATTTTCAGATGGCGAATGCGATGCGAATTTTTGCCACCCAATTGCCGCGGTTCGCCTTGTGAACCGCCGAGGCTGGTTCCGGTTCCTCGGCTGCGGGCCAATGTCGGGCGCACGGCAGTGCAGCAAAAGGGGGTCGTGGAACTTTTCCCTCGTCCCGCATTTCTCATCGCGAAGACAATTGGAAAACGGCCGCAACGAGTGGCGGCCAGGCGGAGGAAAGCCATGCTTAATCTGGTCGTTACGCTTTTGATCATTGCGCTGATCGCCGCGGTTTTGGGTTTCGGCGGCATCGCCGGCGCCGCGGTCGGCATCGCCAAAATCGTGTTTCTGGTCGCACTCGTCTTGTTCGTGGTCGCCGCCATCGCCGGAACGATTCGGACGGTTTAGCGCCGCCGCAATTTCTCCCCGCGCTGGGAACCAAGTGTCCGCGTCGGGCGTTGGGCGACCGACTCTCACCGGGATAGACTTCCGTGTATCAGGTGACTCGGCGACGGCTGCTCGGCACAAGCGCCGTGTGGTTGCTCTGGAGTTCGGCTGCGGCTCGCGCCGCGGTCATCCGTGGCGGCATACCGTGGAAACCCGGCGCCGGCGATCCGCCGGAGCCGGTGACGCCGGGCGGCTGGAAATATTTCACCGCGCAAGAGGCCGCTACCGTCGAAGCCTTCGTCGAGCGGCTTATTCCGGCCGACGACTTGTCGCCCAGCGGCAAGGAGTGCGGCTGCGCCGTCTTTATCGACCGCCAGCTTGCCGGGCCTTACGGCCGCGCCGAGGGCCATTATATGGCCGGGCCGTTCCAGCAGGGCACCAAACAGCAAGGCCCGCAATCGCCGGCCACCCCGGCGCAGCAATACCGCAAAGCGCTCGCCGCCTTCGATCGCGCCTGCCGCGCCAAATTCGCCGGCAAGGCCTTTGCCGAACTTTCCGACGAGCAGAAAGACGAGACCATCAAGAGCCTCGAAGACGGCTCATTGGCGCTCGATGGCGCCGACGCCAAGGATTTCTTCAAGCTCATACTGACCGACACACAGAACGGTTTTCTGGCCGATGCGATCTACGGCGGCAACAAGGACATGGCGTCGTGGACAATGATCGGCTTTCCCGGCGCGCATTACGATTACCGCAACTGGATCGACAAGCATAACCAGCGCGTGACGCTGCCGCCGGTCGGCATCGCCAACCATCCGAACTGGGCGCAGAAATCCTGACGCTCGTCCGCCGACGAGCGCTGCCGAGGAAACAGCATGGCGCGGAAGCTTCCCTCTAAAGATGTCGTCATCGTCGGCATGGGTTGGACCGGCTCCATTCTGGCCAATGAGCTGACCGATGCCGGCCTCGACGTGGTCGCGATCGAGCGCGGCCCGTGGCGCGACACCGCGACCGACTTTCCGATCTCCTACATGCAGGACGAGTTGCGTTACCGAATCCAGCATGAGCTGTTTCTGCGCAATTCTCAGATGTCGGTGACCTTCCGCAACAACGTCAATCAGACGGCGCTGCCGGTGCGAAGCTGGGGCGCGTTTATGCTCGGCAACGGCGCGGGCGGCGCGGGCGTACACTGGAATGCCGAGACGTGGCGCTTCCTGCCGACCGACTTTACGCTCAAGAGTCATTTGACGCAGCGTTATGGTGCGAATTTTCTGCCCGCCGACATGACAATTCAGGATTTTGGCGTCAGCTTCGACGATCTCGAACCGCATTACGACGCCTTCGAATATCTATGCGGCACCTCCGGCCGGGCCGGCAATCTCAACGGTCAGATTCAGGCCGGTGGCAATCCGTTCGAGGGTTCACGGTCGCGGCCTTATCCGACCCCGCCGCAAAAGCAAGGCTATGGCCACATGTTGTTTGCGCAAGCCGCACAACAGCTCGGCTACAAGCCATTCCCGCAGCCGTCGGGAAATCTGTCGCAGGCCTATACCAATCCGCTCGGCGTCCCGATGGGACAATGCACCTATTGCGGGTTTTGCGAATGGTTCGGCTGCGCCAACTATTCCAAGGCGAGTCCGCAGACCACCGTGCTGCCGGTGCTGTTGCGCAAATCGAATTTCGAGGCGCGCACCGACAGCGAGGTGACGCGCATCAATCTCGACAACACGGGCAAACGGGCGACCGGCGTCACCTATGTCGATTCCTCGGGCGAGGAGTTCGAGCAGCCGGCCGATCTCGTGCTGCTCTGCGCATTTTCGCTGTTCAACGTGCAGCTTCTGCTCTTGTCCGGCATCGGCGAGCCGTACGATCCGGCGACCGGGCAAGGCCAGATCGGGCGCAATTTCACGCATCAAACCATGTCGGACGCGCTCGGCTTCTTCGATAAGGACAAATACAATTTCAATCCATTCGTCGCCTCCGGCGCGATCGGCATGTGCATCGACGAGTTCAACGGCGACAATTTCGACCACGGCCCGCTCGGCTTTGTCGGCGGCGGCTATATCGGCCAAGTCCAGACCGGCGGCCGGCCGATCCAGACCACAGCGGTGCCTCCGGATACGCCGGCCTGGGGTTCGAAATGGAAACAGGCGCTCAAGGACAATTATCTCTCGACCATCAATTCCCCCGGGGCGTGCCACGCCTCGATGTACAGCTATCGTGACAATTATCTGAGCCTCGATCCGACTTATAAGGATCGCTTCGGCCGGCCGCTGGTCCGCATCACGCTCGATTTCCACAACAACGAAATCAAAATGAGCGCCTTCCTCACCGACAAGTTTGCGGACATCCTCAAAACAATGGGCGCGAAGCAAATCGTCAAGCGCCCGCGCAAGCCGCCTTACGACGTCACGGCCTATCAGACCTCGCATCTCAACGGCGGCGCCATCATGGGCGACAATCCGGGCAACAGCGCGCTCAATCGCTATCTGCAGAGCTGGGACGTGCCCAATCTGTTCGTGATGGGCGCGAGCGCGTTTCCGCAAAACGCCGGCTACAATCCGACCGGCACGGTAGGCGCCCTTGCCTACTGGGCGGCCGCCGCGATCCGTTCACAATATCTCAAGAACCCCGGACCGCTCGTCCATGCGTGAGGACAATTCATATTTACCGGGGCTTTCGCGTGCGCTGCTGCTCGGCGCCGCGCTCGGTTTGCCGTGCGCCGCCAGCGCCGCGGGCATCGACAAGCAGGACTTCAACCAGATCGAACACGGCCATTACCTCACCATTGTCGGCGATTGCGCGGCGTGCCATACGCTGCCGGGCAGCGGCCACGATTTTGCCGGCGGCCGGTTGATCGAGACGCCATTCGGCAATCTCGTGGCGCCGAACATTACTCCGGATCCGGTCACCGGCATCGGCGCTTGGACGGACGATGAATTTGTCAACGCCTTAACCAAAGGCACCGGGCGTCATGGCGAGCGTCTCTATCCGGCGATGCCTTATACTTATTACACGAAACTCAGGCACGACGACGCGCTCGCCATCCGCGCTTACCTCGATACCGTTCCGGCGGTGCACAATCCGGTCAAGGCCGATCAATTGCCGTTTCCGCTCAATATGCGCGTCAGCATGCGGGTGTGGGACAGACTCTTCTTCAGGTCGGCTCCGTTCGAGCCGGACAACGACAAGAGTGCGCAGTGGAATCGCGGCGCCTACCTGACCGAAGGCCTCGGCCATTGCGGCCTGTGCCACACACCGAAAAATCTGCTTGGCGGCGACAAAACGAGCGAAGCTTTGCAGGGCTATGCCCTGCAGGGCTGGTTCGCGCCCAATATCAGCAACGACCCGCGCCGCGGCCTTGGCTCATGGTCGGTCGACGACATCGCCGCCTATCTGAAAACAGGGCATAACAAGACCACTGCCGGCAACGGCTTGATGTCGGAAACCATCAATCTTTCGACCTCGAAGATGAGGGACGACGATCTCAAGGCGATCGCCACCTATCTGAAGGATCGTCCCGGAGACAACAGCGCTCAGCAGAGCCAAGCGGAAGACGCTCCGGCGCCCGACCTTGCGACCATGAATGCCGGCGCGCAGATTTATGCGGATGAATGTTCCGGCTGCCACAACAAGGACGGCGAGGGAACGCCCGGGCTGTTCCCGTCGCTGAACGGCACGCCGGTGGTGCAGCAGACCGATCCGACCACGCTCATTCACATCGTGCTGCGCGGCGGGCTCAGCGTCGCCACCAAACAGGCGCCCACCGGGGCGGCGATGCCGGCTTTCGCCTGGGTACTCAAGGACGACCAAGTGGCCGCGCTCGTAACCTATATCCGCAATTCCTGGGGCAATGCCGCACCCACCGTGAACGCCGACACCGTCAACAAGGAACGCGCCGCGCTGGTCGAACGCAACGACTGACAGCGCAGCGACTGAACTCTAGCCGAAGTAAGCGAGCCAGATTATCAGGAACAGAATAACGATCCCGGCAATGCCGAAGCCGAGCACGTAACGCACGTTATGCCCGGTGACGCCCTGTCTCGCTTGCTGGGTCGGCGCGACAGGATGCGGCTCGACCGGATGGCGTTCTGATGGAGAGCTCATGGCACGGTTCTCCCTTTTGCCTCTGAATTTTGCGGCTGTCGTCAAATAAACGTCGGCTATCCGACGAAAGTTCCTCGTGCCCTTCGAAAGCGCTAATTGCTGCAAATCCCGGCAGTCAATATCGGAACGCGAGCCTCGCATTTGAGTTGGGGCTGCAGTGCATGATCGATCGGGAACGCGGTTTGCCGGTGCAAAGCGCCGTCCCTCGATTTTGAGGGAAAACAGGAGACGCATGATGAGAAAGATATTGCTAACGACGGTCGCCGCGGCGGCAGTCGTGGGAGTCGCCGGCCTGGCGTCGGCGCAAACGACGCAAGCCCCGAGCGGCGGCAACGCCGCGAAACCGGAAAGCACCGAGCACCAGGCCCCGGGTGCCTTAGGCGGCGCGCTCAAGGGCAACATCAACGGTCCTGGCGCCGCCAAATCGGCGCAAGCCCCCGCGCAAGGCGCGAAGCCGGACCAGCGCCTTGGCCAGGATGAAAAGCAAACAACGCCGCAAGGCGGCGCGCAGGAAGAAAAGCCTGCAATGCAGGAGCAGCGCGGCGCCCAGGAGAAGAAACCCGGCGCGCAGGAGCAACGCGGTGCTCAGGAAGAAAAGCCCGGCACCCAGGAGCAGCGTGGCGCGCAGGAAGAGAATAAGCCTGGCGCGAAGGCCAACGACCAGAATGCCAGCAAGACCACCGGCTCACGCGGCGCCGCAGTACAATTGTCACAAACGCAGCGCACCAAGATCCAGGCCGTCATCGGCCACAGCTCTGCGGCGCGCGTGACGAATGTAAACTTCAACGTGGAAGTGGGCGTCGCGATACCGCGCACGGTTCACGTCGAAGTGCTGCCTCAAGATATCGTGGAAGTCGTCCCGCAATTCGAAGGCTTTGATTATATCATCGTCGGCGACAACATCCTGATCATCGATCCGGATACGTTAGAAATCGTCGATATAATTCCGGCCTAACTGAAGAACCCGCCATGTGGCGGCCTGCGTCGGCAACCCGGCGCAGGCCGTGCCACGTCACTTCGTTTTGGGATCATGTTTAAGCCGCTTCCACTTCCCGCACCGGCAGCTTGTTGCCGTGGATGAGGTCGTGGATCGCGCTCAGCTTTTCGACGACCGGCGGCGACAGGATGAAGGGATAGATATCCATCAATCCCATCGTTCGATTGAGGCCGTTGAGCGCGTTGCTCAACGGAATCCAGGTCTCGATCAACGGCGACGGGTCGCGCACGGTGTATGGATCGAAATCGACTTGGGCATCGAGCTCGCCCGGCCGCGCCAGCCGCGGATGCACATACATGCCGAAGGCGCGCGCCATTTCCAGCGTATCGACGATATGCAGGTAATGCGCCCAGGTTTCGGCGAAATCTTCCCACGGATGCGACGTTGCATAAGCGCTGATGAAACTATCCCGCCAGTTCGGCGGCGCGCCGTTGCCATAATAGGCCTGCAGCGCCGCACCGTAATCCGCCCTCTCATCGCCGAAAATCTTGCGGCAATCCTCGGTGAGGCCGCCGTCGCGCACCAGCAGGTCCCAAAAATAGTGGCCGACCTCGTGGCGGAAATGGCCGAGCAGCGTGCGGTACGGCTCGTGCATGATGGTACGCCGCTTCTCGCGCTCGGCGTCGTCGGCCTCTTCGAGCGCCAGCGTGATCAGGCCGTTATCGTGACCCGTCATCACCCGCGATCCGCCGACATGCGGGGCGCTTGCCAGGAAATTGAACGCCAGGCGCTCGCCGGCCTTCTCGTTGCGCTCGTCGAGCGGCAAATTGAGCTTCATCAGTGTGTAGAACAGCCGATGCTTGGCCACTTCGATCTTTTGCCAAGCGACGAGATTTTCCTGAATGCTGGTGTCCGGAATGGTGCGGTTGTGCCGGCATGCCGCGCAATAAGCGTCGGGCGAGCCCGCTTCGATCATCCAATTGCAGACGTTGAATTTGGCATTGGCGCAAAAACGGTACAGCTTCTTGTCGACCGCCAGCGCGCGCCAAGCGTCGCCTTGTTGCTCCAGTGCCGACAGGTTCATGATTTCGGGAATGAAGCCGAGCCGGTACGAGCATTTCTCGCACACGATGTTCTCAAAATAGAGCAACTGCTCGCAATGCTGGCATTTAAAAAGCTTCATTTGAGTTTTCGATTTCGCGCGTCGGAGCAAAAGTCGTCTGGACTACGCCGCTCGATGCGAATCGTTCCTCCCTTTCGGCTAGACTAGGAGCCTTAGGGATAAAAATCCCCCGGTCGAAGCCGAGGGATTTCATATCCTTGTGGATCAAACGTCAGCGCTTGTCCCGAGCAAGTAATTTCCGTGCGAGGCCAATGCCCTAGGGGTGGCTTTGTTCCTTTTCCAATACGCGCCTCCTGGGGGCTATGCATTTCCCGGAAAACGACTGCCACCACCCGTCGCCAGGAATATTGAAATCGCCCTCAGCAGGCACGCCCGGGCCGATTCGAATCGAAAGTCAGCTTTCCACCTAGGGCGCGATCATTTCAACGACGTTTCGTTCCATCGTGAATATCTTTTTGCGCGCGGAGCCAGATAGCAGTTCGAGTGTTGTTTTGTATCACAATCGACCCCCTTGGAGGTTACACACAATGAAAATGCTAGTTGCCATTTCCACCGGCGCGCTCCTGTTGTCCACCGCGGCTTTTGCCCAGCCGATGGCCGCTGGCGGCTCCGGACTCATGACCGGCGTTCCGTCATCGAGCCTGACGGTCACCGACTGGTACAAGCAGGACGTCTACGATCCGTCCAACGCTAAGATCGGCGAGATCATGGACGTACTGGTCGCTAAAGAGGGGCACGTCCAGGCCGCGATCGTCGGCGTCGGCGGATTCCTCGGTGCCGGCGAGAAGGATGTCGCCGTCAGCTTCAGCTCCATCAAGAAGACCATGAAAGACGACAAGGTCTATCTGACGTTGGATACGACCAAAGACGCACTCAAGAAGGCGCCAGGTTTCAAATACGACAGCACCAAGACGACCTGGGTACCCGACAAGTCCAGCGAATAACGCAAGCATGTCTCGTTCGGCGAAAGCCCCGGCCAATGGCCGGGGCTTTCTCGCTGCAATCAAATCAGCGGCCGCTGCGGAATTTCTTCGTCGAAAAATTGCCCGACGCGCGCGAGCACGCGCGGATTGGTGAGCGTCAGGGTGCCATTGTTGCTAGTGAACATCCCCATGCGCCGCAACTTCGCCAAGGTCTTATTGGTGTGAACGAGCGATAGACCGAGCGCGTCGGCGATGTGCTGCTGCGTCAGCGGAAAGGCGAAACCGTCGTCGCGAACGAGGCCCAACAGCTTGGCGCGCTTGTAGAGGGCAACGATCAGGGCAGCTACGCGCTCCACCGCGGTACGCCGCCCGACGCTGGTGAGGTTTTCATCGACGATGCTTTCTTCGCGCGCGCCGAGCCAAGTGAGGTCGAACGCGAGACCCGGCATCCCGCCGAACAGCGCCCAGACGTCGCGCCGCGGCAGCACGCACAGCTGCACGTCAGTCAGCGCTTCGATGCCGTGTTGCGCTTCGTCGAACATGGCCGCCTGCAGGCCGAGCAAATCCCCGGGCAACATGAAATTCAGAATCTGCCTCCGGCCGTCAGGCAGCGTTTTGAAGCGGAACGCCCAGCCGGAATAGAGCGTGTAGAGCTCCGGGCTGTCCTCGCCGGCGTGAATAATTTCGGCGCCGGCCGGCAGCTTTACGTGCTGCTTCTTCAGCGCATCGATGGTGGCGAGTTCTTCCGCAGTGACCGGCTTGAACAATCCGCAGGCGCGCAATTCACATTGGTAGCAACTGAGCTGCATCCCGGCGGCCCTCAAAAACTGGGTTGAATAGTTATGTCAGAGACCGGACATTGTGGCCGGTAAATTGCAGGGAAGCCTACAAAATCCATTATTACAGAGCAGTCGTTCCGAAGGGAAACGCACCTCGCGGAACAGAGTTCCACGCCGGAATATGGCGTTGCGTCTTTTGCTGTAGGCAATTTCGAATCGTCTACGATAATGTTCCGCATTGCCGCTGGGCGCCCATGTGTGGGGGCCCTTGCGGCTTAGCTTCCACTTGGCTTTCATGCTTTGGATGAGAGCCAATCACCCCAGGCGCGAATTTGTCCGACCCAACATCCGGGCCAAGGTCGGAGCCAAAACCGCTGGCTCTGCTGAACCGCAGTCTGGTCGTCACCACGATGCTCGCGGCCCTCATCGTGGCCGCTGCATTGTGGCTAGGTGCGCGCAATGAAAGCGATGACGAGTGGGTACAGCATTCGCTCGAAGTGCGCGCGCAGTTGGTGCGTGTTCTGAGCCTCGTGCAAAGCGCGGAGACCGGACAACGCGGCTATCTGCTGACCGGCCAAGACCTTTACCTTGGACCCTATCAGATGGCGCTAGGTCAACTGCCCGATGTCCTGCAGCGCACGCAGGATCTGGCGAGCGACAATCCGGAGCAAATCAAAAACCTGGCGCAGCTTCGTCAGCTCATCCAAGACAAGCTCGCCGAGCTGGGCGCCACCGTCGACGCGTACAAGGCCGGCCACAACGACGCGGCGCTCGCCATCGTCAATAGCGATAAGGGTTTCCAACTGATGCAGGAAATCCGCCGCAGCATCGACACCATGCAGGCGGAGGAGGACCAGCTTTTGACGACGCGCCAGACGGCCGCGGCGCGCTCCGGAATATTGCTGCAAGCGGGGGTCGCCGTCGCCTTTCTGCTGATTTGTGCCGCTGGTTTTCTGATGGCTCGATTCACCCGCGAGTCTTTCGCGGCACTTACCGCGGCCCGCGACCGGCTTGCTCTCGCCAACCGCCAGCTCCTCGATCAGGTGACGCGCCGCGAAGCGGCCGAGAGTCAGCTGCGTCAGGCGCAAAAGATGGAGGCCCTCGGCCAGCTCACGGGCGGCATCGCCCACGACTTCAACAACATGCTGGGCGTCATCATGGGAGCGCTTGACCTCGTCAAGCGCCGCATCGCCAAGGGCGACTACGGCGTCGAGCGTTTTCTCGATGCCGCCACCATCGCCAGCGAGCGCGCTGCCACGCTGACCCAGCGCCTGCTTGCTTTTGCGCGGCAGCAGCCATTGGCGCCGCAGCCGCTCGACGCCAACAAGATGATCGCCGCCATGTCGGATCTGCTGCATTCCACCTTGGGCGAGCACATCCAGATCGAGACGGTAACGGCGGCCGGCTTATGGACGGTCCTCGCCGATTCCCAGCAACTCGAGAACGCTATCCTCAACATCGCCATCAACGGCCGCGACGCCATGCCCGACGGCGGTAAGCTCACGATCGAAACCGGCAACGCCTATCTCGACCAAGCCTATTGCGCACAGAATCCGGAAGTAAAGCCTGGACAATTCGCGTTGATTGCCGTGACAGACACCGGCATCGGCATGTCTGCCGACGTCGCCGCGCGCGTATTCGACCCGTTTTTCACCACCAAACCCACCGGCAAAGGCACCGGCCTCGGGCTGAGCCAAGTCTACGGCTTCGTCAAGCAGTCGAGCGGGCACATCAAGATCTACAGCGAGCCCGGCTCCGGCACCACTGTGAAGATTTATCTGCCCCGCCTCATCGCCGACGCCAAAGATATCAAGCGCACGACGCTCGAACCGATGCGCACCGGCGATCGCAATGAAATCATCTTGGTGGTCGAGGACGACCCGCTGATGCGCCGGCTGGCCACCGAGGCGTTGCACGAGCTCGGCTATACGGTGTTCGACTGCGACGGCGCCGCGAATGCGCTGGCGACGCTCGACCGTGTGACCGATGTGAAACTTCTGTTCACCGACGTCGTGATGCCGGACATCAACGGCAAGAAGCTTGCCGACGAGGCGGTGCGCCGGCGGCCTGGACTGAAGGTTTTGTTCACGACCGGCTACACCGCCAATGCCGTGGTGCACGGCGGGGTGCTCGACACCGGCGTCAACTTCATCTCCAAGCCGTTCACGCTCGATCAGCTCGCCGCCAAGGTGCGCACGGTGCTGGACACGTAGCGGGCAAAGCGATCAGGCGCGCGCCGCCGATCGGGGTTCGTCGGCGGCCGCCGTGTCCCCGGCACCGAGCAGAAAGACCTTCTGCAGCATATTGCGTTCGATGGGCTTTTGCAGGACCGGCACGCCAGCGAAACGGCTGTCGACGCTCTCGGCGTCATAGCCGGTGACAAACACGAATGGTACGCCGCGTTTGCTCAATATCTCGGCGACCGTATAGACCATGCCGTCGCCGAGATTGATGTCGAGCACGGCGGCCTCGAACTGGCTGTTGCGCGCCGCGGCCAAAGCCTCGGACGCCGTGCTGACGGGACCGATCACCTGGAAGCCGAACTCGGTCATCGTTTCCTGGATCATCATGGCGACCAGGGCTTCGTCTTCGACCAGAAGCACACGCGGCTTCTCGTCGCGTTTGAGCCCGATGACGGCGCCGTTGGCTTGACCGTTGTCGCGCAAGGCATTGAGTGCGCGCGACTTCGTCAGCTCGCTGCGCGGTATAGAAAATATGCAGCGCAGGCCCTTTGGATCCCAGTCGAACGCCGTCTTGCCGCCGAGCTGCTGCTCGATGCTGGCAACGATGACTTTGAGGCCGAAGCTCCGCGACGACGGCGAGGCAATCCCGGGGCCGCCATTTTCGGCCCAATTCAGCGTTAAGGTGTCGCTTTGCAATTGCCAGTCGAGCGTGATCTTGCCGCTGGGCGAGGACAGCGCGCCGTGCTTGGCCGCGTTGGTGGCAAGCTCGTGCAGCGCCAGCGCCAGTCCCTGCGCGGTCGCCGGCTGCAGCGAGATATCGGGCCCGCGGATCGTGATCTTGTCGCCGCCGCGATAGGGCGCGAGTTCCTCGGTGACTAAAGTCGCCAGATCGGCGCCGTGCCAGCGCGAGTCCGACAATAGCGTGTGCGCTCGCGCCAGCGCCTTGATGCGGCCCTCGATCGCCTGCACGTAATCATCGACGGATTTGGCGCGCGTGAGCCGGATGATCGATTGGATCACGGCAAGCGCGTTGCGGGCGCGATGATCGACCTCGCGCGCCAGCAGCACCTGGCGCTCTTCGGCTTCCTTGCGTTTGGAAATATCGAGTGCGGTGCCGATCACGCGAACGCATTTTCCATCGGCGTCGAAAACGGCGCGGCCCTTGGCCGCGATCCAGCGAATAACGCCGTCTTCCTTGCCGACAGCACGGTACTCGACATCGTAGAGCGCGCGCTTTTGCGGGTCGCAAGCCCCGGCAAAGGCCGCAACGGTCGCCTCCTTATCGTCGGAATGCAGACCCGCATAGAAATCCGTCATGCTCACGGGCACGTCCGGCGAGATTCCGAACATGGCCTTGACGCGCGGCGGCCAGAACATCGTGTCCGTGACGGTGTCCACGTCCCACAAGCCGATTTCGGCCGCCTCGGTCGCCAGCCGCAATTGCTGCTCGCTTTCGAGTAGCCGCGCGTTGGAGGCTTGCAGCTCCGCGGTACGCTCGGCGACGTGGCGTTCGAGCGTCGAATTCAGCCGCTCGAGCTCGCGCGTCTTGCGGAACAGTTCGGCGAACACGCGCACCTTGGCGCGCAGGACTTCGGGCACGACCGGAACCGGCACGTAGTCGACCGCACCCATCTCATAGCCGCGCAGCCGATCGACGTCGGTCAGATGAATGGCCGAGATGAAGATGATCGCCGTCTTGCGAAACCGAGGGTGCTCGCGGATCATTGCCGCCAATTGAAATCCGTCGAGTTCCGGCATGCACACGTCGATGAGGACGACGGCAACGTCGTTCTTGAGCAGAAACTGCAAGGCCTCGCGCGCCGACGCGGTTTTGACCAGATTCTCATCGAGGCCGCCGAGGATCACCTCGTAGGCCATAAGCTTATCGGGTTGATCGTCGACCAGCAGAACGTTGACTTTCTCGGCCATAACGGTCTTGTTCATTTTGCCCCGCCTAGCGATGCAGCCACATCCGCAGCGCGGACAAAAGCTGTTCGGTGTTGACCGGCTTGGCGAGGTAATCCGAGGCGCCAGCCTGCAGACATTTCTCGCGGTCACCCTTCATCGCCTTGGCGGTCAAAGCGATGATCGGCAGGCGGCGATATTCTTTGTTCTGACGAATCTTCTCGATGGTCTGATAGCCGTCCATTTCCGGCATCATGATGTCCATCAGTACGATCGCCAGCGCCGGCGTTTCCTCGATGATCTGGATCGCTTCGGCGCCGGTCGTCGCGGTCAGCACGTTCATACCACGGCGCTCCAGTGCGCTCGACAGCGCGAAGATGTTGCGCGGGTCGTCGTCGACGAGAAGGACGGTGCGGTCAACCAGGTCCTCGTCGGAGCTGTTGAGCCGCTCCAGCATCTGCTGCTTTTCGGGCGGCAGGTCGGTGATGACGCGGTGCAGGAATAGCGCGGTCTCGTTGAGCAGCCGCTCCGGCGATTCGACGCCCTTGACCACGATGCTGCGCGCCATGGTGTGCAGCTGCGCGTCCTCCTCGGCCGACAATTCCCGGCCGGTGAAGACCACGACCGGAATGTCGGCAAGCCCGCTGTCGGCACGCATGCGCTCCAGCACCTCGAAGCCCGACATGTCCGGCAGCCGCAAATCGAGTACCACACAATCGCACGGATTGTCCTGCAGCGTGGTCAACGCTTCGCTTCCGGTCCCGGCATTGACGATCTCGATGTCGTCATGGCCGAGCAATTCGCGGATGCTCATCTGCTCGGTCGCGTTATCCTCGACGATCAACAACCGCTTCTTGCGCGGCTCGGCGAACTCCTTGATGCGCGAGAGCGCCTCGTCGATCCCTTCCCGGGTGGTCGGCTTGTTGACGAAGGCAAAGGCGCCGCGGGCGAGGCCATGTTGGCGATCCTCGTCGAGCGAGACGATCTGCACCGGAATGTGCCGGGTGAGCGGGTTCTGCTTGAGCTGGCTCAAAACGTTCCAGCCCAGCATGTCGGGCAGGAACACGTCGAGCGAGACCGCGGTCGGCTGATATTGCTTGGCGAGATTGAGCGCATCGTCGCCGCGCATCGCCAGCAGCGCTTTGAAGCCCTTGTCGCGCGCCAGATCGACCAGGATGCGGGCATAGTGCGGATCATCCTCGACGACGAGCAAGATGGCGTCGCCGGCTTGGATATCCATGCGATCGTCGGGGATTGGCTCGATGCTGCGCTCGGGGATGATGTGGAAGCCCTGATGCGCAGACGTCGTGGCGCCGGTAACCGCGGCGGCGTGGATCGTGGCATTGGGACCGACATATTTAATCGGCAGATAGAGCGTGAAGGTCGAGCCGGCGCCCGACACGCTGCGCAGATGGATTTCACCGCCGAGCAAGCCGGCCAACTCGCGGCTGATCGCGAGGCCGAGGCCGGTGCCGCCGTATTTTCGGCTGGTCGATGCGTCGGCCTGCTGGAATGCCTCGAAGATGATCTTCTGCTTCTCCTGCGGAATACCGATGCCGGTATCGGTGACTTCGAAAGCGACGACGCCGGCGGCCTGATTAAGCACCGGATGATCCCCGCTCCAGCCGCCGACGGCGGCGTTGACGCTGAGGCGAACGCCGCCCTGGGCGGTGAACTTAAACGCGTTCGACAAAAGGTTCTTGAGTACTTGCTGCAGCCGTTTGGTGTCGGTGGTGATGCTGCGGCCGAGATTGGGATCGACATGCACCTCGAACGACAGCTGCCGGGTGTCCGCTTCGTGACGGAACGGCCGCGCCACCATGTCAACGAGGTTGGAGAAGAACACCTCCTCGGCGTCGACCGTGACGGTGCCGGACTCGATCTTGGATAGGTCGAGGATGTCGCTGATCAGGTTGAGCAAGTCGGTGCCGGCGCCGTGAATGGTGCGGGCGAAATCGACCTGCTTCGAGGTCAGATTGCCTTCCGGATTGTCGGTGAGCTGCTGGCCGAGGATAAGGATCGAATTGAGCGGCGTGCGCAGCTCGTGCGACATGTTGGCCAGGAATTCCGACTTGTACTTTGAGGTGAGCGCCAGCTCGGTCGCTTTTTCCTCCAGCGCGCGGCGGGCCTGCTCGATTTCCTGGTTCTTGCGCTCCACTTCGACGTTGCGTTCGGCGAGCTGCTGCGCCTTCTGTTCGAGCTGCTCGTTGGTCTGCTGCAGCTCCTTCTGCTGCGCCTGCAATTCGCCGGCGAGCTGCTGCGACTGCTTGAGCAAGCCCTCGGTCTGCATCGTGGCTTCGATCGAATTGAGCACAATGCCGATCGACGTGGTCAGCTGTTCGAGGAACATGGTTTGCAGCGCGGTGAACTCCTGGATCGAGGCAAGCTCGATCACCGCCTTCACCTGGTTCTCGAACAGCACCGGCAGCACGATATTATTGCGCGGCTTAACTGTGAGCAGCGCCGAGCTGATGGGCACGGTGCCTTCCGGCATGTCGGTGATCAACATGCGGCGCTTATCGAGCGCGCACTGACCGATCAGGCCATGGCCGAGCTCCAACGCCTGCGGGTGGCCGTTGGCGCCATCATCGGCATAGGCCGCCAGCAGCTTCAAGCTGCTGTTTTTCTCTTCGCCTTCCATCTGGTAGATGACGCCTTGGTGCGCGTTGACCAGCGGGGTCAGCTCGGAAAGCAAGAGCCGGCCGACCGTGGTCAGATCGCGCTGGCCTTGCAGCATATTGGTGAATTTCGCCAGATTGGTTTTCAGCCAATCCTGCTCGGTGTTGCGGTCGGTGGTGAGCCGCAAATTGTCGATCATCGTATTGATATTGTCTTTCAGTTCGGCCACCTCGCCGCGCGCTTCGACCTGGATCGAGCGCGTCAAGTCGCCCTTGGTGACCGCGGTCGCCACTTCGGCGATGGCGCGCACTTGCGTGGTCAGGTTGGCGGCCAAAAGATTGACGTTGCCGGTCAGGTCCTTCCAGGTACCGGCGGCACCGGGCACGTTGGCCTGACCGCCGAGGCGGCCCTCGACGCCGACTTCGCGCGCCACCGTCGTCACCTGATCGGCGAAAGTGGCGAGCGTGTCGGTCATGTTGTTGATGGTCTCGGCGAGCGCCGCCACCTCGCCCTTCGATTTCACCGCAAGGTTTTGCTTGAGGTCGCCGTTAGCGACCGCGGTCACCACTTTGACGATGCCGCGCACCTGTTCGGTGAGGTTAGCGGCCATGACGTTCACGGTGTCGGTCAGGTCCTTCCAAGTTCCGGCGACGCCGGGCACCTGCGCCTGACCGCCGAGGAGACCCTCGGTGCCGACCTCGCGGGCGACGCGGGTGACTTCCGAGGCGAAGCCGTTGAGCTGGTCCACCATGGTATTGATGGTGTTTTTCAGTTCGAGAATTTCGCCTTTGACGTCGACCGTGATCTTGCGGCTCAAGTCGCCGCGCGCCACCGCGGTCGTCACTTCGGCGATGTTGCGGACCTGAGTGGTGAGGTTTGCCGCCAACAGGTTGACGTTATCGGTCAAGTCCTTCCAAGTGCCGGCGACACCGGGCACCACCGCCTGACCGCCGAGCC
>JBAQAB010000140.1:0-2029 GCA_049285535.1 Xanthobacteraceae bacterium
GAGAATGGTGAATTTCAGCGTCATGGACGACAATCGCTTCAGGACTATGCGGCCGAAGATTTTGTTTGCGCGGACTGCATAAATTTGTCTGCGCCGGCGGATCGCGGCACTTTGCTAAACAAGCGAAAGAAATTTGCCGTGGTTTGGCGGCCAATCTCGTCGAACGAAACCCCGCGCGTTTCGGCCAGGACTTTCGCAGTTTCGACCACAAAAGCCGGTTCATTGCGCTTGCCGCGATATTTTCCCGGCGCCAAGTAGGGCGCGTCGGTCTCGACCAGGATCCGGTCGGCCGGCAGTTCCGCAGCGATCGCGCGCAACGCCGCGGAATTCTTGAACGTCAAAATGCCGGTAAACGACACAAAATGCCCGAGCGTGACCGCGCGATGAGCCAGATCGCGCCCGCCGGTAAAACAGTGCAGCACGGCGGGGAAGGCGCCCTTCCCGCTCTCCTCTTCGAGAATCCGCGCGGTATCGTCGTCGGCTTCGCGCGAATGGATGACGAGCGGGAGTCCGGTCTCGCGCGCGGCCGCGATGTGGGCGCGAAAGCCGTGCTCCTGCGCGTCGCGCGGCGAGTTGTCGTAGTGGTAATCGAGGCCGGCTTCGCCGATCGCCACGACTTTGGGATGCCGCGTGGCCGCGACCAGATCGGCCGTGGTTACGTCGAGCTCTTCATGGGCGTAATGCGGATGCGTGCCGACCGAGCAGAACACGTCGGGAAAGCGCTTGGCGATGGCGAGGAGTTCCGGCTGGTGCTTCACTCGCGTGGATATCGTGACCATGCGCTCGATCCCGGCGGCGCGGGCGCGCGCGACCACGGCGTCAAGCTCCGTGGCAAAATTGGGAAAATCGAGATGGCAGTGGCTGTCGATGAGCATGTTGTAGTTTCTATTGCGCCGCCTGCTTTTCAGGCTCGATATAACGCGGAAAGATCGCCGCCGGCGCGGGCAGTTTCGTGCCAAAAGCGATGCGGTGCTTGCCGCCGAGAAACGCGAACGTCCGTTCGTCCGCCGGGACCGCCAAAAGATCGAGCAGCTTTGCGGCTGAACCCGGCATAAATGGTAATGCCAAAATCGCAATCTGGCGCAAAACTTCCGCGGTTACGTAGAGCACGGTGCCCTGCCGCGGCGGATCGGTCTTGGCCAGCGCCCACGGCGCTTCGCCGGCGAAATAACGGTTGGCCTCCGCGACTACGGCCCACACCGCATTGAGCACCTGATGCAGCTGTTGCGTCGCCATCGCCGCGCGCGCCTTGCCGATCAGCGCGTCGGCGGCAGCCAAGATCGCCTGGTCATTGGCGCTCTGCGCGCCCGGCTGCGGCAGCACGCCGCCCAAAGACCGCGCCACCATCGTCAGCGAGCGTTGCGCTAGATTGCCGAGATCGTTGGCGAGATCAGCATTGATGCGATTGACGATGGCTTCGTGGCTGTAATTGCCGTCCTGGCCGAACGGCACTTCGCGCAGCAAAAAATAGCGCAGCGGATCGACGCCATAGGTGTCGGCCATCACGAACGGATCGATGACGTTGCCGACCGACTTCGACATTTTCTCGCCGCGGTTGAAGATGTGGCCGTGGGAGAAGATGCGGCGCGGCACCGCGATACCGACCGACATCAGAAAGGCCGGCCAGTACACGGCGTGAAAGCGCACGATATCTTTGCCGATGACGTGCAGATCGGCCGGCCAGTATTTCTTGAATTTTTCGCTGTCGGTGTCGGGAAAGCCGAGCGCGGTGATGTAATTGGTCAGCGCGTCGACCCAAACATACATGATGTGCTTGTCGTTGCCGGGCACCTTGATGCCCCAGTCGAAGGTCGTGCGCGACAGCGACAGGTCCTGCAAGCCGCCACGCACGAAACTCGCGACCTCGTTCATGCGCTCCTTCGGCAACACGAAATCTGGAACGTGGGTGTAGAGCTTGAGCAGCCGTTCGGTGAAAGCCGACAAGCGGAAGAAATAGCTCTCCTCCTCGACCCACTCGACCGGCGTTCCTTGGGGTCCAAGTCGTTGGCCCTTGTCGTCGAGACGCGTC
>JBAQAB010000141.1:0-2238 GCA_049285535.1 Xanthobacteraceae bacterium
CCGACCAGCTGCGGCGGCGTGCCGGTGCCCGGCGAGGCGAAGCTGTATTTGCCCGGATTGGCCCGGATCAGATCGACCAGCTCCTTGACCGTATGTACCGGCACCGACGGATTGACCGCCAGCACCACCGGCGTCAAGGAGCCGAGCGTGACCGCGTCGAAATCCTTCAGCGGATCGTAGCCGGCGTGACTGAACAGATACGGGTTGTTGGTGATGTTGCCGCCGGTGACCAGGAACGTGTAACCGTCCGGCGCCGATTGCGCCGCGCGCACCGCACCGACATTGCCGCCGGCGCCGGGCACGTTCTCGATAAAGAAATTCTTGCCGGTCTGCGCCGTCAGGCTTTGCGCGATCAGCCGGGCGAACAGATCGGTCGGGCCGCCCGGCGCGAAACCGACGATCATTTTCACCGGCCGGACCGGCCAGTCGTCGGCTCGCGCCGTAGTCGCGGCCACAATGGCGACAGCGGCCGCGATCAAGCAGGCCACCGCAACGATATATTTTTTCATGTTATGTCCCCTCCCAACGCCTGTGCGTTACCTCAACTTGTAAAGCGCATGCCGCCGGTTGCGGGTGAACGGCCGCACCTGACTGGGCCAGCGTCCCGTTTCGGCGGCCTTCGCCCATTCCGGGCTGACCAAGACATGCGGACCGTCGATCTCATAGAGCGCGCTATGGCGCGGGCCGTCATGCGGGACGCGCTTATCCTCGCCGCCGATGCTGATCGCGAACGGCTCGCCCTCCATGCGCGCAACCGCGTGCACGCCCGGCACCTTCAGCAGGTTGGGCACGTGCTCGGTGTCGTAGACCTCGTTGAACAGCGCTTCCTTGTCGGGATCGACGTCCATCGAGGCGACGAACAGATATTTGGATTTGATCGGCATGGCGCACCCTATGTTTTCAGGAACCCGGATGAGCGCTGCGACATCCGGGGTCAGAATGGCCGGTCGCCGAGGATGGTGCAGCGGCGCATCACGCGCTTGAGCCGCGCCTCGTCGAAGCCGGTGGCGCGATGCAAGAGGCAGCGGTTGTCCCACACGATGCACTGGCGCGGCGACCAGCGGTGGCTGTAGACGCGCGCCGGCGGCGTGATCGTCTCGTTCAACTCCTCGATCAACGCGCGGCCCTCGTCGTAAGCCATGCCCTCGATGGATTCGGCGTGATCGCCGAGGAAAATCGCCTTGCGTCCGGTGTCGGGATGGCTGCGCACGACCGGATGCGCGACCGGCGGCCCCTTGGCTTTTTGCTCCGCCGTCAGCGGCGCTTCGCCGTGGCGCCGGGTGCGCGAGAAGTCGAAATTGTGAATGGCGCGGCGGCCCTCGATCCGCGCCTTCATCGCGGCGGGCAATAAATCGTAAGCCGAATACATGTCGGCGAATTGGGTTTCGCCACCCGCCTCCGGCACGATTTCCGAATACATCATCGTCGCCTGCCCGGTGCGCTCGCGCCAGGAGCCGTCGGTGTGCCAAAACAGCGTGCCCTTGTCCGGATGCTTGCCGCTCGGATTGCCGTCGGCGTCGAGGTTGGACAAGAAGTAGATTTCCGGATGGTTCTTGGTGCCGTAATGCTCGCTGAGCACGTGGACTTGCACCTCGCCGAAATTGCGCGCGAAGGCGACCTGCGTCGCCTGCGGCAGGTCGACGGCGCGGAACAGAATGAGCTGATAGTCGAGAAAAGCTTCGTAGACCTTGGCAAACAGCGCCGGCGACACCGCTTGCTCGAGCGTGATGCCGGCGATCTCGCAGCCGAGCACCGGATGCAGCGGCTTGACCTGGAACGGCCAGTCGCGCGCCGCGCCTGGCGGCTTGAGCTGGGCTTGCGCCATGACGTCCTCCCCGGACGATTTTGGCGATTATGCCCGCCCTCGCGCCCGCTTCCTAGCGCGTCCCACCTCCCCGCAATCAGGCCAAAGAGAAGCGCGGATTCGTCCTTCCAGCCGCCTGTTCGGCAGATGTTCTCCCTCCGCATTAACCATTGAGGGCAATTTCCCAGGCATTTCGACCCCAAGATTGCCACGGAGCCGCCCATTTACCGCCGCTTAAGATTAGCATTGCATTGAGGATTAGCGTTGCATTCTTGCATCAGCGGTCACGGGGTGGTGAGGGACAAATGACGACGGCGAAACGGGGTTCGCGGGCGTTCAAACTCTTCAAGCTGGCACGATCGGGTGGCTTCGGGCCGCGGCGCGCCGCGGCTTCCTTCTAAGCAATCTCAGCAACGTAACGCACCGCCATGACG
>JBAQAB010000142.1:0-29474 GCA_049285535.1 Xanthobacteraceae bacterium
CTTCTGCTACGGCGACGAAATACCGGAGATGACGCAGTTCCATCTGCGATAGCTCCGTGCCATCGGCATCGAAATGCGGGCGCCTATCACGCGGACTCGCGGTCTGACAGGCAAGTCAACATATCAGAAAGCTATCGAGGCAGCCATGCCAGGATGTGGCATATCTAAACAGTATCGATCTAACCGCTTAGAGATATTTGACATTTTTCGAAGAACGACTAGCTCATGGCTCTAAGCAGAAATGGCGCAAGGGCGGCGCAGTCGTGGCGGCGGGCTTTGAGAGCAACGATGACAAATTCAACGGTCGCCGGATTGGAGAGACAAAATGACGGCTTGCGTCAGTCGGTCATACGGCTTGGCACAATTATTTTGAGAAACGCTGTCGAGACGAGGGAGTTGATAGAGACCCACGGCAGTGAGACTCTACAGGCGGCCGTGATGTCGACCAACACAGTCGCTCGTCTGCGCGAGGCATCGTTGTGCTGCAGTCAGCTCAGCCGCGCTTATCATGCCAGCGCCGCTACCCAAGTGCTAGAAAGCCTTGGCGTTGAACTCGCAAACGAGGCGCGAAGCCTTGAATTATTACTCAAGATACCAGGTGCAGACGAATAGATATCGGCAACGGACCGGCAGCGCGTCGCGCAGGTCAGTGTGCTGCTGATTTGCAGCACCGCCCTCTTATGCCGCCTCCGCCACCATGCGGTTGCGCATCTTGCCCAAGCCTTCGATCTCAGTCTCCATGACATCGCCGGCCTTGAGGAACGTATTGGTGCCCTGGCCGACGCCGCCGCAGGTGCCGCAGCTGAAAATGTCGCCGGTCTCGAGGCTGAGAATATTGGAGGCGTATGCGATCTGCTCCTCCGGCGTGAAAATGAATTGCGAGGTATTGCCGTTCTGCTTGATCTCGCCGTTGACGCTGAGCCGGATGAACAGGTTCATGGCGTCCGGCACGAAAGCGCGCGGCACCAGGAACGGTCCCATCGGCGCGAAATTGTCGTGGCTCTTGCCGTTAAGCCAGTCCGAGCGCAGGCCCGGACGGTCGGCACGGATTTGCAGGTCGCGGGCTGACACGTCGTTGGTGGTCATGAAACCGGCGACGTGATCGAGCGCGCGCTCGGCCTTGATGTGCTTGCCCGGCTTGCCGATGGCCAGCGCGATCTCCGCCTCCCAGTCGATTTTCTTCAGGCCGAGCGGGATGGCGATGTCGTCGTTAGCGCCGCACAACGTACTTGGCGCCTTGAGAAAGAGGTACGGATCTGACGTCGATTTTTCGCCGGTGAATTTCGGGCCGCTGGCCGGCGTCATGCCGGCGCGCAGCATTTCGTCGACGTGCTCCTGAAAGTTTTGCGCGGCGTAGAACATCTTGCCAGGCCGCGCCACCGGCGGCAACGCGCGCAGGCTGGCGAGCTTTTGCGCGCCGGGCCGGCGTTCCTTTTCCAGGAAGGCGACGAGCTCTTGCAGCGCGGCGAAGTTCGCGTCCCACCCTTCCAGAAGGCCCTGAATCGTCGTGACGCTCGCCAGCATCGTCGTGACGCTCGCCAGCGCGTTTTTGCACGCGATCGCGGCGGCCGTGAGCGGAATGGCGTCGTCATCGAGAATGATGGCGGCGAAAGCGCCGCCGCCAGATGTCGCGAAAGTGCCGAGCTTGAAGGGATTGCCGTTCATCTGTTCTCACTGTTTCTTGGCGTCGGCGTAAGGGTAGATCACATTGCCGGTCTTGTATTCGTTCGGCCACACGATGACTTCGTGTGTGGTGTCCCTGAACTGATCCATCGAATTGGCGGTGACATGCTGGAACTGGGTGAAGAACACGCGCGACTTCGCCCATTCGCCGTCCTTGCCGAATTTGATGTCGCCGACCACGGTCGAGAAGCTGTGGCTGTGCATATAAGCGGCAAGCTTGACCTGATCCAGCGTTTTGGCGCCTTCGACCGCCTGCGCCATGACCTGGCCCGCCGCGTAGCCGAGCGGCGGAAACGCCCATCCCATCGGATCGATTTTTTGCTGCTGTGCAACCGCCTGGTATTTCGCGAGCAGCTCTTTCGTGCCGGGGAATACCAGCGACGGCGCCGGCAGAAACACCTCGTTGTTGATGATGCCGTTCATCAACGGGCCGAGCTGCGCCTTGATCGGCGACACCAATAGCCCGATGAAGGCGCCGCCGAACATTTTCGGCGTCAGTCCGATCTCATTGGCGGCGCGCACGATGCCGACGGAATCCGGCGGATAGGCCGCGACATAGACGATGTCAGGATTGAGCGCCTGCACCGCGCGCATGATCGGCGAATAGTCGGTCGTCGTCGGTGGATATTTCTGGTCCAGCACGATCTGGAAGCCGCCGATCTCCTTGACGCTCTCGCGCGCGCCGTCGGCGGCGTTCTGCGCGAATTCGGCGTCGGCGGCGACGATCGCCACCGTCTTCGGTCGCGGATTTTGTGCGGCGGCGAGCTCGAAGAAGCCGTAAGCGAAGGATTTTTTCGGCTCCGGCCCGGTCGGCAGCATCGAGAAATACTGATCGTAGTGGAATTTGCTGTTGGCGGCGTTCGCCAGGATGCCGATCGTGGTCTTGTGGAACTGCATCAGCACCGGAATAGCCGGCGCCACCATGTTGGTCGCGTAAGGCCCGATCAGAAGGTCGACTTTGTCGACGTCGATCAGCTTCGTATAAAGCCCGGGAACATTCTGCGGATTGCTTTGGTCGTCGTAGAATACCAACTCGACCGGACGCCCCAGCAGCCCACCCTTGGCGTTGACGTCGTCGCGCCAGATTTGTAGCGCCGCCAGCACCTGCTTGCCGATCGGCGCCACGCCGCCGGTCAGCGCCACGCTCAGGCCGACCTTGATTGGCTCGGCGGCTTTCGCCATGAGCGGCAGCAGCAAGACGCCAATTACGGCCACGAGCGCCGCCAGGGCGCGCACAGATTTTCTCACGCTCAGATTGCGCATGTCGGTCTCCTCCCCTGCGCACCTGTTGCCGGCGCGCTTTATCTTTGACCGACGTTAGCTTGCCTGGCGCGCCCGCGCCAGACCGCTCGGAGCATGATCCCGAAAAGTGGATGCCGGTTTTCGGAAAAGATCATGCTCCAATAACTACGTGCCGCGGAATGCCGGCTTGCGTTTGGCATGGAAGGCCTCGACGCCTTCGCGGAAATCGTCCGACTGACGCAACCGGCTATAGCAATGGCCTTCCAGTTCGATCGCCGCCTCCAGATTGGTGTCCTCGGTTTCGTTGAGCAGCGTCTTTGCGGTGCGCTGCGCCAGCGGCGAAAACGAACGCAGCTCATCGACCAAGGCATCGATCGCGGCTTCGAGCTTGTCGTCGGGCACACATTCGGTGGCGATGCCCCACTCATAGGCCTCCTTCGCCGCGATGCGCTTACTGCGCATCACGATGTCCTTGGTGCGGGTGATGCCGATGATCTTTTGCAGCCGCGCTGAGCCGCCGGAGCCCGGGATCTGGCCGAGCCGCTGTTCCGGCAGCGCGTAAAGGCAGGTCTCGGAGACGATGCGGAAATCGCAGGCCAGCGAAATCTCAAAGCCGACGCCGAAGCAATAGCCGCGATTGGCGACAATCACCGGCTTGGCGCAGCGCGCCGGCGCCGCGATATTCCAGGCGAGCTTCGACACCTGTTCGGGCGAGGCCGCCAAAAAACCGGCGATATTGCCGCCCGAGGAGAAATGCTCGCCCGCGGCGCGCAGCACGACGACGCGCACGCGCGTGTCCTCGTCGAGCGTCTCGAACACGAGGCGGAGCTGATCGCGTTGCCCCATCTCGATGACATTGAGCGGAGGCCGGTCGAGCACGATATCGGCGCGTTCGCGCGCCGGATCGATCTCGACGCGGAAGCCGTCAAGCTTTTGCAAACGAGGATCGGAGAATTCGGTCACGGTAGCACTCATGCAGCGGTTCCTCGCGCCGGCTCCTTGGCGCCGGCCATAGCAACTTCATACTCGCCGGCGACGAGCTTGCGGCGCAATAGTTTGCCGACTGGCGATTTCGGGATGTCCGCGACGAAGATATAGCGCCGCGGCCGCTTGAAACCGGCGAGACCCGAGGAGCGGCAGAACGCGTCGAGTTCGTCGGGCTCGATCGCCGCGCACGGCTTGATGAAGGCCGCGACGACTTTGCCCCAGCGCTCATCCGGCAAGCCGACCACGGCGACTTCCGATACCGCGGCATGCAGCGACAGGCAGGATTCGATCTCGACGGGCGAGACATTCTCGCCGCCGGTGATAATCATGTCGTCGACCCGGCCGGTGACGAAGAGATCGCCGTCGGCGTCGAAAAAGCCGGTATCGCCGGTGAAATACCAGCCTTGCCGCAGCGCTCTGGCGTCGGCATCCGGCCGCCGCCAATAGCCTTCGAAGGATTCATCACCGGCCAGCAGCGCGATGATCTCGCCTTCCTCGCCGGTGCCGGCGATCTCGTCGACCGATTTGGCGCCGAGCCTGACCACGCGCACCATCTGATTGATGCCGGCGCGGCCGGCCGAGCCGGGTTTTGCCGGCGCGTTCTGGTCGATGGTGAAGGTGTAGACTTCCGACGAGCCGTAATGATTGACGAACAACTCCGGCCGGAACGCCGCGGTAAGCGTTTTCAGGAGACCGTCGGTCATCGGCGCGCCGGCAAAGCCGAGCTTGCGCACCGAGCTCACGTCGCTTGCGGCAAACAGCGGATGGTGGACTAGGTCGTGATAGAGCGTCGGCACCAGATAAAGATTGCTGACGCGTTCGGCGGCGATCAGCTTGAGCGCTGCGCCGACGTCGAAGCGGCGCAGGCAGACGAAGGCGCCGCCGAGGAGCGACATCGCCAGCAGAGAGCGCACGCCCATGGTGTGATAAAGCGGCATGACGCCGAGCGTGCGCTCGCCATGGGCACGGAGATTTTGTGCCACATGTGCGACTGCTGCGGCGCGTTCGGTGCGCTGCCGGCGCGGCACGCCCTTTGGTTTCGCTGTGGTCCCGGAGGTGTAGAGCATCACCGACCAAGCTTCGGCATCGACGCGCGGCATGGCATCCGGCGCCGCTTGCGCAACAAGCGATGCGAAGGCGATATCCGATGCCGAAACGGAATCGAGCGCGAGCCTCGGCAGTTGCTGCGCCAAGGCCGAACCTGCCACGCCGGCGCCCGACGCATCTTCATAGGCGATGGCCCTAGCTTCGGCATCCTCGAGATAAAAATCGATCTCGCTCGCGGTCGAGCGCCAGTTCACCGGCGTGACGACGATGCCGGCGAACTGGCAGGCCCAATGCAAGGTCGCCGCTTCCCAGCGGTTTTGCAGCGCGGTGACAAGGTGATCGCCGGCCTTCAGCCCGATGGTATCAAAGCCGACGATCAGTGACGAAATGCGCCGGTACCACTGCGCGTAGGTCAGGCGCACCTCGCCATCGACGATCGCGAGCGCGTTGGGATCGCGGGCGACGCTGCCGAGAAAGCTTAAGCCTAGATCGAGCATGCGGCATGATAGGCTTTTGCGGCGCGCCGACAAAGCCGGCGCGTGCAGCGAGGAGGTGTAAAGTCGATGCCCGTTGAAGATCGTGTGTTCATCGCCGGCGCCGGGCCGGTCGGCCTGGTCGCGGCGGCCAATCTGGTCCGCCGCGGCGTTCCGGTCACGGTGTTCGAGGCCGGCGCGACGCTGGCCGAGGAATCGCGCGCCTCGACCTTTCACCCGCCGACGCTCGATATGCTCGACGAATTCGGCGCCGCGGCGCCGCTGATCGCGCAAGGCCTGCGCGCCCCGCAGCTGCAATATCGTACCCGCGATGGCGTAATCGCCACCTTCGATTTCGGTGCGATCGCCGACGCGACGGGTCATCCGTTCCGCGTCCAGGCCGAGCAGTTCAAGCTGACGCGAATTCTCTATGAGCGGCTTCGCTCACACCCTGATTTTCGCATCAAATTTGGCAGCCGCCTAGCCGGCGTCGAACAAGACGACGCGGCGGTTCATGTCACGCTCGACCGCAACGGCGCGACGGAACGGCGCTCTGCGCGCTGGCTGATCGGCGCCGACGGCGCGCGCAGCGAGGTGCGCCGCGCGCTCGGCATCGACTTCGCCGGGTTCACCTGGCCGGAGCGGTTTCTGGTGGTGTCGACGCCGTTCGATTTCCGCAGCGCGATCGCCGGTGCGGTGTCCGTGACCTATGTTGCCGATGCCGAGCGCTGGCATTTTCTTCTCGAAATTCCCGGCCTGTGGCGCGTGATGTTCCCGCTGACCGAGACGATCAGCGACGAGGAGGCGAGTAGCCGCGCCTTTGCCGACAGACTGATGGCCGGCGTTGTTCCCGGCATTGCCACATACGACATTACCCACGTCACGCTCTACAAGGTGCACCACCCACGTCACGCTCTACAAGGTGCACCAGCGCGTGGCGAAGCGCTTTCGCACCGGCCGCGTGTTCCTCGCCGGCGACGCCGCGCACGTCAACAATCCGCTCGGCGGCATGGGCATGAACGGCGGCATTCACGACGCCATGAATCTGACGGCGCGGCTTGCCGCTGTCTGGATTGGCGCCGCGCCGGAGACCGAACTCGACCGCTACGAACGGCAGCGCCGTGCGATCACGCTCGAATACATCGAGAAGCAATCGATCGAGAACAAGCGCAACCTGGAATGCGCCAATCCCGATTTCGCCGCTGCGCTCCGCCAGACGGCGGCCGATCCGCAGCGCACGCGGGACTATCTGTTCCGCGTGTCGATGATCGCGAGCCTGCGCCGCGCCGCCGAACTCGGCTAACTCATTCCCGCGTCGGGAACAGCGCCGCCGGAAAATCCGCGGCAGAGCGGCGGTGCCGCTCGCGCGGCTGGTAATCCGGATGCGGATTGGCATCCGGCGCGACGGCGCGGCGGTAAAGGTGCCAGGTTGCGTGGCCAAGCACCGGCATCACGATAGTGAGCCCGAGAAAAAACGGAATCGAGCCGATCACCAGGAGCGCGGCGACGATAAAGCCCCACAGCGCCATGGTCCCCGGATTCTTGGCGACGACCCGGATCGAGGTGAGCAACGCCACCGCCGCGCCGACATCGCGATCAAGCAACAAAGGAAACGATATGGCGCCGATGGTCAGCACCAGGACGGCGAACAGAAACCCGACCCCGGTGCCGATGACGATGAGGTTCCAGCCGGCGCCGGTGGTGAGCACGTCGTGGGCAAATTGACGGATCGAGGCCGGTCCGTGATAGCCGAAATTCGCGATATAGATCGCGTCGGCGACCGCGAGCCAGATCAGAAAGATCGCCATCAACAACACGCCCAACGCAATGATGGCGCCGAGCGATGGCGAATGCAGTACATCCAGCGCGTGGCCAGACGAGCTGTCGAGCCCGGCTTCGCGGCGGCGGCTGAGCTCATAAAGCCCGATGGCGGCAAGCGGCCCGATCAGCGCAAACCCGGCGGCGATCGGGAAGGCCAGCGGCAACAGCGAACTTCCGATGGTCATCGCCACCAGAAAAATGCCGAGCAAGGGGTAAATGACGCAGAGGAATAAAGCGTGGCTCGGCATCGCGGTGAAATCGTCGATGCCGCGGGCGAGCGACTGATAGAGATCGGACGGCGAGATGCGGCGCACAACGGGTTGCGCGGGACTTGTGCTTGCACCGACAAGAATATGTGCAGTGGCCATGGCGCTCCTCCTGAACCGAAACGGGTTTAATCGTTAGGGTCCTGCGTTAAGGGTTACGCCTGCGGTCGGGGCCGCAAGGCGCCCGAGCTTGTGTTGGGAGCAATCGAATCGAAAGCGTTTCGCTTTTTCTGCGTTTCGATCCGCGCTCGCAACCCTAACATCATGCCACTTGCGTTCGTGCGATGCACGAAACAAGGCGTCTATAGTCGCTTCACTTTCCGGTGTTCGCGCAACGTTGTGCGTCGCAGCGGCATCTTGCTGCGAGTGCGAGCAAAAAAGGCTAAAACTTGCATAAAAAGAAAGGGCCCCAGATGGAGCCCTTTCGATACGAATTGGGAGCGCGTTAGCGATGCCAGTGTCCGTGGAAATGCGGATGACCATGCCAGCCGCCGCCGATCACGACGCTCGGGCCGCCGTAATAGTCGTAGTATGGCCCGCCGCCGCCGCACGGATAGTTGTAGCCGCAGCCGCCGTAATAATTGTAATACGGCGCGCCGATGCCGACGCCGACAGGGCCGACGCGAACGCCAACCTGCGCCATGGCGGGCGCGGCAGCGGTCAGCAACACTGCGGCAGTCGCGGCTCCAAGCATAAGCTTTTTCATTGTTGTATCTCTCCTCTCAGTTCATTGTTCCGCTCGTGGTTCAGAGGAGAAAACGCATAACGGCACACCCGGGTTCCGCCCGAATCTTTTTCGTCGTGAAGTTCCGATTAATTTATTTTGGAACGAATTCGCGGCTCGGCCGCGCGGCCTATTCGGCGGCAAGCGGCAGCGGTTCCGCTTCCTCGTGCTCGGCGCTGCCGCCGCGCAGCCAATCCTGGAACCGATCCAGATAGAGATAGATCACCGGCGTGGTAAACAGCGTGAGCAACTGGCTCAGCGCCAAGCCGCCGACCATGGCATAACCCAACGGCTGGCGCAGTTCCGATCCCGAGCCATGGCCGAACATCAGCGGCAATCCGCTCAACAGCGCCGTCATCGTCGTCATCACAATGGGACGGAAGCGCAGCAGGCACGCCTGCCGTATCGCCTCGCGCGGCGGCAATCCCGCGCGCTCGCGGTTGATCGCGAAGTCGACCAGCATGATGCCGTTTTTCTTGACGATGCCGATCAGCAAAATGATGCCGATGATGCCGATCACGGAGAGATCGAAGCCACCGGCCCACAGCGCAAGCAACGCGCCGACGCCGGCCGAAGGCAGCGTGGACAAAATCGTCAGCGGATGAATGTAACTCTCGTACAGCACGCCGAGGATGACGTACACGACCACCAGCGACGCGGCGATCAGGATCGGCTCGTTCGACAAGGCCGCCTGGAATGCCTGCGCGTTGCCCTGGAAGGTGCCGACGATGGATGAAGGCATGCCGATCTGATCCGCGGCCTGCTGGATGGCGTTGACGGCCTGGCCGAGCGCCACGCCGGCCGGCAGATTGAAGGTCAATGTGACCGCGGGAAACTGACCGGAATGCGAAACCAGGAGTGGCCCGATGTGACTGGTGTCGACGTTGACCAACGTGGAGAGCGGGATGAGCTGCCCGCTGGTCGGCGCCTTGATGTAGAGCTGATTGAACGTATCGAGCTTGCCCTGCAGGGCCGGCGACACTTCAAGAACGACGTAGTAGGAATTGTTGGTGAAATATTGCGTCACGTCGTTCTGGCCGAACGCGTCATTGAGCGTGTTGTCGATGACTTGCGGCAGGATGCCGAACCGGGCCGCCGCATCGCGATTGATGGTGATGGTGACCTGCGGGGCGTCGTTTTGCGCGTCGGTGGCGACGTCGGACAATTGCGGCAACGTCTTGAGCTTGGCCATCAAACGCGGCGCCCACGTGGTCAGCTCGTGCTGATCGGGATCCTGCAAGACGTATTGAAATTGCCCGCGCGCGATGCGGCCGCCGACGGTGATGTCCTGCGCCGGTTGCAGAAACAGCCTGGCGCCTGGGACTTGCGCGAGCTTCGGCCGCAGCCGGTCGATGATTTGCGAGGCCGACGCGGCGCGGTCGTCACGGAGCTTAAGGCCAACGATAAAGCGCCCGGTATTTTGCGTATTACCGTAGCTCGGGCCGAAAAACGAGCCGAAATCGCTGACGTCGGGATCCTTCTCTATGATGGTCGAAAGTTGTCGCTGGACCTCCTTCATTTTTTCCGGAGAGACGTCCTGACCGGCCTCGGAAATGCCTAACAGCATGCCGGTGTCCTGGGTGGGAAAGAAACCCTTTGGAATCGCCACGAAGAGCACGCCGGTAACGGTGACCGTCGCCAGAAATACGAGGAGCGTCAGGAATTGATGGCGCAACACGAGGTCGAGGCCGCGACGATAGCCGTCGAGCAACGCATCGAATCCCCGTTCGATGATGCGATAGAGCCGGCCATGCTCACGGTCGTGCTCGCTGACCAGAAAACGCGAGCACAGCATTGGCGTCAACGTCAGCGACACGACCACCGACACCGCGATCGCGGATATCACCGTAATGGCGAATTCGTGGAACAGCCGGCCGACGATGCCGCTCATCAACAACAACGGGATGAAGACGGCGACCAGAGAAATGCTGATCGACAGCACGGTGAAGCCGATTTCGCGCGCGCCCTTGATCGCCGATTGCAACGGCGTCGTCCCGGCTTCGAGATGACGGAAAATGTTCTCGACGACGACGATGGCGTCGTCGACCACGAAGCCGACGGCGATCGTCAGGGCCATCAGCGACAGATTGTCCAGGCTGAACCCGGCAAGATAAATGATGGCGACCGCGCCCAAGAGCGACAGCGGCACCGCGGCGCCGGGAATGATCGTGGCGTGAATGCTGCGTAGGAACAGCAAGATCACCAGCACGACCAGCGCGCAGGACAACAGCAGGGTGAATTCGACGTCACTGACCGCGGCGCGAATAGTTTGCGTGCGGTCGACAACAATGTCCAGGTGAATGCCAGGCGGAATAAGCGAACTCATCCCGGCCAGCGCCGATTTAATGCTGTCGACCGTGGCGATGACGTTGGCGCCCGGCTGCTTGAAGACAAGCAGCATCACCGCATTCTGTTCGCGGTGCAGCGCTCCCAAAGTCACGTCCTGCGGCCCGGAGTCCGCACGACCGATGTCACGGATGCGAACCGGAGCGCCGTTGCGATAGGCCACGATCACGTCGTTGTAGGGCGCGGCTTCCGTCAATTGATCGTTGTCGACAATGGTGAAGCTCTGCAGCTTGCCGAGCATCGTACCCTTGGCGGCATCGGTCGTGGCGTTCAATAGCGCCTGTCGCACGTCCTCCATCGTCAGTCCGCGCGCGGTCAATTTGGAGGGATCGATCTGCACCCGGATGGCAGGCCGCTGCTGGCCGCCGATATTGACGATGCCCACGCCGGTGATCTGCGAAATCTGCGTGGCGACGACATTCTCAGCAAAATCGTCGACTTTCGTCAGCGGTAGACTGTTCGAAGTCGCCGAGACGATCAGGATCGGCGAATCGGCGGGGTTCACCTTTTTGTAGGTCGGAGGATTGGTGAGGTTTTTCGGCAAATACGGGCCCGCGGCCGTGATTGCCGCCTGCACGTCGCCAGCGGCGCCGTCGATATTGCGGTTGAGGTCGAACTGCAGCGTGATCACGCTCGAGCCGAGCGAGCTTACCGAACTCATCTGCGTGACGCCGGCAATTTGGCCGAACTGGCGTTCGAGCGGGGTGGCAACCGTCGCGCCCATGGTTTCCGGACTGGCGCCGCTCAGGGTCGCCGAGACCTGAATGGTCGGGAAATCGACTTGCGGCAGCGGCGCCACCGGCAGCAGCGGAAACGCCACAATACCGACCAGCGCCAACGCCGCCATCAAGAGCGACGTCGCGATCGGCCGGCGAATAAAAGCTTCGGAAAAATTCATCAGCTTTTATCCGCCTGCTGCGCCGTGCCATTCGATGGCGGATTTGGAGTGCGGATGGCGACGTGCGTTCCGGCGTCCAGGCGCGACTGGCCGTCGACCACCACGCGCTCGCCGGCGTTCAGACCCTTGGTGGCGATGGCGAGGTCTTCGCTGACGGTTTCGGCCTCGATCGGACGCTGCTCGGCAGTATCGTCCGGCTTGATCACCCAGACATAGAAGCCGTCGGGGCCGCGCTGCAGCGCGACCGCCGGCACCGTCACAGCGTTCTTGCGCGTTGTGATCAAGATGTGGATGTGCACGAACTCGCCCGGCCACAGTAGCTCGTCCTGGTTCGGGAACTCAGCCTTCAATTGAATCGTGCTGGTGTTCTGATCGATCTGATTGTTGATGAGGAGAAGCTTGCCCTCGGCAAGCTGTTTTTTGTTCTCCTGATCGAAGGCGAGCACCGAGACCGTGCCATGCAGCATCGCCTCGCGCACCGGACCGAGATCGCCTTGCGGCAGCGTGAAGATCACGGTGCACGGCTTGATCTGCGTGAGCACCGTGAGCGGATTGATGTCATTGGTGTGGATGATGTTGCCGATATCGACCTGACGGAAGCCGACCACTCCGTCGATCGGCGCCGTAATGGTGGCGTAATTGAGCTGGGTTTTTGCCGCCTCGATGGCGGCCTGATCGGCGTCGATCGTCGCTTTTGTCGTGTCGACTTTGGCTTGTTGGGTATCGACGTCCTGCAGCGTCTCGGCGTTCCGCAACACCAGCGTCTTGAACCGCGCCAAGTCCTTCTCGGCGTCGATCAGCTGCGCCTCGTCCTCGCTCTTCTTGGCTATGGCCTGATCGAGCGCGGCCTGGAATGGCGCCGGATCGATTTTCGCGAGCACGTCGCCTTTACGGACGTCCTGGCCCTGACGGAAATCGACCGAGACGATCTGGCCGTTGACCTGGGCGCGCAGCGCGACGGTGTTGAGGGCCTGGACCGTGCCGAGGGCGTCGTAATAGATCGGGACGTCCTGCTGTGCCGCTTGGGTGACAATAACGGGAACCGACGGCGGAGCGGCCTTTGCCGTTTCGGTGCTGCCGTGACGCCAATAAATCACCGCGGCGGCCACGCATGCCACCGCGATGCCTATTGCCACGTAAATCCGCCCGGATCTTTGCCCGGTCATCCACGCCCTCATGGCCTAGCTATACCTTGCTTCCGCAACCCCTCAAAATCGTTCTTTATTCCCCGATCCGGCCGCGCGGCACGGTAGGATCAAAGACCCCCGATGCGAACTATAGCGGACAGTTGGAAGGATCAATGGCTAGCGCATTAAAGTTAATTAAGGTGCGCCCGGCGCGGCCGATTAAGGTTGCTGATGTAACAAGGCCGCCAGGCGCGAGTTCAGGCTTGATCCGGCCGTCGGCATGGTGGCTATTCCCATTGTAATCCAACAGGAAAGCCGGCATTCCAGGTGGTATCGCAGTTCGAAGTTCCGAGTCTCGATCCTACTCCTGCGCTCGCGGTCGTGCTGCGTGCTTTCGAAGGTGGCGGCGCCCAGCGGGATATGATCCTGCTCTGCAATGCGCTCGCCGCCAAAGGGGTCCGCATCGTCATCTTGGCGCTTCGCGTCGACGGTCCGCTGCGCCGGCTTCTTGATCCCGCTATTCGCGTTGCCGAGGTTCCCGGACGACAGCTGCGCTATGCCATACCCGGCCTGCGCCGCTTGATCCGGGACTTAGCTCCGGCCGCAGTCATCAGTTCCGAAGCGAGCCTCAACCTGTGCGCGCTTATTGCCGTGCGCACATTGGGGCGAGCGAGCCGGCCAAAGCTTATTTTGCGCGAGGTCGGCAGTCCGTCGGTCGCGCAACGGCGCGATCCCTACCTGCAGAACCGCATCGCCTACCGCATCCTGCGGCGCTTTTACTCTCATGCGGATCGCATCATTACGCTGACCGAGGGCGCGCGGCGCGATCTGGCGGAGAATTTTGCCGTTCCCGACCAATTGATTGCCGTGATGCTCACCAACGCGGTAGTGCCGCCAGCGGCGGCGAACCGCATCGCACAGTGGGACGGCGAGGCCGGCCGCGAGAACGATCTCATCGTATGCATCGGCAGGTTGTCGCCCGAGAAGGATCAACGCACGCTCATCCGCGCGGTCAGCCTATTGCCGGCGGCGCAGCCTTGGCGTCTTGCGATAGTCGGCGACGGTCCGGAACGCCCCGCGCTGCAAGCTCTGGCCCGCGACCTCGATGTTGCCGATCGTATCGTCTTTGCCTGCGAAGTGAGCGACCCCTTTGGTTTTATGATGCGGGCGCGTCTCGCCGTCTGCGCCTCGGTTTACGAGGGTCTCGGCAATGCGATCATCGAGGCGCTGGCTTGCGGGACGCCCGTCGTCTCGACCGATTGCCCCTACGGTCCGTCCGAAATCCTGCACGGCGGACGCTTCGGCGTGCTGACACCGGTCGGCGATGCGCCGGCCATGGCGGCGGCGATATCCGAGACATTGAACGCGGCTCCGGATCGTGCGGCGCTGATGGCGCGCGGACTGAACTACACCGCCGAGCGCGCCGCCGAGCGCTTCCTTGAGATCGTCGCCGAACTGCGCCCCCTACAGGCAACGGCAAACGGTCCGCTCGCCGTCGCCAGAGCGTCATAGGCGCGTCATGCTCCAGCCGCTGGTCAGAGGAATTCTTCGTAAGGCGGCACGGCACTCGCGCTCGAAGCCATTCGCCATGCGCAACACGGCACCGCTGGTCAGCTTCACTTTCGACGACGTTCCCGCTTCGGCTTACACCAACGGCGCCGCGATCCTCGAGCAACACGGCGTGCGCGGGACGTTCTACGTCGCCGCCGGCATGCTGGGGCAAATGGATAAGGATTGGCGCGTGATCGATCGCGATCAGGTGCACGCGCTGCATCATCGAGGGCATGAGATCGGCTGTCATACTTTTTCGCATGTCGGCGTCGATACGCTCGATGCCCGGATGCTGGACGAAGAATGCCGGCGCAATCGCGAGGTTCTGCGCGAAATCTGCCCGGGTCTCGACCTCACCAACTTTTGCTATCCATTCGGTCGCATCTCGCTGCCGCGCAAGCTCCAGCTCGACGATCGCTTCGACAGCTGCCGGGGCATTTACGAGGGTGTCAATGCCGGCGTCGTCGATCTCGCGCTGCTTCGGGTAATCGAGCTGTACGACTGCACGCTGACGCGCGACAAGCTCGATCGCGTGTTGCGGGAGACGCGTGCGTGTAATGGCTGGCTGATCTTCTACACCCACGATGTCGCCGAGCCGCCGAGCTGGATCGGCGCGTCGCCGCGTTTGCTGCATGAGACCATCGACGCGGTACAGACTGAAAATATCCGATGTTTGCCGATCCGCGAGGCGCTTGCCGCAATCGGCTTTCGCCGCACGACGGAAGCGGCGGCGAGACTCAGCGCCAGCGCGGCGAGCGGGCCGCGATGAAGATGCGCAGTATTTTTGGCGATTCGACCAGATAGCGCCGCCACAACCGCCCAGGCTCCTGCGCCAGACGATAGGCCCATTCCAGACTGAGCCTTTGCAGCCAGCGCGGCGCGCGCGATCGCGTGCCGATCAAAAAATCGATCGACGCGCCGACGCACAACGCGATGCCGGATTGGCAGCCCAGCTCGGCAAGCTTGTGCGCGATCATCTCCTGCGCCGGACAGCCGAGGCACAACAGCGCGATGTCCCAGCGCCGGCTGATGCAAGCGCGGGCGACTGCGTGCCGCAGCTCCGCATCGTGCGCGAGACCGCTCGGCGCCGGCAGGATCTCGAATATCAGGTTCGGATAAGCGGCATGCAGCATCGCTTCGGCGCCGTGCGGCGGGCCGACGACGAGAATCCGCTGCGGCAAGCCCGGCCGGCCTTCCGCATTCAGGCGGCCGAGCAACGCCGCGACTAGGTCGCTACCGGTGACCAGCGGCAATGCCAGCCGGTCGAGCCGCGCCAGCGCCCGCAGGATGCGGCTGTCGCAAACCGACAGCCAGGCCGCCCGGTAGATCGGCAGCAAGCGTGCCGGCTCCTCGTGCGCCGCGACCACGTGATAAGCGTTCGGCGTCACCAGGTAGCGATAAGGCGCGCCGCAGTCCGAGGTGATGGCGCGGATGACCTCGGCTTGCGCCAACAGAGAGAACGGCAGCCCGAGAAATTCCACATGATCGATTTCGCCGCCGTGGGGAACCAGCGGCGGGGCGACGTCTGTTTGCGCCGAAGGCGCCACAGTACCGGGTGATGAGAGCATCGGCTAAGGCACCGTTATGCGTTCGCCGACGATCTCCGCCGACGGCAAGCGCAACAGGCCGAAATGATGGATCGCAAAGGCGCCGAACGCGGCGAAGACGACGGCATCGACGACCAGCGGCAGCGTATGGCCCGGCAGCAGCTCGCCCGTCATATGCGCGCCGAATACGAAAAGGATCGCCAGCGACGGCATGACGCCGAGCGCGGTGAGATCGATCGGCATGCGGTACCAGCGCCGCCCCAGTATCATGAAGGCCACGCAGGCGACGACACAGGCCACCATGAGCGCGATGGCCGCGCCCTGCGGGCCGTCGGCCGGAACCAGCACGACCGAGAGCGCCGTCGAGATCACCAGAAACAGCAAAGCGACGACGAGATCGAGATAGCTCGCATTGGTGAAATAGATCACTTGCGCGAAATAGAAATTGCGCATGGTGGCGAAGGCGAACGCGATAGCCAGGATCGGAATGAGGCCGCGGGTCGGGGCGATGAATTCCGGCTGCAAAATCGCCTGCAGCACGACATGGCCGAAGACGATGAAGAACGCGGCGCCGAAGCTTGCGGCCGCGAGGCAGGCGTTGAACGCCATCTGCAAGGTTTGATTGGCGGCTTCCTGGTCGCCGCGGTTGGCTTGGGTCTTGGCGACAGTGACCAGCGACAGGATGATCGCCTCGCCAAGCACGGTAAAACTCTGCCGCAGCACGTCGGCGACGACGCCATACGGTCCCAGCGTCGCCAGCCCGAGATAATGGGCGAGCAGCAAGCGGTCGATGCTCTGGCCGAGCGCGGTGACGCCGAACGACAGCAGGAGCGGCCAGCCATAACTGACGATATGCCAGGAAGCGGCGCGGGAGAAATGCGACAGGCGTACATTCGAGAACGTCGCGAGCGACGGCGCGGCGGCGATGAGGTGCGCAACGGCGATCGCCACGGCGAGACCGCGAGCGCCGCCGCCGGCATAAAGGCTGGCGCTGCCGAAGCCGATCATCAGCACGGTGCGGATGATCATCGACAGTGACGCGCCGCGGGCATTGAGCAGCGTGCGCGCCACTTCGAACGCCGCTTCGTAGACGGTGATACCGCAGACCAGGGCAAAGACCGCGATCAGGAAGCTCGGTTCGAAAAATCCGGACAATCCCAGCGCGGCCAGCACCAGCGCTACCATCGCGATGCCGGCGCCGAGGAGCCGCGCCAGCGCGGCGACGTATTCGCCCAAGCGCTCGTGATGGTAAACGCCGAAATAGGCGAAGCGCATCCACTGCGCGCCGAAGCCGTAGACGATCAGCGACCAGGCGAAGATCAGCACGTAGTGGCCGTATTCGGCGGGGCCGGCAAGGCGCGAGAAGATGGCGACGGCGAGCAGGTTCCCGGCCGCCGACACCGCGCGCGCGCTCAGATAGAGCAGGCCCGACGTGTTAAGCATTCTGCGTGATAAGTCATTGTTGGTGTGAAGAAAAGCCGCTACGACGGCTTTCACTGAGTATCGTTAAGTTGCATATGAAAACGCGACAGACGAACGGGCGGCGGGTGCAAACTGATGCGTATTCTGCAAATCATTCACGATGACGAGCGCGGCGGCGTGCAAAAACTCGCCGGCATGATCGAGGAAGGGCTGAGTTCCCATCGCTTCGCCGTCGAGACGGCTTATTTGTATCCGCGTGCGAGCCTGCCGCTCTATGCCAAGCTTGCTTACACGCTGCGCATGGCGCGGCGCATTTGGCGCGGCGGGTTCGACATGCTGGTCGCCTACCAGTCGACGGCATCGGTCCTGGTCGGCATTGTCGGCTGGCTGTCCGGCTGCCGGCTTCGCGTCGTTCACCAAACCTGTACGCCAAGCGCAACGCCGCGGCCGTTGCGCGTGTTGGATAAGCTCGCCGGCACGCTCGGGCTTTATTCCGCCAATATCGTGAACAGCGCCGCCACCTTGGCCGAGTTCGCGCGTTATCCCGCGAGGTACCGGCGTTCGCTGATTCTGATCGAGCACGGGCTCGACGTGCCGGCGCCAACAGCGAGCCGGGAAGCGACGCGGCGACGCTTCGGTCTGCCGTTGTCGTCGCCGATTCTGCTCAATGTCGGCCGGCTGACCGCGCAAAAAAATCAGGACGTGCTCATTCGCGCGCTAGCTTGCCTGCCGCAAGCGCACCTCGTCCTTGCCGGCGGCGGGGCGAGAGACGACAGCTTCCACGCCTTCGCCGTAACGCTCGGCGTCGACGATCGGCTGCACATGCTCGGCGCGCTGCCGGCGGACGATATCGCCGATCTCTATGCCGCCGCCGATCTGTTCGTGTTTCCGTCGATCTGGGAGACTTTCGGGCTGGCCGCGGTCGAGGCCGGCATGGCCGGGTTGCCGATGGTGGTCGCCGACCTGCCAGTGCTGCGTGAAGTGCTGCGCGCGGACGGCAGCGAGCCGGTTGCGTTCGTTGCGCCCGACGACGTCGAGGGCTGGATCGCCGCCATCGGCCGGGCGCTGACACAGGCGACGCCGTCACCGCGTAACCCCTCGGCCTTCACGCGTACCTTGGCCGCCAAATATTCGCGGCAACGCATGATCGAAAGCTATCTCAGTCTGTTCGAGGCGCATCGCCGGATTGAGCGCAGGGAGCTCAACGACCTGCAGCCGGCGGCGGAAAAGGTTCAGCCTTGACGCGGCTTGCGCGGTTCGCTGCCCCGGCCATTGCATTTTGCATTTTGGTTGCGGTCGTCGCACGCCTGCCGGCGGTCGCCGCCGATTCGACACCGGCGTTCAAGCGTGGCGCCACCCTGGTCGAGTTCTTCGAATTTCCTAAAACCACTGGCGACGGCGCCGACAAGTCCTACGCCGATCCGGCCTATCCGCATCCGCAATCGGCGTTGTCGCTATTCGACTTCGACGAGCTGCACCGTATCGGCTTCGACCATATGCGCGTGCCGCTCGACGTCGGCCCGCTGCTGCAGGGCGACGCACAGGAGCAGAAGAACATTCTCGAACAGCTCGTCGCCGTGGTGTCCGCGATCAATCGCCACGGCCTTGCCGTGCTGGTGACCCTGTTTCCGCCATCGCTGCATCACGAGTTGCCGCAAGCCACTCTCGACGGGCTCGACGGTCCGAAATTCAGCGCCTATTCCGCCGCGGTCGAGCGCGTCGCCGCGGCGCTCGGCCGCGTCGATAGCGGCGTGGTGGTGCTCGAGCCGATGAACGAGCCGCAGTCGCAGTGCCGCGTTTATTTCGGCACCGATTGGACCGCCTATCAGCAAAACATGGTCGAACGCATCCGCCGCATCGCGCCGCGGCTGCCGCTGTTTCTGACCGGCGGCTGCTGGTCGAATATCGAGGGCATTGTCCAGCTCGATACCGATCTGCTGCACGACCGGCATAACTTCGTCAGCGTGCACTTCTATTATCCTTTCCTGTTCACCCATCAGAGCGCAACCTGGTCGATGCCTTATCTCGCCGGCACCATTGGCGTGCCCTATCCGGCTTCGGCAGGCAGTCTCGCGGAGACGCTGGAGCTGACCCGTGCGCACTTTCGCACGGTGAAGCTGCCGGATGGCGCGGACCGTGCGGCCGCGGAAGCGCAAGCCGAGACGGAAATCCACAAATATTTCGGAGAAGCCCAGGGACCGGCGCAGATCGCGGACTGGATGAACAAAGTGGCCGATTGGCAAGCCCGCGAAGGTGTCGCTTCCAATCAAATCGTCTTCACCGAATTCGGCGCCATGAAGCAGACGATCGACGGCGTCGAGATCGGCCGCGCCTCACGCGCGCGCTGGCTGCGCGATACGACCGCCGCCATCGAAAGCCATGGCTGGGGCTGGACCGCTTACGTGCTGCGCGACGATCCGTTCGGCCTTTACGTCCACGAAGGCGACCGCAATCCCGATCCCGAACTGATGCGCGCGCTGCACCTCAACGATCCGTTATCGTCTCCGGCGGAGTAAAAGCGGCGCAGGAAGCAAAATCGTCACGGCGCGGCGCGGGTGACGGACAGATAGCGCAGCCCGAACGTCGAGGTCATGTAGAAGAACCAGACTTCGCCAGCCTGCTGCAAAATCGAGCTCTCGAAGCACGACGCATAGACGCCATAGAGGCAGACGCGCAGAAACAGCATCTGCAGCGCGGCGGTCTCCGGATCGGACGAACGTCGGCAGAAGTCGGCGATCGGCAGCACGACGACCCAAAGCACGACCAGCAGCATTCCGGGAATGCCGATCGTCACCGCAAGATTGAGATAGGCATTGTGGGCGTCGGTCGCGGCATTGGCCCAGGTCGGGCGATCGCCGAAACCGTAGACGACTTCCGGCGTGCCCCAGAAGGTCGAAAAGCCGTATCCGGTGAACGCCCGCTGCGCCACCGCTTGCACGGCGAGCTGCCAGATCTCGGTTCGCCCGGTGAAGGTGGCGTCCGGCATGATCGCCTGCATCAGCCTTTGCATCGGCTCGAAGATCACGGTGCCGACGGAACACAGTTCGAAGATAAAAAGCGTCGTGACGACTATGGCGATGCCGAGCGCCGCACTGCGGCTGCGGCCGATGATGCCGGACAGGATCAAAGCGATCGGCAGAACGCCGATCGCCGTCTTCGATTCGGTGAAGGCGAGAAAAATCCCCGCCAGCACGACGATCGCTGTGCCGAGCGCGAAACTGCGCATCCGCGCCACGTAGAAGCCGATGAAAACGAACAGCACCATGGCGGCGCCGGCGTTGTTCTTGTGGGGAAACACGCCGCGCCATTCGCCGGCGTGCTCGGGCTCGAGAAAGTCGGTGGCGTGGTGGATCGCATATTGCGGCAGCAGGAACACGCCGAGATAGCACGCTGCCAGCACGATCAGTACCGCCGCGGCCAACAGATCGCTGAAGTGCCGCAGGTTCTTCGGCACCAGAAGGATCATCGCGGAAATACTGATGACGATCAGCTCGAAGGTCAGTCGGCGCGCGGCAAGCGCCGGCTCCCAGGAAGTAATGACGCTGAGCACGCACCATGCGACGGTTGCGACCAGAACCGGCCGCACCAGCAGCATCAGGCGGCACGGTTCGTGCCAATAGGTCCAGGCTACAAAGGCGAGGAACATTGCGGAAAAGCCGATCTGATTGGCCGGATCGCCGCCCTCGACGACCGACTGCGGCGGCAGCGACAGATCCGGAAAAGGATGAAACGAAATCCACGCCGCCAGAAATGCGGCCAGAAACAGAACGTTGCGGACGAGCGTGTCGAGATCGACCGCCGGCTGTGCTGCCAGTCCGGCCGAGCTTTGAAAGCCCGGCTTCACCGTCCGGCTCATATCCGGGGTCATGCCGTCGTGAAGCCGGTCAGCACCGCGCCGCGGACCTTGCCGGCATCGAGGCCGGCCCGCGCGATGAATCGCTCGGCCCTGGTTTGATCAAAGCCGTCGGCGCCGGCGACCAGCACGATGTGGTCGACCAGGCCGGCGAAGAAAGGCGGGCTCGGATCGGCACGATCCGCCGCCGCGACGATCACCAGGTCGTAGCGCCTGGTCAGCTCGAAGGCGCGTTTGATGTCGGCATCGTAGATGCGGCGGTCGCGCCGGCTTCCCGGCGCCACGAAGGCTACGAGGTTGATGTTGGTGTCGCGATCGACCGTGACCGCATCGGTCAGTCCGCGGCGTCCGACCGCGACGTCGACCAGGCCGGCGTCGCTCTCTTCGGCATCCAGCGCGGCAAGCGTGCGCCGCCGCAAGTCGGCGTCGATCAAGAGCACGCGCTGCGTCGCCGCCGCGACCGCGGCCAGCGTGAGCGCCACCATCGCCGTGTCGTCCGCATCGTCGGCGGCAAGGACGAGCACACTTTGATTGCCGCGCGAAGCATGGCTGGCCCGCACTTCTTCGTAGACTTTGCGCATTTCTTTGCCGAAAGGCGAGGCCGGATCGTCGACCGTCTCCAAGGCAAACGAAACATCGCCGGCCGGCAAGACGGCGAGCACCGGCACGCCGGTTGCGGCGCGTGGCCGCAATCCAAGCGCCGTCGCCGCCTTGCGCAAGGCGCCGCGCGAAGCGCGCCGTGGCGCGCGGTCTTCGGCGGGCTCCACGGACGGCCGAACCAGGACGATTCCGGTTCCGGCGGCGGCGCCGAGCATCATCGCGCCGAGCGCCACCAGGAGACTCGGCGGCGGCGACGTTCGTTTCTGCGGCAGATCGGCCTTGGACAGCACGCGGATATTCTTGGTGTCGACCTGTTCCTGTGCGCCGGTCTCGCGCGCGCGCACCAAAAAGGCCTGATAGATGTCGCGGCTTGCCTGGGCGTCGCGCTCGAGCTCGCGCAAGCCGACCATGGCCTCGCTGTTGCCCATTGCGGTCTGTTTGAGCGTCGCGAAATTGGCGGCGAGCATCTGTTCGCTCGATTTGGCGCTCTCATATTCGGTGCGCGCCGCGACCGCAGCGCGGTCGATCTCGGCGTCGATCATGCGGCGCAGCCGCTCGGCCTGCGCCTGGATGTCGATGACCGCCGGATGCAACGCGCCGAGGCTTGCCGTCTGCTCCGCCTCGCGGCGCATGACCTCGGCGTATTGGCCGCGCAGCGCGGTGATGGTCGGCGATTGCAATGCCGCCGGGAAGGCGCCGTTCTCGTCCTTGCTGCGATGGACCGCTTCGACCTGCTCGAGGCGCGCCTTGGCATCGGTGGTGCGGGCGTGCGCCGCGCTGAGCTGACTATCCATATCGGTGAGCTGCTGGTCGGTGACCAGCTGACCGCTGGCGGCGAGCAGGTTGTTGCGCTGTTTGTAGGCCTCGACCTTATCCTCGGCCTCGCGGACGCTGTCCTTCAATTCTTTCAGACGGGAGGTCAAGGACTGCGACACCTGCCGCGCGGAATCGGCCCGCACTTGTGTCTGCTCGGCGAGATAGGCCTGCGCGATGGCGTTGGCGATACTCACCGCCTTGTTCGGGTCGCGGCTGGTGACGTCGACCTCGATCACGTAAGTGCGCTCGTCGCGGTTCACCTTGACACGCCGCTTCAGCTCGTTGAGCGCGGCCAGCGACTTGCCGCCGGGAAGGTCGTTCCGGCCCAACAAGACGCTGAGCAAGGACGGTCCGCGCACGAATTCCGGATCGTGGTCGAGACCCTCGGAAGCGACGACGCGGCGGAGCACCGCGTCCGAGGTGAGCACACTGACCTGACTGTCGACCTGGAGTAGCGCGGCGTCGTTTGCTTGCGCCGGCTGCGTATCGGTGCCGACCGCGCGCAGGTCGCTCGGGTCAATTAGGATTTGCGTGACCGCGGTGTATTCGCGCGGCGCCAGCGCGACGTAGACGACCGCCAAGGCGAGGGCCGCGAGCATGCAAAGAACGATTGTGGTCCGCCCGCGCCACAGCACGGACCCGATTTTGCTGAAGTCGATTTGTGCAAGCGGCGCCGGCGCGACGGTAAAATTGCCGTCGCCGACGACTGCCGTTCTGATCTGGCGCGGCGTCTCGAACATTGCACACTCGAATGGTTCGCATCTCGTAGCGGGGCGGCGCCAAGCGACGGAAGACTAGGCTTCGGCGCGAAAGTGCCGCCACATGCCCAACCCAACGGAGATGCGGCCCGCCATGTCCAGGCTTCTGGAATGGTTAATCAATTCATAAAGGATCATGGTTAACGCGCGGTGTATGCCGCCGCCCAGACATTTGGCGGGTCAGAGCCGGCGCAACACCCCGGAAATCGCGGCAATGATGACGAGCACCGCCACCACGGGAATCCAGATCAGGGCGGCGCCGATCAGAATGAGCAACAGGACCGCCGCCAGAAGCCCGGCGATCAGCATGATGAGCGCGAAACCGAACGGCCCGATGCGGCCGACAAAGACGCGATGCGTGCCGCGCGCCTGCGTGAAACCAAAAGGCGGCCAGCCGTCGCCGCGATCGTATGGCCCGCGACGGTTCGGTGGAATGATTTCCGGCTCGACCCGTGGGAGCTCGGGCTCATTCGAATTCTTTGTCGAATCATCCGCCATTGGCGCTACCGCTTCGGTCTTTTTCAGGTAGCCATTATGTAGCGATGTCAGAGGTCGTCACAAGTGGCGCTTTCCTGCGTCAGCGCGTCGCCGTCCGCGCGTGATGGTCGTGCAAAAATTTCGCCAATTGTTCGCGCAGGCTCTCGTCGGGCTCGCCCTGGTGCCCCAGCACGATGGCGCGTTCGAACAACGCGTGCTGCAGGTCGTGCGGCAACTCGCTCCACAAATCGGCGGCGGCTGCGCCGAGGACCAGAAAATAGCGGGCGGCAATATCGTTGACGACGTGATTGGGCTGCTGACTCATGGCCTCACTCACTGCGAAATTCCGCTTCAAGAATTCGATACTGAGCCGAGTTAGAACGAAAACAACGGCGGCTGGGACGCGAGGTGCGCAACCCGATCTTGGCGGAACGCGCCGAGCCGATGCGCGGCCGCGCAACCGCGGCGGCAGGATTGTTTTACGCGCCGGCGTAACCCTTTACGCCGATCATTCCGGCTTGATGCCGGCATCGCGGATAACGTCGCCCCAGCGCTGCGTTTCCGATTTGATGAAGGCGGCGGCCTCGGCCGGCGTTCCGCCGCCGGGACTGATACTGAGCTGGGTAAATCGCGCCAGCAGGTCGGGATCGGTCATCGCTTTGTTGGCCGCCGCGTTGAGCTTGGCGACGATAGCGTCTGGCGTTTTCGGCGGCGCGGTCAGTGCATGCCAAGTATCGGAATCGCAGCCCATCACGCCGGCTTCCTCGAGGGTTGGAATACCCGGCAGCGCCGCGACGCGGTGATTGACCGTGACGGCGAGAATTCGTGCACGGCCCGATTTGTACAGCTCGATCGAGCTTGCAAGCTCGTTGAACATCAGATCGACATTGCCGGCGAGCAGATCGTTGACCGCCGGTGCGGTGCCTTTGTAGGGCACGTGGGTCATCTTGGTGCCGGTGATCTTCTGAAACAGCTCGGCGGTGGTGTGCGACGTCGTGCCGATGCCTTGTGAGGCAAAGTTGATCTTGCCGGGATTGGCCTTGGCGTAGGCGATCATCTCCTGGATTGTCTTTGCCGGGAAATCCTTGCGCACCAGAACGACATTGGGAACATGCGACATGATCGCAATCGGCACGAACTGCGCCGGATCGTAGTTGAGCGATTTGTACAGTAACGGATTGGTGGTGATCGGCGACGGCTGCGACGCCAAGAGCGTGTAGCCGTCGGGCGGCGAACCGAAGACATATTCGGCGGCGATGCTGCCGCCGACCCCGGCCCTGTTCTCGACCACCATCGGTTGGCCGAGAAAGGTCTGCATCTTGGCGGTGACCAGTCTGGTGACAGTGTCGACGCCGCCGCCGGCCGGCACCGAGACAATGACCCTGATCGGATGGTCGGGGTAATTTCCGGCGCCGCCTTGGGCCCACGCGGCCGCCGCCGCGGCGCCGGCAGCAATGACGCCGAGGCTGACGATAAAAGCGTGACGTCCAAACATAACGAAGGCTCCCGGAATTCAGCGCTGCGTTGACCGCATGGCATAGCGCAGATTGGCGATTGAGTCCCGCGACGTGCTGCCGCTACAACTAGCCTCCTGATTAGGGGAGAAGCGCCGCAATGAGCAAGCTCGATTTCGTCCTGGAAGAACTGGTGACCGCCAACCGCATTCTGGCCAATGAGGGGATCGTCGATTCTTTCGGCCATGTCAGCGCGCGGCACCCCGACAATCCGCAGCATTATCTCCTGTCCCGCGCCCGCGCCCCGGAACGCATCGAGCGCGACGACATCGTCGAATATACCCTCGACGGTACGGCGATCGACGAGCGCGGCCGCACGCCATATCTGGAACGCTTCATCCACGGCGCGATCTACGAGGCGCGGCCGGATGTGCACGCAGTGGTGCACAACCATTCGCCGAGCGTGATCCCGTTCGGCGTCACCGGCGCCAAGCTCAAGCCGCTGTTGCATATGTGCGCCTCGTGCGGCCACGAGGTGCCGGTCTGGGATTCGCAGGACAAATTCGGCGACACGACGCTGTTGGTCAGCGACATGGCGATGGGCCGCGATCTGGCGAAGCTCATCGGCGAACGCCCCACCGCTCTGATGCGCGGACATGGCGCCACGGTGGTCGGCCGCTCGGTCCGCCACGCGGTCTTCGTGTCGGTCTATCTCGAAGTCGGCGCCAAGCTGCAGATGCAGGCCATGACATTGAGTAACCTGGCGATGGGCGAGATCAAATTCCTCACCCCGGGCGAGGTCGACAAGATCGTCGCGCGGGTCACCGACTACACGCTTAACCGCGCCTGGGAGAACTGGGCGCGGCGCGCCGGGCGGGAGATGCAGGCGGCCTGACGCCGCTCTGCGCTTATCCGTTGCAGCCAAATCATCCGCAGACCCCGATGCATTTCGTCCTCCCCGCTCCGAGCATGAGTTTTGACGTCGCGCTCGAAGACGGTGCTAAAATCCGCATGCGCCGTCACGGCAATCCGGACGGCGTCCGCCTCCTGCTCACGCACGGCAACGGCTTTGCCGCCGACGCCTACTATCCGTATTGGCAGCGCCTGCTGCAAAAATTCGATCTCTTGGTGTTCGACTTTCGCAATCATGGGCAGAACCTGCCGGTGGCGCCGTCGCATCACACCTATCAGCAGCTCACCCGCGATCTCGAACGCGGCGTGCAAGAGGTGAAATCCCGGCTCGGTGCGCGGCCGACCGCCGGTCTGTTTCATTCGATGTCGGGCCGCACGGCGATGAAACACGCCATCGAAATCGGCTGGCGCTGGGACGCGCTCCTCTTGTTCGATCCGCCCAATGTGCCGCCGCCCGGACATCCGGCTTATGCCGTGATGGCCGCATTCGAGAAAAAGCTGACCGAATGGGCGCGGCAGCGCCGCCGGCGCTTCGCCACCATCGAGGAAATGGCCGAGGAATACCGGGCGTCGCGGGCCACGGTGCGCTGGGTGGACGGCGCGCACGAATTGATGGCGAGCTCGGTGCTGCGCAAGAGCCCGGACGGCGACGGCTACGAATTGGTGTGCGATCCGGAGAACGAGGCGGCCATTTATGCGCAGGCGACGAGCTTGAACCTGTGGCCGAAAGCGAGCGAATTTGGCGGCCCGGTGAAATTGATCGGCTGCGATCCGAACCTGAAAGGCTCCGCGACCGGCCCCGCCAATGCAGCGCTCGGCACCGAAGGCGGCTATGATTACAGCTTCGTCGAGGGCACGGGCCACCTGTTGCAGATCGAGAAGCCGCAAGACTGCATTCGTTTGACGTTGGAGTTTCTGGCCAAGCACGGGCTCGCGTGACGCCGGCGGAAGAGGGAGCGAGGCGATGGAACAGATCCTGAGTGCGACATGGACCGAGCTTCTGGCCGGCGCTGCCGCCGGCGCCGTCATCATTGTCGGCGGAATTTGGGCCGTCGTCGGCGTGCTGTTGAGCGATCTGAAACGCGACTACCGGACTATGCGGACGCAAATGAATGGCGTGCACATTGCCATTGACAGTTTCGCCGTCTCGCTCGCTGAAATGAAAGCTGATCTGGCGAATGGCCAAGGCGAAATTCTCGATGGCATGGATAAATTGCGCGGCGAGGTCGAGACGATCGGCAGCAACGTCGCGCGCATCACAACGTTCTTAGGCCACCTCGCCGGAACGCCTCCCTCGTTTCCCTCCGACTTGTTACCGGAATAGCCGAAATATTTTCCGCTCGTTCCCGCGGAAGCGGGAATCTAGTTTTCGCGAAACCGCTGGGTCCCCGCTTCCGCGGGGACGAGCGGAGTTTTGGGCCGGTGCAATCGAAGACGATTATTTCTCTACAGCGACAGATAAGGATCGTTGAGCCGCTTGTCGGTGCGCCGCCGCTGCTTGATCGCTTCGCCGGTGGTCCAGTATTCGCTGCGGGTGGCGCGTTCGGCCTCGACTTGGAATTCTTCGGGCCACTGGCCGAGCGAATAGCCGAACCACGGCGCTTCCGGCTTGAGCGCCGGCAAGCCAAGCTCCTCCCAGATCGCTTTGGCGCGTTCCATGAATTCCCGCGCCGGCAGCGAGATCGGCGGATAGGGACGCTTGAGCATGGCGTTGATCAGCATCGCCGAGTCGTTGGCTTCGTAGTGATTGTCCTCGGCGCCGGCGCGCGGGCCGTGTCCCATGTCCTTGTGGTCGAGCACGCGCATGTCCTGATGCGGCCGCATGCGGTAGGCCAGCGCCCACATCACCATGTCGAGATTTTCCGGGTCGATGTCCTCGTTGACGGCGATCGTCATCTTGCCGACCGACGACGAATAAGACGAGGCGCCGTAGAGCGCGCGCCAGACTTCGGCGTCGAGCGTGTCGGATTTCATCTGGATGACGATCAGCTTGCGCAGGTTGGTCAGCGGCTCGTGCATGAAGACGCGGGCGACGCCGCTGATATTCAGATGATGGCGCAGGTGGTGGAGGAAAGCCGGCTCGTAAGCGACGCGCTTGATCAGGCTCGACTCGCTCGGCGTCACCTGGCTGATGATCGAGACCAGCACCGCATCCTTACGGCGGGTGATGGCAGTGACGTCGAAGAAGGCGTTGTACTCCTTCAAATTCATGTAGCCGTGCGACTCGCCGAAGCTGCCCTCCGGCTCGAGCCATTCGGTGTCGAGATAGCCTTCGACGACAATCTCCGCTTCCGCCGGCACGATCAGATCGACGGTCTTGGCCTTGCAGACGCGGATCGGCGCGCCGACCAGCCCGCCGGCTACCGCAAGCTCATCGAGATGCTTCGGCAGCTTGTGCACCGACGTGAACGTGATGGCCGGCGGCGCGCCAAGCATCAACACCACCGGCATCTTCTCGCCGCGCGCCTTGTATTTGAGAAAATGCTCGTGGATGCCCTGGTTGAGCTCGATCTCCGGGTTCATGCCCATCCGCGTCGGGCTTTTCACCATGGCGCGGTAGTTGCCGATGTTCTGCAGCCCGGTATCGGGATCCTTGGTGATGAACATGGAGCACGACGCATAGGGCGCATTGTCGAAGCCGGGCGTCGAGATCGGGATCGGCAGCGCGTCGACGCCTTGGCCTTGCGTGAGCTCGGCGCCCCGCACCACGATCTCCTGGCACGGCGGATTGTCGACCAGCGCCGGCGGCAGCGGATGCGCTTCGGCGTGGCCCCATTTCTGCTGGATGTTCTCGACGGCGCAGCCGATGCCGACGGAATAGATCTGCCGATTGGAGGCGAGGATGCCGACCGCGACCGGGATGTCGTATTTTCGCCCCGCGCTGTCGACGACGTTCTCGAACAGAAATGCCTTGCGCTCGGCTTCCGGAATACCGCCGCGGAATTGCCAGCGCACCAAGGGGTGCATCTCGGTGTCCTTGTTGATCGGCCGCTGCACGCGGATCAGCAGTCCCTGCCGCTCCAGTTCGGCGATGTGCGCGTGCAGGTCCGGATAGCCGGGGTTTCCCATGTCCGTTTCTCCAATCGCCCGTGTGGAATGGCCGTCAGAAGGCGCGGCTTTTCGGGCCGATGCAATGGTCTAGCCCGTGAGCGTCGCAATGAAAATTCCTAGCCGCAAAGTCCTGCACGCGGCTCTCGGCGTGGCTTCGCTCCTGCGCCGCTGCAACCGGCAAATGGGTCAAGGTCGTCACGTTCGCCGACATCAAGCGGGCGCGGGCGCGCAAAACGCCAGCAATGTCCGCCTTCGGGGGCAACGCGGACATTGTGACTCCAATGCATCATGTCCGCTAACGACCGATGCTGTCGAAAAAGGCTCTAATTCTATCGTCGTGCCGCTCGATGCGTCCTCTGTTGAATTGAGTTTTGGCCTTAGATGGTGGCCACCACCTTGACGCGGAGACTCCCGTGACG
>JBAQAB010000143.1:0-20323 GCA_049285535.1 Xanthobacteraceae bacterium
TTCGCCCATTCGCCGGCTTCGACCTTTTTGCCGTCGGCGGGCTGAACGCGGGAGATCTTGAAGCGCCCGTCGGCGCAAACCACGGTGAAAGCGTCGGCTTCCACCGCGGCGATTTCGCCGAGCTTGCCGGCGATCCCCTTGGGATCCTTCGCCGGCAGTGGCTTAGCGTCGAAGATTTTCAATTGCTTACCGTCAAGCGTGGTCCAGGCGCCAGGCGCCGGATTGCAGCCGCGGATGAGACGGTCGATCTGCTCCCAGGGCTTGCCCCAGTCGATCTTGGCGTTGTCGGCAGTGCAGCGGCCTTCATAGGTCGCCTTCGCTTCGTCCTGTTTGAGGCGTGGCGCTTTGCCGGCCTTGACGAGATCGACCGATTCCATCATCGCTTCGACGCCCATCGGAAACAGCCGGTCGAAATAAACCGTGCCGAGCGTGTCGCTGGGTCCGATCGGCGTTTTTTTCTGCAACAGCACGTCGCCGGTATCGAGCCCGTTGTCCGGCCAAAAGATCGACAGGCCGGTCTCCATTTCGCCCTTGATGATCGGCCAGTTGATGGCGCTGGCGCCGCGATAAGCCGGCAGCAGCGATGGGTGATATTGGATCGAGCCATGGGTCGGCAGATTGAGGAATTCTTCCGGCACGAACAGGGTCACGAAAGCCATCACCTGAAGGTCGGGCTTGAGGGCTTTGAATTCCTCCAAGACCTCGGGCTTCTTGTAGGAATCGGGCTGATAGACCGGAAGCTTGGCGGCGAGCGCCGCTTCCTTCAGCGGGTCGGCCTTAGCGCCGGGCTTTTCCGGGGCCACGTAAACGGCAATCACATTCTCACCACGCTTGATGAGCGCTTCCAGCACCGCTTTGCCGAATGCCTGCTGGCCGTGAACCACGATACGCATCGCAAAAACCTCTCCGCAAATCCCGGATGTCCCTTCCCCCTTGCGAGGAAGGGAAGAAAAACTACGCCGCCTCCGCCTTGGCCGGCTTGTCCGGCGCGGTGATGGCCCCAGACAGCTTAATCTCGGCAACATCTTTCTCGGAATAGCCGAGCACCTTGCGCAAGATCTCCTCGGTGTGCTCGCCTAACAGCGGCGAGCGGCGCACGTCGGCGGGCGAATCCGACAGTTTGACCGGATTGCCGACGGTCAAATATTTGCCGCGGCCAGGATGATCGACCTCGACGACCGTGCCGGTTGCGCGCAGCGACGGCTCCTCGGCGATCTCCTTCATCGACAGGATCGGTCCGACCGGAATGTCGCGCGCATTGCACTTTTCCATGACCTCGAATTTGCTCATGGTCTTGGTCCATTCCTCGATCGTGTCGAAGATCTGCCGCAGCCGCGGCAGCCGCGCCGGCGGCGTGGCGAAATCCGGATCGGTTTTCCATTCCGGCTTGCCGATCAGCTCGCAGATCGCGCCCCACACCGGCGCTTGCGTGATGAAATAGATGTAAGCGTCGGGATCGGTCTCCCAGCCTTTACACTTGACGATCCAGCCCGGCTGCCCGCCGCCGGAATCGTTGCCGGCGCGCGGCGTCGCACTGCCGAACGGCACGCCTTCGCCGTACTGGCTGTATTCGGTGAGCGGGCCATGCTTGAGCCGCTGCTGGTCGCGTAACTTGACCCGCGTCAGATTGAGCACGCCGTCCTGCATGGCGGCGAGCACCTTTTGGCCGCGGCCGGTGCGCGTGCGCTGATAAAGCGCGCTGACGATGCCAAGCGCCAAGTGCAGCCCGGTGCCAGAATCGCCGATCTGCGCCCCGGTGACGAGCGGCGGGCCATCGCGAAAGCCAGTTGTCGAGGCGGAGCCGCCGGCGCATTGCGCCACGTTCTCATAGACCTTGCAGTCTTCGTACGGGCCTGGCCCGAAACCTTTCACCGAGGCGACGATCATCCGCGGATTGAGCTTGTGGATATGCTCCCAGGTCAGGCCCATGCGGTCGAGCGCGCCCGGCGCGAAATTCTCCACCAGCACGTCACAGATTTTCACCAGCCGATCGAGGATTTCCTTACCCTTGGGGTGCTTGGAATCGATGGTGATCGACCGCTTGGAGCCATTGAGCATGGTGAAATAGAGGCTGTCCTGCCCCTTCACGTCGCGCAATTGCGTGCGCGTGATGTCACCGACGCCGGGCCGTTCCACCTTGATGACATCGGCGCCCATGTAGGCGAGCAGCTGCGTACAAGTCGGGCCCGATTGCACGTGGGTGAAGTCGAGGATTTTGACACCTTCGAGCGCCCTGCCCGCATTGCCCCATGGTTTGGTTGATGGCCTGGTCGATGCCTTTGCCGAGGGGCGCGGCAGCCCGTTGCCGTTTTGCGCCTTAACCGCCGGCTTTTTAGCCGCGAGCTTCACGATTTTCTTGGCGGGTTTTTTTGCCGCCTTTTTGTTCTTCGCTTTGGCCTTTTTGCGCTTTGCCATCGTTTCCTCTCCTTAACTTGGCTCGATCCCGAATCCCCGATGCGTCACTTTTTACCAAGCGCGCTTTTCGGGTTGAGGTTGCCGATCCGGCCGCTCTCGCTGCCGGCCGCCGGATCGATCACGGCGTTGATAAGAGTCGGCTTGCCCGAATCCATAGCGGCGTTCACGGCTCGCTTGAGTTCGTCGGGCGACGTCGCGTTGACGCCGACGCCGCCGAAGGCCTCGATCATCTTGTCGTAGCGTGAGCCCTTGACGAAGACGGTCGTCGACGGATCCGAACCACCGCCGGCATTGATGTCGGTGCCACGGTAGATGCCGTCATTGTTGAAAATGACGACGCAGACCGGCAGCTTGTAACGGCAGACGGTCTCGATCTCCATGCCGGAGAAACCGAAAGCGGAGTCGCCTTCGACTGCGAGCACCGGCTTGCCGGTTTCGATGGCGGCGGCAATGGCGTAGCCCATGCCGATGCCCATGACGCCCCAAGTGCCGACGTCGAGCCGTTTGCGCGGCTGATACATGTCGATGACGCCGCGCGCGAGATCGAGCGTGTTGGCGCCTTCGTTGACGAGAACAGCATCGGGCCGTTCCTTGATGACGGTGCGGAGCACGCCGAGCGCACCGTGATAGTCCATCGGAACATTGTTGTTCATCAGCCGCGGCGCCATCTTGGCGACGTTCTCTTCGCGCTTTTTGGCCACCGCGCCGGTCCAGTCCGCCGGGGCGCCCGGCCACTTGGCGTCCATGCCGGCAAGCAATGCCGCGACGGCTGAGCCGATGTCGCCGACCACCGGCGCGACGATCTCGACGTTGGAGTCCATCTCCTTGGGCTCGATGTCGATCTGAATGAATTTCTTTGAATGCGGCTCGCCCCAGGCTTTGCCTTTGCCGTGCGACAAGAGCCAGTTGAGCCGCCCGCCGATCAGCATGACGACATCGGAATCTTTCAGTACCGTCGAGCGCGCCGCGCCGGCGCACAGGGGATGCGTGTCCGGCAAAAGCCCCTTGGCCATGCTCATCGGCAGAAACGGAATGCCGCTCTTTTCGACCAAGGCCCGGATCGCGTCGTCGGCCTGCGCATAGGCCGCGCCCTTGCCGAGGACAATGAGCGGCCGTTTGGCGCTTTTGAGCACATCCAGCGCGCGCTTGACCGCCTCAGGCGACGGAATTTGCGCCGGCGCGGGATCGATAACCTTGACCAGAGACTTCTTGCCCTCCTCTGCAGCGATCACCTGACCGAACAGCTTGGCCGGCAAATCGAGATAGACGCCGCCCGGACGGCCCGACACCGCGGCGCGGATGGCACGCGCCAGGCCAATGCCGATATCTGCCGCATGGAGAACGCGGTAGGCCGCCTTGCACAGCGGCTTGGCGATGGCGAGCTGGTCCATCTCCTCGTAATCGCCCTGCTGCAAATCGACGATCTCACGCTCGGACGAGCCCGAGATCAGGATCATCGGAAAACAATTGGTCGTGGCATGGGCGAGCGCGGTCAGTCCGTTGAGGAAGCCGGGCGCCGATACCGTCAGGCAGATGCCGGGCTTCTTGGTCAGGAAGCCGGCGATGGCGGCGGCATAACCGGCATTCTGTTCATGCCGGAACGACAGGACGCGGATACCCTCGGCCTGCGCCATGCGGCCGAAATCCGTGATCGGAATGCCAGGTACGCCGTAGATCGTGTTGACGCCATTAAGCTTGAGCGCCTCGATGACGAGGTGAAAGCCGTCTGTCAGCTCCTGCGCCGCCGCATCGTCGGCTTCCGGCGCTTTCGCCTTTACTGCTGCATCTGCCATGGGAGATCTCCCTGAATTTCAGTCCAAATAATCCGCGTATTTCGCGACGTGGTCGGCGAGGCCGAGCGCGTGATCGCGAACCAGCGCCTCGGCGCGCACGGTGTCGCGCGCCTCCAACGCCGCAATGATGTGAATGTGGTCACGGATCGAGCGGTCGGCGCGATCCTTCTCGCCGATCGTCTTGCGCCGGATCATCCGCATATGGGTGAACAGATTCTCGGCAAGCGCCATCAAGACGCCGTTGCGGCTCAGCCGGATGATGGTCTGGTGGAACTCGATATTGATTTCGGAATATTCGTCCAGATGCGCGCGCACCGCGCCGTTTTCGAAAGTCGCGAACATCTTGCGCAACGACGCGATCTCGTCGTCGCTGGCATTTTCGGTGATCAGCCGCGCCGCCATGCTCTCGAGCGCGGCCCAGGCAGTGATGAGTTCGATGATTTCGCCCTTGGTCTTGCGCACCACATAGACGCCGCGCCGTGGCACCGAGCGCACGAAACCCTCGCGCTCAAGCTGTGCCATCGCCTCGCGCACCGGTGTGCGGCTGATGCCGAAGTCGCTGGCGAGGCTGCGCTCATCGAGCCGGATGTCACTGCGGCTGCCATAGACGTCCATCCCAACGATGACGGACTTCAGCGCGGCATAGGCCTTGTTCTTGAAACTGAACGACGTGTCGATCGGTTGTAGCCGCGGCCGTACGACGGTTTCGGCGTCAGTGGCCGCACGATCGCCTTTGGCGACGGAGAAACGATGCACGCTGGACGACATCAAAGACGCTCGCGAACCCCAATAAAGCGATCTCAGCCCCGGCCTGGCACGATCTTGTGACGATGGCCTTAGCCGCGCCCAGCCGCACCCATAGCGCACTGTAATACATTATGCCAGAGCCGGAATGCCGCATTTTATGGAGCCGTTTTCGGAAACAGGACGGGCGCGGGATTGCTCCCGCGCCCGTTTTACCGTGGCGAATTGAGCCTCGTACTTCAGCCCTGTGCCATCATTTTCGATCGCATCGGCTTGAGCACGAAGAGTGCCAGGGCTACGACCACAAAATTCATGAGCGCAGTGACGACAAACACCATGTGCCAGCCACCGGTCGCGTTCTTGATGAGGTTCGCAACCGGAACCAGGAATGCCGACGCGCCCTTGGCAGTGTAGAGCAAGCCAAGATTCACCGTGGCGAATTTCGGCCCGAAGGTGTCAGTGCAAGTGGACGGGAACAAGCTGAAGATCTCGCCCCAGGTCAGAAAGATCAGGGCTGCGAACAGCACGAAAGCCCAGGGTGCCGTACCAAGCTCCACCAGCAGCCAATAGGCAACCCCACCGAGTCCGAAGGCGATCGCCATGGTATATTCACGCCCGATATAGTCAGAAATCCAGCCGAACAGCGGTCGGGCCGTACCATTGGCGATATTGTCGATGATCAGCGCTGCCGTCAGCGTGGTCGCGCCCCAGAACGCTATCTGGTTGCCGACGTGGAAATCTGCCGCAATCGGCGCAATCTGCGCCGTCGCCATCAGACCCGATGCCGATACCATCACGAACATGATGTAGAGCAGCCAGAATACCGGCGACATCAGCACTTCGCGCGGCGAGGAGCTTTTTGCCGATTGCGCAACCTTCGGCGCCGGCGCGGACGCCATTTCACCCGGCTCCGGCCCGCGCAGCAAAAACGCCAGCAAGAGAACGACACCGCCTTGCACGATGCCGAACCAGAGAAACGCAGAGTTGTAACCGTAATTCGCAATTACATACTGGATGGGAATGACGGTGAGCGCGGCACCCGCGCCATAACCCGCCGCGGTCAGGCCGACCGCGAGGCCGCGCCGGTCCGGGAACCATTTGACCGCCATGCCAACGCAGGTCGCGTAGATGGCACCACCGCCGATCCCCAAGACAACAGCGCCGACGTAAAGCATTTCCAGCGAGTCGGCGTAGGCATCGATGACCCACCCCGCACCGACCAAGATGCCGCCAAAGCCGACCATGAGCTTCGGCCCGCGTTGCGGGCCGAGCACGTCGACGATCCAGCCCTCGACCGGTGTGAGCCAGGTTTCAAGCGCAATGAAGATCGCGAAGGCGAACTGGATCGATGCGATCGACCAGCCATGCGCCTTGTTGATCGGGTTGACGAACAGCGTCCAGCCATATTGCAGGTTGGCGATCATCACCATGCAGATGATGGCGCAGATGAGCTGCCGCCAGCGCGTCGCCTGCGCCGCCGATGCTCCGGATTCGATCATCGTGGTTGTTGCAGCCATAGTCTCCGTCCCCGTTTGCGTTATTTTGTTGTCATCAATTTTAGAGCATTTATCCACAATTTACGAGTGCATCACGGAACTTTTTGCGTTCCGTGGCCTTTCGTCACACCGAAGCCGTCACACAAGGAAACGACGGCCCATCGGCTGGGGACGCTGATGTGCGGTGCAACAAAATTCGATTGAACCGATTGCGGCGGTCAGGCGTTCGCTAGGAGAGGAGTTCCACTTCCATTTTCATTTGGAGCGTTGCATGACCGGCTGGGTCCGCCTTCCGCCCTTCGTTGTCCTCACTTTGCTTCTCGGCACGGCGAACGCCATTGCGCAAAGCGTAGGTGCCGACGAAGCCATAACGTCTCACGGGGCAGTGACCCAGACGGCCGGACTTACGCTCGCCCAAAAGAGCGCCATCTATAATGCCATTGTGCGGCAGCGGGTGCGCGCCTCCTCGACACAGATCGAAGCTACCGTTGGCGCGTCGGTGTCCCGCTCTGTCCCGCTTGCAGAGCTGCCCGATCAAACCGGCCTCGTCGACGCGACATTCCTCAGATATGCCATGGTGGCGGACGACGTGGTGGTTGTCGACCCGATCAGTATGCGTGTTTTCGACGTCATCCGCGGCAACATCAGACCATGAGCTGGAATTTCCGATGGCGGCAACCGCTAAACCTCAACCGACCTCCGCCCAATCCGCGGTGAAGACGAATAATATTGTCAAAGTCGCCATGACCAGCGCGACGCCGTTTCACGGCGAGGCGCCTGCTGAATCGGCGTTCACCATCACTGCGACCCAGCCGAGCCGGCCGCCACGCGCGCTTAAATATGGCGACACGTTCGTCGTCCTCGACAGTCGCGGTAATATCGGCGGCGCGTCGGGCGGATTGTTCCATCGCGACACGCGGCACCTGTCGCGTCTGGAATTGCGGGTCAACGACGGGCCGCCGCTTCTGCTCGGCTCCAATGTGCGTGACGACAACTCGGCTTTCTTCGTCGATTTGACCAATCCCGATCTGATGGATGGTCAGCACATCGTCATGGAAAAGGATCGCGTCCATATCCTGCGCACGATCTTTCTCTGGCGCGACACCGCCTATCAACGGCTCGGCGTGCGCAACTACGGCGACGAGGCGATCGATCTGCGCTTGGCCATCCACTTCGAAAACGACTTTGCCGATCTGTTCGAGGTGCGCGGCGCGCGCCGTAATCGGCGGGGTACCGCGAGTGCAACACTTCACGGCGACGATCGGGTCATTCTGTCCTATAATGGTTTGGACGGCCAAGTACGGCGCACTGCACTGAATTTCGATCCTCCGCCGGACCAGCTTACGACCAGCTCGGCAGCTTATGAGCTTCACCTTAAGCCGGGCGAAATGCGTCCGCTTTTCATTGCTGTGAGCTGCGATCGGACGAGCTCGCCGCCGTTGCCATTCCTGCGCGGTCTGATTGCGGCGCGCCGGGAAATGCGCGAGTCGACGCGCGAACAAACCTCCGTGCAAACGTCGAACGAGCGTTTCAACGCGGTGCTGTGCCGATCGGCCGCCGATCTCGCGATGCTGATGACCGACACGCCGCAAGGCCGTTACCCCTATGCCGGCATTCCCTGGTACTCGACCACGTTCGGCCGCGACGGGCTGATCACGGCATTACAGATGTTGTGGTGGTCGCCGGACGTGGCGCGCGGCGTGTTGCGCCGCTTGGCGGCCTATCAGGCCACGACCACGGATCCGCTGGCCGATGCGCAACCTGGAAAAATCTTGCACGAAATGCGCTGGGGCGAAATGGCTGCTCTGCGCGAAGTCCCGTTCGGTCTTTATTATGGCAGCGTCGATGCGACGCCGCTGTTCGTCCTGCTCACCGGGCTCTATCTGGAACGCACCGGCGACACGCAAACCATCGTCGAACTGTGGCCGAATATCGAAGCGGCCCTGGCCTGGATCGACGGGCCGGGCGATCCGGACCGCGACGGCTTCGTCGAATATAAGCGCGCCAGCGAGCAAGGCCTCGCCAATCAGGGCTGGAAAGATTCGTACGACGCGATCTTTCATGCCGATGGGCGTTTGGCCGAGGGCGAGATCGCGCTTGTCGAGGTGCAGGGCTACGTCTATGCCGCCAAACGCATGGCCGCGCGTTGCGCGCGGCGGCTTAAGCTCGAAGCTGCGGCGCAACGGCTCGATGACGAAGCGAGCCGCCTCGCCGAACGCTTCGAGACCGCATTCTGGTGTCCGGACCTGGAAACTTATGCGCTGGCGCTCGATGGCGCGAAAGAACCATGCCGCGTGCTCACATCGAACGCCGGCCAGGTGTTGTTCACCGGCATTGCCGACGCGGACCGCGCCAGGCGCGTTGCCAAGGAGTTGTTGCAACCGCGCTTCTTCTCCGGCTGGGGCATTCGCACAGTGGCAAAAGACCAGGTGCGCTTTAATCCGATGTCGTACCACAACGGTTCGATCTGGCCGCACGACAATGCCCTGATCGCGCTGGGGCTGGCGCGCTATCAGTGCAAGCCGGCGATCGATACGCTGTTCGGCGGCCTGTTCAACGCGGCCGCTTATATGGATCAAAGCCGCCTGCCGGAATTGTTCTGCGGCTTTCAGCGGCAGCGTGGTCACGGCCCCACGCTTTATCCGGTGGCTTGCTCGCCGCAAGCATGGGCCAGCGCGACGCCGTTTACACTGCTCGAGGCCTCACTTGGTCTCGAGTTCGATCCGTTCAACGGCGAAATCCGGCTGCGCAATCCGCGCCTGCCGCAGTTCCTCGATGAAGTGACACTGCGCGATTTGCAGCTTTCGTCATCGAGCGTCGATCTGCGCGTGCGCCGTCACGGCGACACGGTCTCGCTCGATACGACCCGGATCAGCGGCGATATCCGGGTTTCCATCGTGTTTTCGTCCTGATCCGCCCAAATTGCGCGAAGGTCGCGCGCCGAAGGTCGCGGCAACCTAGCCGGCGTGGAACCAGGGCAGCCTCCTCGGCTTAGTGGTGTAAGTTCCATCGGCACGAACCTCAACGCGGACCCCGCATGCGCGGCAAAAAGCTCATGGGAATTAAGGTAGCGCTGGCAGCCCTCGCGCTGGCTGCAGCGCTGCCTTCCACGATCGGGGCCGCCTTTTCTCAAGACGCGCAGCCGCCGGCAGCGAGCAATCCGCCAGCCGCACCGCCGACAAGCGCACAACCGTCCGCGCCGCCCGCCGCGGTGACCATCCTCAACGATCACGAAGTCGAAAGCATCCTCGGCCGCGAAGTCGTCAGCAGTGCCGGCGAAGATATGGGCCGCATTGTCGACGTGCTGGTCGACCGACGCGGGCAAGTGCGCGCCGCAATCATCGATTTCGGCGGCTTCCTCGGCGTCGGCAGCCGGAAGATCGCGGTCGACTGGAGCGCGCTGCATTTCCCGCCGCCGGAAAAGGCTGATGCCAAGATCACGCTCGAACTCACGCGCGACCAAGTGAAGGCCGCGCCCGAATATCAGGAGGGGAAGCCCATCGTCGTCCTCAGTGCGCTCGGCAAGCTCGAGCCACTGCCCGAATAGCCGCACACGATCTTGCACTGACGCTTGGGCTCGGACCTCGGTCGGTCGGCCGTCGTTGTCGAACGAGAGCAAGCCAATTGAAACGACCGCTGGAGACGTATCCTGGCGCTAGATTCGTCACGCCGCATACGCGACCGGCCGGAGCCGCACGGCATGAGCGAAGCTGCAGATACCTCGACCGGCCAATGGCCCCCAGGAGCCGAGCCGCCGCTGGCGCCGTCACAGCGCAGCCTGCGCGGGCTCGATTGGTTCATCTTCTTCGTCGCCGACGTGCAGACTGGGTTCGGGCCGTTCGTCTCGGTTTATCTGACCACGCAGCGGTGGACGCAGGTCGATATCGGGCTCGTGCAGTCGGCGGCCGGATTCGTTTCGCTGATCGGACAAATGCCAGGGGGCGCCTTGGTCGATGCCGCGCGATCCGAGCGCTTCGTCGCCGGCGTTTCGATCGTGGCGATTTGCGTCAGCGCCTTGAGCTATGCGGTGCTGCCGATCTTTCCGATGGTGTTGGCAGGATCGATCCTGCACGCGCTGGCGAGTTGCGTGCTCGGCCCCGCGATCGCGGCGATCAGCCTCGGCCTCGTCGGTCACGCGGCGATCGGCGAGCGGTTTGGACGCAATGCCCGCTTCGCATCTGTCGGCAACGGCCTGGCAGCGGCCGCCATGGGCGCCTGCGGCTATCTGATTTCCGCGCGCGCCGTGTTCATCGTCACGGTGCTGTTACTGGTGCCCGCCCTGATCGCTTTGCGCTCGATTGCCGGCAATGAAATCGATCCCGAGCGTGCGCACGGCGCGCCGCCGCACCGCAAAGTCGACAAACCACCGATTAAGCCAGGTGCGCTGATGCATAATCGGCCGCTTCTCATCTTCGCCGGCTGCCTGCTGCTGTTTCATCTCGCCAATGCCGCCATGCTGCCTTTGGTGGGCAGCGCGGTGACCATGCGCTCGGCAGATTGGGCAACGGTCATTATCGCGGCTTGCATCGTCGTGCCGCAGCTCATCGTCGCGGCGCTGTCGCCCTGGGTCGGCCGGCGCGCGCAGATCTGGGGTCGCCGCCCGCTATTGCTGCTCGGATTCGCTGCGCTGCCGATCCGCGGGCTCCTGTTCGCCGCGGTGCGCGACCCATCGCTGCTTCTTGCCGTGCAAATCCTCGATGGCATCACCGCCGCCGTATTCGCCGTTATGGTGCCGCTCGTCGTCGCCGACCTCACGCGCGGCACCGGCCATTTCAATCTCGGCCAGGGTATTCTCGGCACCGCGACCGGGATTGGAGCGTCGCTTTCGGCGACGCTCGCCGGCTACATCACCGATCGCTTCGGCAGCCCGGCAGCTTTTGCTTTGCTCGCCGCGATCGGCGCGGCGGGCTTCGTGGCGCTGTGGCTACTGATGCCTGAGACACGGCCGGAAGAACAAGCGGAATGAACAAGCGCGGGCGGTTTCCTGCGAACACCTACAACGCCGGCGCGTCGTCGGCCACTAGCCGGAGATGCGGGGAAGCGGCATCCGACAGGCTGCGATAGACGGCCAGATAATCCTGCGCCATTCGGCGCGCAGTGAAACGCTCCTCAAAGCGCCGCCGGATTTTCCCGCGCGACAAATGGCCGAGCCGGTCGACCGCGCCGACGGCGCCGTTGACGTCCTCGACGACAAATCCAGTGACGCCGTCGTCGATGATCTCCGGTACTGAGCCACGATTGAACGCGATCACCGGGGTACCACAAGCCATGGCTTCGATCATGACCAGACCGAACGGCTCCGGCCAGTCGATGGGAACCAGCAGCACGATCGCGCCGCTGAGGAATTCCGACTTGTCCTTGTCGCCGATTTCGCCGATATATTCGATATTCCCGGACGCCATCAGCGGCTTGATCTGCTCGTTGAAATAATCCTGGTCAGCCTTGTCAATCTTGGCGGCGACTTTGAGTGGAACGCCGCAATGCTGCGCAATGCGGACGGCGCGGTCGAAGCCCTTTTCCGGCGCGATGCGGCCGAGAAAGGCAAAATAGGAGGGCTTGACCGGTTGCGGAACGAGAAGCTGTGCGGGCAGGCCATGATAGACCGTGCGCACCCAGTTTGCCTGCGGCAACGGCCGGCGCTGCGCATTCGAAATCGAGATCACGGGCACCGACGAGAACGTGTCGAACACCGGTTGATGCTCCGGCAAATCGAGACGGCCATGCAGCGTGGTAGCGAACGGCGTCGCCTGTCGCGACAGCAAGGAGAATGGATAATAATCCAGATGGCAGTGCAGGAAATCGAAGTCGGACGCCGACTGATAGACCCGTTCCAGCATCATCATATGCAACGCGTTGGGGTCGCGCACCGCGCCGTCGAGCCGCAAAGCCCGCGGCCACACGGCCTCTAGCCGGGCGGACGTCACCGAATCGCCGCTGGCGAACAGCGTCACCTCGTGGCCAAGCGCGATCAGCTCCTCGGTGAGCCATGATACCACCCGCTCGGTGCCGCCATAAAGTTTGGGCGGGATAGCCTCCGTCAACGGCGCAACCTGTGCGATGTGCATAGAAAGACCCTCGTTTTTTGAAATTGCTCACCCGGCGACTACCGACAACGTCGGAGCACGGGAAAATTTCAAATTATGGCGGGAACTTAATTTTGCGATGCGGCGGGAACTTTTTGCGCGCCTGCGCGTCAACACTTAAGCCCTAAATTGGGGGCCACAACGGCCGCGTAAGGAACGGTCGCGGAAATTGATATGCGCGGAAGGAAAGTTTCGGAACATGACGGAGGGACCCTGGTTTCATTCACGCTGTCTCCCTCATAAACACCGCGATGAGCTTGCGGGGACAAAACTACGGGCGGAGTCCGAACTCGCATGGCCGAACTCACGCGTTACGCCACTTCCCCACTCGGTTTCATCTATCGCTACGTCAGGATGCGGCCGGTGTCGCATGCGGTCATTCTCGCCGCCGTCCTCGGCGCGGTCGTCTGTTCGATGGGCACGCAATACGGCGTCAAGTTCCTGGTTGATACGCTCTCTACCGGCGCCAATGCCGACGTCTGGATTGCGTTCTGTCTTCTCGGGTCGCTGATCGCAGCCGACAATCTGCTGTGGCGTGTCGCCAGCTGGATCGCCAACTACGCTTTCGTCGGCGTCACCGGCGATCTGCGCCGCGATCTGTTCCGCCATTTGACCGGGCATTCACCCGGCTACTTCGCCGACCGGCTGCCAGGCATGCTGACAAGCCGCGTCACGGCGACCTCGAACGCGGTATTCACCGCCGAGAATATGCTCGTCTGGAACGTGCTGCCGCCCTGCGTGGCGACCATCGCGGCGATCGTGCTGGTTTGCACCATCAGTTTGCCGATGGCCGCGGCGCTCGCACTCGTCGCCGGCATCATGGTCTTCGTGTTGTTTCGGCTCGCAGCCTCCGGCCGTCCCTTGCACCACGATTTCGCTACCAAAGCGGCGACCGTCGACGGGGAAATGATCGACGTGGTGACCAATATGCCGCTGGTACGGGCGTTTGGCGGCGTCTCGCGCGAGCATCGCCGCTTCGACGCCACGGTCGATCGCGAACTCAACGCGCGGCGACGCAGCCTGTTCTATCTGGAGAAGCTGCGCATCTTTCACGCTGCAGTGACAATCCTACTGACGCTCGGGTTACTGTCCTGGTCCATCATATTGTGGACGCAGGGCGAGGCGACCACCGGCGATGTTGTGCTTGCGTGCACGCTTTCCATTTCGGTGCTCAGCGCCACGCGCGATCTCGCCGTGGCCTTGGTCGATATAACTCAGCATATCGCGCGGCTTGCGGAAGCCGTGGCGACACTCCTGGTGCCGCACGAGCTGTGCGACCATCCAGAGGCGGAACCGCTGATGCGGCGCGGCGCCAGCGTCAAGTTCGAGCAGATCAATTTCCGCTATTCCGACGGCCGCCAAATCTTCCGTGACTTCACGTTCAGCTTCCGTCCGGGCGAACGGGTCGGGCTCGTTGGTCCTTCCGGCGGCGGCAAATCCACTTTATTCGCGCTGCTGCAGCGCTTCTACGATGTGCAGGCCGGACGCATACTGATCGACGGTCAGGATATCGCACGCGTAACCCAGGAGAGCCTGCGCGAGGCCATCGGCGTCGTGCCCCAGGACATTTCGATGTTTCATCGCTCGGTGATGGATAACATCCGTTACGGCCGGCCAGAGGCAACCGACGATGAAGTTCTGGAGGCGGCCTTCGCGGCGCGCTGCAATTTTATCGAAGATCTGCCGCAGGGCATGTGGACCATCGTGGGCGAGCGCGGCTTGAAACTCTCGGGTGGCCAGCGTCAGCGCATCGCGATTGCGCGCGCGTTTCTCAGGGATGCGCCGCTGTTGCTGCTCGACGAAGCCACCTCCGCGCTCGACGGCGAGTCCGAGGAAGCGATCCGCGAGGCACTGGGCCGGCTGATGAAGGGCCGTACCGTGATCGCCATCGCGCACCGGCTTTCAACCGTACGCAGTTTCGACCGCATCGTCGTCTTGCAAGCCGGCCGCGTCGTGCAAGACGGAGCGCCCGATCTCTTGGTGCGCCGCGAAGGTCCCTACCGGCAGCTTGTGCAACGCGAGGTGGATCGGTTGGGCCAGCAGGCCGCCTAACCGCGCTGCAACGGTTCGAGGCCGTCTTCACCGGCCGAGAATGGCCGATGCCGTAGCGCGCGGATCGCGCTTGCGCCACGCCCCAACATCGACGCTGTGGAAGAAGTCGGCGATGTGCTGATTGAATGCCGCCGGATCCTCCAGATTAATGGCGTGCCCGGCATTCGGCATGACGACCAGCGCGGCGGTCGGGATTGTGCGCTTCATGAGGAGAGCCGGTTCAAGGCAGGGCCAGTCTTCGTCGCCAGTCATGACCAGCGTCGGCGCCGTGATCGACTTCATTTGCTCAACCAGATCGAACAGCGACGGCCGGCGCGCCTGCACGCCGCGCATGGTCAGCGCCGAACCTGCGGTCGAGTGTTCGGCGAGCTGGTTGGCAAACTCCGCCCAGCCGCGCGGATCCTTGTTCTGGAACTGCACGCGCGTCGGGCCGAGCGCATAGCCTTCGGCGGCGTTTGCCATCGTCTGATTCTCGAAGTGAGCAGCGGCGGCCTCGGCCTCGGCGGCGAATTGTGCGCGCTTGTCGGGCGCCGCCCCGTAGCCGCAGCCGGCGACGACCAGTGAACGCGCGCGGGTCGGATAGGTGAAGCCGAAATGCAGCGTGGCAAAGCCGCCCATCGAAAGTCCGACGATGTGGGCCTGCTCGATCCTCAATGCATCGAGCACGGCGCGGATATCGTCGCGCGCGCGAGACTGCGAATATCTCGCCGGATCCTTCGGCACGTCGGACGGCGGGTAGCCCCGCGCGTTATAGGCGATGCAGCGATAACGTTGACCGAAATAACGCATCTGCATCTCGTAGGAGCGATAATCGCCGGCAAATTCATGCACGAAGACGACCGGCGGGCCGCTACCCGTTTCCTCGTAATAAAGCTTCACATCATCGTCGGTTGTAATATGCGGCATGCATCTTCTCGCGTGGACCTTTCGGAATAGAAGCGTCTTCCGACCCGTCGGGGTACAACGGCAATGGGTCGAATTCGTAACCCCGCGCGCCCCGCCGAACTATGACTGCCGGGCGTGCACCCGACAAGTGAGCGAAAATCTGCCGTCCAGACTGACGAACTTGGCCGATTGACTATCTACCTTGAAAGCGGCCACCACCGTGGTGGCGCGCGCATGGACAGAACTGCCCTGGTCTTGCCGAAACATTCGGCATCGGCATCGGACAACTTGTTGATAAGGTCGCAAGCCGGATTCGGTTCGATTGCCAAAAAGCCCGCAATTGCGGCTCTGAGGATCGGTGGTCGGCTTCGTGCAGCATGAGTCCGGGAAGGACTGGCATGTACGTCTATGAAAACGTCCGTTGGCGATGCGGATTTTGAGCGCATAGGCGGAACCGTCCTTCGTCCTTCCGCGCCGTCATGGTACGGCCGCGCCGCCTCCGAACGCTTCGGCGCATGGGCTCGCCTTAAGATCGACCACGCAACGATTGCCGTCGTTATTCTCGCTGCCGCCGGCGTCACAGCGTGGCTGTCGGCCGTCGATTTCCCGCTCGGTACCCATCCCGATGAGCCGGCCAAGGTGGCGGCCGTATTAGGGGTGCCGGCTGCCGACTTCCATCCCATCCTCATGATCCAACTGGCGCGCGCGGCCAATATCTTTCTGGGGTGGACCGACGCGCAATCGCTCGTCGAGCTGGGCAGGGCATTTGCAGCGCTGGCCGGCGGCGCGCTGATTATCGCGACATACTTACTCGCGCGCCTCGTTCTGCCGGCGTCGCCGTCATTCGCGGTCGCTGCCGCGACGCTCGCTACACCATTGATCAGCGTCCATGCGCGCTATTTCAAGGAAGACATCTTCGTAGCGCCGTTTGTCGTCTTGGCGCTCGTCGCGCTCATCGCGACCCTTCGCGCGTCGACCTTAAAACGCATATTCGCGCTCGGTACGGCGATCGGGCTCGCCGGGGCCTCGAAATATGTCGGCGGGCTGCTCCTCATCCTTTATGCCCCGGCACTGATGATGGTCTTTGGCGATCGCGAGCGGATCGGCATGCGCGCGATAAACGCCGGCCTCGTCATACTAATCGCCGCGATGACGTTCACCGCAGTCGATTTGCCGGCCATATTCGCCAATCATCAGTTCCGCTCCAATCTTCACCTCGAATACGTTCACGCCGTCAGCGGCCACGCCGATATCGTGCTGCCGATCTCGCTGACCTTGGGCGCCTTCCATCTGCGGGAAAGCCTGTGGCCCGGACTCGGCCACCTGCTCACAGTGCTCGGCGTGCTCGGTCTCGCGACGCCCTTTTTTGCAGCTCCCGACCGCCGGCAACCGCTCGCGATCATCGCCGGATTCGCCGTGCTCTGGTATTTCGCCCACGAACTCTCACCGCTCAAACCCTACCCCGATTTTGCCCGCTATATGGTGCCGCTCGCCCCGCTGCTGGTTATTCTCGGCGCGGCCTTCGTCCATGAATGGACCGAGCGCCGCCGGCCCGGTGCGGGCGCGATGCTCGCGACACTGGCGCTCCTTATCGCGGCCTTACCTGCCTGGTGGATGTCGCTCCGCGTCAATATTCGGGCGGACGACGATCCACGACGACTGCTACCCGAAATCGTAGCGAATGTATCCGGCCCTGTGGCGGTGGACGGCTATGCGGGCTATGCCCATGTCCCTTCCTTGGCGGGGCGGGCCGCGAAACTATCCGCCGCCAACGCGACGATCATCATCACGTCGACGTTTAATTACGAACGTTATCGGCGCTATGGTGCGCTTCCCCTGCAATCGGCAAAAACGCAAGCTGCCGCGGAGCTCTTCGCGCAAGCGCTGGCGCTGCCGCATCTCGACATATCCAACGGCCGCCCTGCCTTCGGCTTCTTCAATCCGACCATCACGGTCGTCGCGCTCGACGGCAAGCCGGAGCGGCTTCTACCGATCGCCAGATTAATCGCGGCAACCGATGCCTCCCTGACGGTGCGATGGGTAGAGGGAGGCGCTATCGGCGCAGCACTCGAACTGACAGCTAGGGCATCTGGCGCGTGTGCGGCATCGTTCCATCATTCCGCTCCAGCCGGGCGCTGCTGAAGCTTTGGTGCGATGCAATCGCGGGCCTGTCGAAGCGCAGTATCAGGATATGAGTGCCGAAACGAACCTGGTCGGCCGGATGACCCAACACAGCCCACTTTCGCCGAAACTCCTCCTCGGATTCCTGCGTGCTTTGACCGACGCTGCCGTATATGACCCAAGTGCGCTCACCGTCGGCGACGAGCGAAGGACTGCGGTGCGCCTTCCAAGCGAGTGCCGTAAACTTCGACGCCAAACGAGTTGGTTCGGCATAGGTGTCAAGAACGAATTCCACCGAAGGGTATTCCGCAACGATGCTGTCTTGGGGCCGCACATTGCGCAACAGATAGGATGCCGCTTGGTCCCACCGCGGCTTGGTCTCCGCACTATAGTAAGGCCAGAGGCTGACCGCGCCGCCCACCATTACGGCGGCGGCAACCGCCGGCGATAACCGTTTCGGCAGCGTCGCCGCTCCAATGCCGGCCATCACGAAGAAAGGTCCGGTGCTCCACAGCAAGTACCGCGGCACCAGTACCGGTTGAAAGATCGATATGGCCAGAACCGTGATCGGCATTGCCACAAAGGCCAGCCCGATGATCGCCAGCAGGCATGGCTCCCGCTTGAGCCGCCAGGCTCCCAGCAGCGCCAGCGCCGCAATGAGAGCGCCGAATTGCGGGAGCGGCGCCGGCAGAACGCTAAAGCTCATCATGTCGGATATGCGGAACAGATAAACTGCGGCGACGATCGAGCGAAAATTTTCCCAGGTAGGCTCAGGAACCCATTCGAGTCCGGTCAGGACAGCGCCACGATTTGCCGAGAAAATAACGAAGAGGGCGGGCAGCCAGACCGCCAGGATAAAGGCCTGCGACCATGCCCAGTTGCGAATTAACCCGCTTCGCTCGGTTGCGGCGCGGTGTACGACTGCAATGAAAGCGACGTTGGACGCCAACAGCCAGGGCACCGTATTATTTTCGACGAGAAGCGCCCCAATCGTGCCGAGCACATAGGCCGCCCAAGGGCCGCCCAGCCCGTCGGACCGCGCCACGCTTAACGCGGCTCGCCCGGGCTCTTGCGCGATGCGGACCAACCCCCAGAGCGCGATGAGGACGAGGCAGGAAATGAGCGCGTAAGCCCGAGCTTCTTGCCCATACTGCACTTCCAGCGGCGAAAGCGTCATGAGCAATCCCGCGACGATGCCGGCCAGCGGACCGCGGATATCCGTCGCCATCCTCGCCACAAGAAAGGCGCAGCCCGCACCGCACAGGGCGGACGGCAATCGCAGCATCCACGGGTCGACATGCGCCGAAGCAAAGCTTCGCAGCAGCAGAAAATAAGTCGGATAATGCTTGTGCTTGAGCCCGTCGATAACGAGGTCGACGAGCGGAAGCCGCGCCCGGTTCAGGCTGAGGATCTCGTCATACCAGAGCGGCTTGTCGGCAAGGCCGTGAAGGCGCAACAGTAAGGCAAGCAATCCCAACACGAGCGGCAACGCCACCGCCGGCCGCAGAGAACTCAAGTGGACAGACCGCAGGAGCGGCAGCCACGTGGACCATGTGGCCAAACTTGCAGCACGAGGGGCGGACGCCGACCGTTGTGGCTCAAACTGCATGCAATCAACCGCGACACCCGTCCCCGATCATCGATATCGAATAGCCCGGGCTCAGTCACCCGGTGGGCTGCGCCAAATTTACTCTTGCATGGCTGCGATGGCGGTACTGCAAGAAGTACGCCTGCCGATTGCCGTTCGCTTCGGTTGACCGGCCCGTAAAATGCAAGCGGCCACCTGCCGAAGACAAAAAAGGTACCGGCCTAAGCCAGGTCCCTTTTGGAAGTTGGTTGCGGGGATAGGATTTGAACCTATGACCTTCAGGTTATGAGCCTGACGAGCTACCGGGCTGCTCCACCCCGCGTCAACTGTCTGATTTATCAAACGGTCATGTAGCAAGCCACCCAGCGGAAGGGAAGTGCAGCAGGCCCAATAATTCGTCATAATGTCATGGTGGGCCTCATCGGACAGTCATGCACGCGCTTCTAGAACCGGTCATGGGCGAGAAACCAGCTTTGGAGCCGAAAACGGCGATCGGACCGGTTATGCGTGCCGTTGCGGCCAATATTTTGGCCCAGGCCCGCGCCGCGATGGTCGACCCGGAGCGTTCCCACCAGGAAGCCGTGCACGATTTCCGGCGCGCCATGAAGGAATGGCGGGCCTTGATGCGGCTTTTGGCGCCGTTCATCCCCGACGCCCGGCGCTGGCGGCACGAGGCGCGCGACCACGCCCGCTCGTTGGCCCATGCGCGCGACGGCGCGGCGGCACTCATGGCTTTCGATGGGCTGATCGATAAAGGCAATCTGGTGCTGTCGGAGCGCTCCAGTTCCACCATCCGCAGCCGCATCGAAGCGCTGCGCGACAGCGAGGAACAGGCGGTGCTCATCCCGGAGCTGCGCGACAGCATTGTCGCCTGGCTCGACACCGCGGCGGCGGCCGTCGCGCTGTGGCCGCTCGATCCGTTCGATTTCTCCTCCATCGCGGCGCAGCTTACCGCGGGCTACCGCAATGCGCTCAAGCAAATTCCCTCCGACTGGTCGCAGGCCAGCGGCGAGGACTTGCACACGCTGCGCCAGCGCGTCGTCGACCTGCGTTATCAGATGGACCTGATAGAGCCGCTATGGCCGCGTTTCGGCCGGATGTGGACCGACGAGGCAGAACGATTACGCGGGCGGCTCGGCCAATGCC
>JBAQAB010000144.1:0-8893 GCA_049285535.1 Xanthobacteraceae bacterium
ATGCACAGGGGCCTGCCGTCCGTGCTGGTCGAGGCCCTGCGGTGCGGAGCGCCGGGCGTAGTCGGAGACCGGCAGTTCATGGCCTGTATCCGGCCGCGGTTGCGAAGGCCGCGGCATCGGCCGTCCCGTCAGACGCTCGGGCGACACCGGTCCACCGACATGGGCGCTCATCGGGGCGGCCGGTAAGCCGGTCTCCGTTTCGTCCTGGTCGCGGCGTCCGAGGCCGACCGAAGCCAGCCGCTGCAAGAGCGACATCCGCCGCTTTTCGGGATGATCGTCCTCGCGCACCTCGCCACGGCGCGCGCGAATCTCGTTCTGCGCCGGGACCGGCAGCTCGTCGAGCCGCGGCATGCGCGGCGGGCGCGACGGCAAACGCTCGGCCTGCGGCGGAATGAAAGCCGCCGGTTCGAGGACCTCCGGTTTGCGGGCCACTTCCTGCTCGCCGGCGGCCGGGTCGATGAACAGAGTGGGTTTTGGTGCGAGCGGACGGATCGACACGTCTTCGACGGCCGCTGCAATCGCCGCCTTGGCCGCCGATTCGATTGACGCGTTCACTGCGGCGGGCGCAGCCGCCGGAGCGGAAGCGACCGACGAGGCGGGAGCCGCGGCTGGGATCGCCGGCGCTACTGGTGCAGCCGCCGCCGTCCGGGAAGGTTCGGGCCGCGGGCTGCGCTCGGCGATGCGCTGGTTCTCGGCACGGATACGCTGCGCGACCTCCGCCATTCGCGTGTCCACCGCCGGCACGATCGGCCGTTGCGACAGCGCCTGGTCGATGCCTGTCGCCACTACCGATACGCGGATCATGCCGTCGAGACTTTCATCGAAGGTCGCGCCGACGATGATGTTGGCGTCTTGATCGACCTCCTCGCGGATGCGCGTTGCCGCCTCATCGACTTCGTAGAGCGTCAGATCGCGGCCGCCGGTGATGGAAATGAGAAGGCCCCTGGCGCCCTTCATCGAGGCGTCGTCAATCAGCGGATTGGAGATCGCGGCCTCTGCGGCGGTAATTGCCCGCTTGTCGCCTTCGGCCTCGCCGGTTCCCATCATCGCCTTGCCCATCTCGCGCATGACGGCGCGGACGTCGGCGAAATCGAGGTTGATGAGACCTTCCTTGACCATCAGGTCGGTGATGCAGGCGACGCCGGAATAGAGCACCTGATCCGCCAGTGCGAAGGCGTCGGCAAACGTCGTTTTTTCGTTCGCCACCCGGAATAAGTTCTGGTTGGGAATGATGAGCAGCGTGTCGACGCATTTCTGCAATTCGGTGATGCCGCCGTCGGCGATGCGCATACGGCGTTGGCCTTCGAAGTGGAACGGCTTGGTCACGACGCCGACGGTGAGGATGCCGAGGTCGCGCGCGGTCTTGGCGATCACTGGCGCGGCGCCCGTTCCGGTGCCGCCGCCCATGCCCGCCGTGACGAAGCACATATGCGCACCGGACAGGTGGTCGCGGATTTCGTCGATGACCTCTTCGGCGGCGGCGCGCCCGACGTCGGGTTGCGACCCGGCGCCCAGGCCTTCCGTCACCTGCACGCCCATCTGGATGACGCGCTCGGCTTTCGACATCGTGAGCGCCTGGGCGTCGGTGTTGGCCACCACGAAGTCCACGCCTTGAAGGCCGGCGCTGATCATATTGTTGACGGCATTACCGCCGGCGCCGCCGACACCAAATACGGTGATGCGGGGTTTGAGCTCACGGATATCGGGAATATTCAGATTGATGGTCATGGTTGCCTCTTGTTCGTCGCACGGGCGTCGTCCACGTGGTCCGTGAACGTGCCCCGCCCCGTCCGGTCCGCCACCGGCCGCTTCGATTTTCCAGCTTCGCGAGTGGGGGCCATCAGAAACTCTCGCGAAGCCATCGTCCGACACGGGTGAAATAGCCACCCGTCCCTGTCGTGAATTGCCGCTTACGGCGCGATTCGAAATGTTCGAGATGCGCCGCTTGCGGATAAACCAGGAGGCCAGCCGCGACGGCAAAGGCTGGGCCTTTGGCCGACTCCGGCGCTCCGGCGATGCCGAGCGGCCGTCCGATGCGGACCGGCCGGCCAAGAATGCGCGACGCCAGATCCGGCAGCCCGGTCAACTGGCTCGCGCCGCCGGTGAGGATGACATGACCGCGCCGCTCGCTTGCGATCGAGGTCGCGGCGAGCCGGTCGCGCACCATTTCCAGTATTTCCTCGACCCGCGGCTTGATGATGCCGACCAGCGCCGCGCGGGAGACGAATTGCGCCTGTTCGCGCTCGTCATCGCTCAGCGGCGGCACTGTAACCATGTCGCGCTCATCCGATCCCCCGGCGAGCACACTGCCATAAAGCGTTTTGATTCGCTCGGCGTCGGCGATACGGGCGTTCAGCCCGCGGGCGATATCCATGGTGACGTGATGGCCGCCGAGCGCAAAACCTTCCAGATGGACACAGCGTCCGCCCAGGAACGCCGCCATCGTGGTGGTGCCGGCGCCCAGGTCGACTACGGCGGACCCGAGATCCGCTTCATCGTCGGCGAGAACGGCGAGGCCGGCGACATAAGGGGAAGCCACCATGGCCTCGACGTCGAGATGGCCACGCTCGACCGCGAGCATGAGATTTCGCGCGGCGGCGACATCGGTGGTGGCAATGTGCATATGGACGCCGAATCGCGAGCCGAGCATGCCGCGCGGATCGCGCACGCCGTCGACGCCGTCGATCGAGTAGGCGACCGGCAGCGAGTGCAGGACGGCACGGCCCTCGCGCAGCGAATGGCGGCTGCCCGCGGCCAAGACGCGGGCAATGTCACCGTCGGAGACGGCGGAGCCGACGATGTCGACGTCGGCGGCGAACAGCTCGCTGGCCAGCCGGCCGGCCGATAGCGACAACACGACGGATTCGATTTCGACCCCGGCCGTGCGCTCGGCGGCATCGACCGCCTGGCGAATGGCATCCTCGGCTTGGGCGAGATTGACGACGCTGCCGGCTTTCATGCCGCGCGCATTGGTGTGGCCGAAACCGACGACTTCGATGGCGTGGCTGCGGCGGGTCAGGGCCTGCTGCGGTTCCTGCGGCCGCAGCCGTGCGATCATGCAGACGACCTTGCTCGACCCGACGTCGAGCGCGGCCACCAGCGCGCTGCGCCGCGGCGAAATCGGCTTCATCTTTGGCGTCAAGCCGTAGCGGAGGGCGTTCATGCGTCGCCCCCTTTCTTCTTTTTCAAGGTGGCTTTGAGGGTCTCGTCCCGGGCGGCCGCAGCGGCATCGGACAGGCGTACGGTCACGCGATCCGGCAATCGCAGATCGACCACGGTGATGTCGCGGGAGAGGAGCTTTTTGTCGTGGTCAAGCTCGACCAGGCGGTCGAGCGCGGCGGCGACGTCGCTTTCCGGTAGCTGCACATCGATGCCATTGGTCAGCCGCAAATCCCAGCGCCGGTCGGCCACCAGGATCGAAGCGCGCAACGCCGATCGGATATCCGGGTAACGATCGACGACGGCGAGAAAGTCCTTGGCCTGTCGTTCGGCGTCGCGGCCGACCACAAGGGGCAGGCCGAGATAGCGGTTCTCGACGAAGGGCTCGAGGACGGTGCCGTCGGCGGCGATGACGCTCAGCCGGCCGTTCTTCTGCCACAGCGCAAAGGCGTGACGTTCGGTGATCGTGATCTGCAGCCGGTTGGGATAGAGCTTGAGCACCGCGGCATCGGCGATCCACGGATTCGCCAACAGCCGCTGGCGTGCCGCATCGGCATCGAGGAACAGAAGCGAGGCGTGTCCGGTGACGCCGGCCGTGGTGAGAATTTCTTCGCGGCTGACTTCCCTTCCGCCGGACAGCGAGATTGCGGCGATGCGGAAGCCAAGCGCATTTGCCGCGATATCGCGCGCATCCTTGGTCCAATCGATTACGGCAGGCAGATGTTGGCCGGCGACCGCGCCATAAACCAGCGCACCGGCGATGAGCAGGATTGATCCGATGACGCCGGCGCCACGCGGCAAATGCGCGATTATGGCCGCCCAGCGCCCGGTCAGCCGGCGATAGCCCGCAAATGCGGCAAATCGGTTTTCGCTGCGGCGAAGCCGATCGGCCGGCGCACGGGTGCGGCTCGGCTCGTCATGCGGCGCGCCGACCGGTTTTGCAGCTGTTTGCCTCGACCGCGTTAGCGGTTGGTCGAGGCGTCCTCCACCATCCATTGCACCAGCTCATCGAACGTGATGCCCGCGTAGGCGGCAAGCTCGGGTACGAGCGAGGTCTCGGTCATCCCCGGTTGTGTATTGACCTCAAGACAGATCAGCTTTCCCGTCCCCCGATCGTCATAGCGAAAGTCCGCGCGGCTCACGCCGCGGCAGCCGAGTGCGCTATGGGCAGCAAGGCTCAATCTGCGGACTTCCTGGTAAACATTCGGTAAAATTGGCGCCGGCAAGAGGTGCCGGGAGCCGCCGGCGGCGTATTTCGCCTCGTAGTCGTAAAACCGCGTCGCCGGCACGATTTCGATGACATCGAGCGCCCGATCGCCGAGCACGGCGCAGGTCAGCTCCTTACCCGGGATGTAGCGTTCGACCATGACCCTGTCGCCGAACGGCCAGTCATCGCGAAAGAGTTCCTGCGGCGGGTTTGGATGTTCCTCGGTGACGATAAAAACGCCGACGCTCGAGCCCTCGGCCACCGGTTTGATGACGTAAGGCGGCGCCATGACATGGGCTTTTGCCGCTTCGAGCCGCGACACCACCCGGTCCTCGGCAACTGGGACGCCGGCAGCACGGAACAGTACCTTGGCGGTATCCTTCTGCATGGCCACCGCCGAGGCCAGGACCCCCGAATGCGTGTAGGGGATGCCGAGGATCTCAAGGAGACCCTGCAGCGTGCCGTCCTCGCCGGGCCGGCCGTGTAGCACGTTGAGCGCAACGTCGGGGTTGGCGGCGGTCAAGGTCGCGGCAATGTCGCGGCCGACGTCGATCGGCGTGACGCGATAGCCGCGGCGGCCGAGCGCATCGGCGCAGGCTTTGCCGGAGCGCAACGAGACGTCGCGCTCCGCCGACCAGCCCCCCATCAGAACGGCGACGTGCTTGCGCATAGCTCTCCGCTAGCTGCCTTCAGCCGCTGATTCGCTGGAACACCAATAGAATCGACTATTGGCGAAAAATCGAGAGTCCCGGCGGCGGATTTTGCTCTAAATCGAGCCGTTTTGCGCGCTGATTAGCGATTTGCGAGGAGGGGCTCGCGTTGCACAATGCCTGCTCGCCGCCACGCTAACGAGAACTCTATCCCGGAGCCTTAAGCCGCGACGGCGATGCCGATCCGCTTGATCTCCCATTCCAGATCAATGCCGGATTTGTCCTTCACCCGCTGCCGCACGGTTTCGCCCAGCGCCTCGATGTCGGCGGCGGTGGCGTCGCCGAGATTGATCAAAAAATTGCAGTGCATTTCCGAAACCTGGGCGCCGCCTTGGCGCAGGCCACGGCAGCCGGCGGCATCGATGAGCTGCCAGGCCTTTTGGCCCGGCGGGTTCTTGAACGTCGAGCCGCCGGTGCGGCTCTTGATCGGCTGCGTCAACTCGCGCGATTCCGTGATTTTCTCCATCTCCGCGGCGATGGCGGAAGGATCGCCAGGTTCGCCGGCAAACAGAGCTTGGGTGAAGATGTAATCGTCCGGCGCGCCGCAGTGCCGATAGCTGTAATGCAAGGCGGCATTGCTCAAGACATGAATGCGGCCGCCGCGGTCGACCGCGCGCGCCTCGGTCAATGCGTCTTTGGTCTCGCGGCCATAGGCGCCGCCGTTCATGCGCAGCACGCCGCCGACGCCGCCGGGAATGCCGCGCATGAATGCAAGTCCGGTAATGCCGGCTTCCTGCGCCGCGCGCGCTACTTTCACATCGGGCACTGCGGCGCCGGCGCGCACATTGTGTTCTTCGATTGCAATCTCATTGAAGCCGCGGCCGAGCCTGATCACGGCGCCTGGAACGCCGCCGTCGCGCACGATCAGATTGGAGCCAAGCCCGACGACGGTAACGGCGATATCGCCCGACAAATTGGCGAGAAAATACGACAGATCGCTTTCATCCTCGGGCATGAACAAAAGCTGCGCCGGGCCGCCGACGCGAAACCAGGTCAGCTCGGCGAGCGACTGGTTCGCCAACAACCGGCCGCGCAAATCCGGCATGCCTTTTTTGAGCACCGGCACAAGATCGGGAAACGGCATCAGACCGCTCCGGCCGCCGCCAGTTCGCCGGGCAGCGCGTAGGCCCATTGCGTGATTGAGCCCGCGCCGAGGCAGGCGACATAGTCGCCGGGATGCCCCATGGCAACGATCAGCGAGGCGAGCTTTTCGGGGCTCTCGAGCGCGATGACATGCCGGTGCCCGTGCGTGCGCAAGCCCTGCACCAGAGAGTCGCGGTCGGCGCCCGCGATCGGCGCTTCGCCGGCCGGATAGACGTTGGCGACGATCACCACGTCGGCATCGTTGAAACAGGTGCAGAACTGCTCGAACAAGGCGGCCAGCCGCGTATAGCGATGCGGCTGCACCACGGCGATGACCTGTCCTTTGGTCGATTCACGCGCGGCGCGCAGCACGGCGGCGATCTCGACCGGATGGTGGCCGTAGTCGTCGATAATGGTGACGCCGTTCCAGGTGCCGGTCTTGGTGAAGCGCCGGCGCACGCCGCCGAATTTGGCGAGCGCGATGCGGATCACGTCGTCGGCGACGCCGAGCTCGTGGGCGACGGCGATCGCCGCGGTGGCGTTGAGCGCATTGTGCCGCCCCGGCATCGGCAGCGCGAGATTCTTGATTTCGTGCAGCGCCTGCCCGGCGCGTTCGCGCAGCGCGATGGTGAACAGCGAGGTGCCGCCGGCGTGCGAGATGTCGACCAGCCGCACGTCAGCCTGCGGGTTCTCGCCATAGGTGACGATGCGGTGATCCTCGATCTTGCCGACCAGGCTCTGCACCACGGGATGATCGGTGCACATCACCGAAAATCCGTAGAACGGCACGTTCTCGACGAAAGCGCGGAACGCGTCCTGCACGGCGTCGAAAGTCTTGAAGTGGTCGAGATGCTCGGGATCGACATTGGTGACGACCGCGATATCGGCCGGCAGTTTCAGGAAGGTGCCGTCGGATTCGTCGGCCTCGACCACCATCCAGTCGCCGGCGCCGAGCCGGGCATTAGTGCCATAGGCATTGATGATGCCGCCGTTGATAACGGTCGGATCGAAGCCGCCGGCGTCGAGCAGCGCCGCTACCATCGACGTGGTCGTGGTCTTGCCGTGGGTGCCGGCGATGGCGACGCAGCTTTTCAGCCGCATCAGCTCGGCCAGCATCTCGGCGCGCCGCACCACCGGCAGCCGTTGCGCGCGCGCGGCGATCAGTTCCGGATTGTCGGATTTGATCGCTGAAGAGATAACGACGACCTGCGCGCCGGCCAGATTCTCCGCAGCATGACCGATCGCGATCTTGACGCCTTTGTCGCGCAGCCGCTTGACGTTGGCGCTGTCGGACTGGTCGGAGCCTTGCACGGTATGGCCGAGATTCACCAGCACCTCGGCGATGCCGCTCATGCCAATACCGCCGATGCCGACGAAATGCACCGGACCGATGTCGCGCGGCAGTCTCATTCAGCTCCCCGTCGTCTTCCTTGGCTTCGCGCCGGCGCCCAGCTTTACATGAAACGCATGAATGGGCGGAACAAGTCCGGCCATGACCTGACAAATCATGGCCGACAAATAATGCTGAAATTACCGTTTGGTAGCGATTCCCGCCACCCGAAGCACGAGGTCGGCGAGGCGATTGACGGCGTCAAGCCGGCCTAAAGAGCGTGCCGCCGCCGCCATGCCGGCGAGCCGGTGCGGCGACGCCGCGAGCTTTTCCAATTCGGCGGCAAGACGCTCCGGGGTGAAAGTGTCCTGCACCATCCGGCGTGCGCCGCCGGCGCGTTCGAGCATGCCGGCATTGGCGAATTGATCCTGGTCGATGGCGTGCGGCAGCGGCACCAGGATCGAGGGACGGCCGATGGCTGAAAGCTCGGCGACGGTGGATGCTCCCGATCGCGCGATGACCAGATGGCTCGCCGCCATCCGGGCCGGAAGGTCGGCGAAAAACGGCGCGATCTCGGCGGCGACCGCCGCCTTGGCATAGGCGCGGCGGACCCGGTCGATATCCTCTTCGCGGGCCTGCTGAACAATGGCGAGGCGCCGGCGCAGGGCGGCATCGAGCCGGCCGATGGCGGCCGGGACGACATCGGCCATGACGCGCGCTCCCTGGCTGCCGCCAAAAACAAGGAGCCGGAACGGATCGTTTTCCGCCGGATAGGGCGTCGCGGCGGCGACGACCACCGCGGCGCGCACGGGATTACCGGTCAGGGTGGCTTTGAGCGACAGAACCGGCACGTCATCAAGGACGTTGGGGAACGTCGTGGCGATGGCGGTGACGCGCGGCGCCAACAACCGATTGGCGCGGCCGATGACGGCGTTGGCGTCATGAATGAGGGTCGGGACGCCGCGCCAGGTTGCGGCCATCACCGGCGGAATGGTCGGATAGCCGCCGAAGCCGATGACCGCCGCAGGCTTGAGCCGGCCGATCAGTCTCCATGCTTGCATGGAGCCAACGCCAAGCAGCGCGGCTGTTCGCGTCAGCGCAATCGGGTTGCGCGCCCGCAAGGTCGCGCTGGCGACGACGTGAATAGCGTCCTCGGCAAAAGCGCCGCCGAAACGCGAGGCGCGGTGGTCGGTGGCGAGGTGGACGGCGATGCCGCGCTCCACCAATGCCGTTGCCAGCGCTTCGGCCGGAAACAAATGGCCGCCCGTGCCGCCGGCCGTCACCAGCACCGGCGCGGCAGCCGGCCCGCGCATTACGCCGGACTCGCGGCGAGCAGGATTTCGCCGGCAAGCTTGGCGCGCGGCCGCTCGCGGGTGAGCGCGAGCAGCATGCCCATGCCGTAGG
>JBAQAB010000145.1:0-2904 GCA_049285535.1 Xanthobacteraceae bacterium
ACCGACGTCGGCAGCGTCGAGTTTTTGCATTCCGACACCTCGAAGGCGCTCGATCAGGCGCGTACCGCGGCGATTGCCGATGCCAAGCGCAAGGCTCAGCTTTACGCGCAGGCCGCGGGGCTGACGCTCGGCGGCGTCGGCTGGATCACCGAAGATTTCGGTTACATGCCGCCCATGCCTGTTGCGGCGATGCGCGCGGCGCCTGCTCTGGCGGCCGTGCCGATCGAGGGCGGCGAGGACACTTTGCGTGTGCGGGTAACGGTCGGCTTTGATGTTGCGCATTGAAGCTGATGTCTCCCGCGAACGTTTTGCGCCGTGCCGCGTTGTCGCTCAGCGCAAAAACCACGGCGAAATCGGATGCGGGTCCTGCGGTACTTGAGGCACCAGATCGAACGGGTGCCGCCCTACCCGGCGCTCGCACTGATCGCTGTGCCGCTTGTCGTGGCGGAACCGTTAAAACTCGCGACGCTTTTCATCGCCGGCAAGGGGCATTGGATCACCGGCGTCGTCGCCATGATTTGCGCCTATGCCGTCAGCCTGTTCGTGACCGAGCGGCTATTCCAGATCGTCAAGCCGAAACTTCTCAAGCTGCGATGGTTCAAGACGCTCTGGACGTGGTTCAGCGCGGCCCGCGACAAGGCGTTCGACTATATGCGCTGCGCGATGCCGATATCGAGCAACAGAACTTGGTGACGGTGTCGTCGATCTTACCGCCGGGCTGCGAGCTGATCACACCCACAGCTGGGATCGCCACGCTGAGCCCGGGTGAAATCACGTTCTGCGTCATGGCGCGCGCCGAAACCAACGAGCGGGGGCGCCGCGTCGCCGCCGGCATCGGGCTCGCCCGCCCCAAGGATCCGGCTCGATATGGCTATATCTCCGAGCACCATGCCTTCGGCATGACCGAGCCGGAGATCGGGGATTATGTCGAAGATCTCGCAGCCACCATGCTGGCGTCCACGCTCGGCATCGAGTTCAATCCCGATGCCGCCTGGGACGAACGCAAGCGTGTTTACGAGATGAGCGATCTTATCGTCGACAGCCTTTCGATAACTGCCGCGGCCGAAGGCGCCGCCAACGGCGATTGGACTTGCGCGGTCGCCGCCGCGGTGTTCCGGTTTGCCAATCCCGCCGCGGCTTCTGCTCCGGGCGGGTCATGACGCAAGCACCAACCGGCGTCGCCACCTATGCGATCCCGCCGACATTTCTCGGCATCGGGCGCAGCGATCGCGCGGCGCCGATCTGCGTTGCCGGCATTCCGCTCGACCTCGGCACCACCAACCGCAGTGGCGCCCGCTTCGGGCCGGGCGCCATTCGGCACGCCAGCCGGATGCTGGTGGACGGCGCGCATCCCCTGCATTGGGTCGATCCGGCAAAGCTGCCGGTCGCCGACATCGGCGATTTCGCGCCGGCGCTGGGCGATCTTGTCGGCAGCCTTAAGCTGATCGAGGACGCGGCGGCGGGCATCGAACACCTGATCGCGCTCGGCGGCGATCACACCGTCACGCTGCCGCTGTTGCGCGCGCTGAAAAAGCGGCGCGACGCACCCGGCGCGCCCGCGCTCATTCACTTCGATGCGCATGTCGATACTTGGCCCGACAATTTCGGCCAGGCTTACGGCCATGGCTCGGTGTTCTATCACGTGATCGAGGAAGGCTTGGTCGATCCGCGCCGCATGATTCAGATCGGCATCCGCTCTCCGGTGCCGCGGGACGTTCACGATTGGACCGCGGCGCGCGGCGTGGTGACGCTCACGGCGCAAAGCGTCCACGAGAGCGGTCCGGCCGCCGTCGTCGAACGCATCGTCGAAGTGGTGGGCGACGCACCGGTTTATCTGAGCATCGATATCGACGTGCTCGATCCGGCCTTCGCGCCCGGCACCGGAACGCCGGAGATCGGCGGACTGGCAAGCTGGCAAGTGCAGGCAATGCTGCGGCAGCTTTCCGGCCTGCACTTCGTCGGCATGGATCTGGTCGAAGTGGCGCCGGCTTACGACACCGCCGAGATCACCGCGCTCGCCGGCGCGACGCTCGCCTGGGAATATCTCTGTTTGCTCGGCTTGCGCCGCTGACGCGGCGCCCGGCGGACCGGCCGCCGGGCTACAGGCCCTTGTCGACGATCGAAATATCCTTGTTGTCGCGATACGCCGGATTTTTCCAACCGTTCTCGTCGTAATCGGCCATGCATCGGTCGACCAGCGCTTCCATTTTCTTGAGCCGTCCGGAGAATTGCGCCTGCTGCAGCTGGAACACGCGAATGAGTTCGTGGCTGCCGGAATAATTCATCTCGTAGAGCTCGTGACGAGCGCCGAATTCGGTGCCGATGGCGTCCCACAGCAGCTTCATGATCTTGATGCGCTCCTTGTAGTCGATGCCGTTCGAGCCGCGGACATATTTGGCGAGATATTTGTCGACCTCGGGATTCTTGAAATCGAGCGCGTGCGACGGCAGGTAGATCAGGCCGGAGGCGACCACCTTTTCGACGATGTTGCGCACCGCCGGATAGGCTTCGGTCATGAACAGCCGGTAGGTCGCCGAGCCCTGCGAATTCGGCAGCACCGCGCCGTTGACCCACGGCTCGGGATTGCAGGCCATGGCGTCCGTTAGCGACCAGAACAAATTACGCCAGCCGATCACTTCGCCGATCTGCGCCTGCACGCCGCGAAACTCGTCGACGCCGGTGACGCGCGCCGCCTTGTAGAGCAGCGCCGAGATGAAATCGAGCTTGACCGCGAGCCGGGTGCAGCCCTGCAGGGTGAAGCCGTTGAAAAAGCCCGACTTCGGATAGAAATTCTTCAGCCGGTCGATGTCGCGGTGGATCAGCACGTTCTCCCAGGGGATGAACGCATTGTCGAACACGAAGATGGCGTCGTTCTCGTCGAACCGCGACGTGAGTGGATAATCC
>JBAQAB010000146.1:0-1546 GCA_049285535.1 Xanthobacteraceae bacterium
GGCCCGGCGCGCGGCGCAAGCCGCCGCCGCGGCGCCACCCGAGCGCCAAGCACGCGGTGAGAGCGCGCCGATTGGCGCTCCCCAATCGGCGAAACCCTCGCGCCTGCGCAAGCTCATTGTTGCCGGAGCCGCAGTGCTGATCGCGGGCGTCTTCCTGCATGTCGCGTTGCGCATGTTCCAGGATCGCGCCCCTGCCACCAACAGCCCGGACACACCGCCGGTTGCGCCGTCTCAAGGGGCAACGCCGCCCGCGGTCTTACCGGAATCGGATTCGTCGAAGACGGGACCGCAATCGGGACCGCTGATCCTGCCGGTTCCCGGCGCCCAGCCCCCGACTGCGCCGGTCACAACGCCGACCACGCCGGCCGCCTCAACGCCTGGCGCATCATTGGGCCCGGCGCCGACTGCGCCGCCAAGCGCGACACCCAGTACACCGGCTGCAGCGCCGCCGGTAACACAACGCCAGTCGTCGCTGCCGTACTCCGCGGACATCACCGGCTCACTGCCGCGTCGCGTCCCGCCGCCGTACCAGGCACAGCCGCCGGCGAGCATCGCATTGGAACAGGCTCCGGCAGCGGTAGCGCCGGCGATGGTGCTCGGCAAGCTGCCGGCGACGATCGGCGGACCGAAATTGCGTGCCGCGGCTATCGCCGGCGATGCGGCGGCCGAATTCGAGGTCGCGAACCGTTTTGCCGACGGCCATGGCGTTCCGCAAAGCGACGGCGACGCGGTGCGCTGGCTGGAACTCGCCGCCAAGCAAGGACTGGCGCCGGCGCAATTCCGTCTTGGCGCCTTTTACGAAAAGGGCATCGCGGTGAAGCGGGACCTCGCCGTGGCGCGCGACCTCTATGCCGCGGCCGCCGCGAAGGGCAACGCCAAAGCGATGCACAATCTCGCGGTGCTCTATGCCGAGGGCATCAACGGGCCGGCCGATTACCGCACCGCCGCGCAATGGTTTCATAGGGCCGCCGACCGCGGCATTACCGACAGCCAATACAATCTTGCCATTCTTTACGCCCGCGGCATCGGCGTGGAGCAAAGCTACGCGGAATCCTACAAGTGGTTCGCGCTGGCGGCCGGCAAGGGCGACGGCGACGCGGCCAAGAAGCGCGACGAAATCGCGGCTCATCTCGATGCGCAAACGCTCGAGGCGGCAAAACTTGGGGTACAAAAGTGGTCCGCCGAGCCGCAGCCGGAAGACGCCGTCAACGCCAAAGCGCCGCCGGGCGGCTGGGATGCACCGGAGCATGCCGCGAATACGCGATCGCGGGTGATCGCTGCCAAACCGCTCGCGCTCGAACCGAAGCTCAATTAGAAATTCAATCGGCGAGACAGCGCGCGGCCGGGACAGCGTAAAGCCGGCCGGTGCCCAGCATATGCGCGGTGAAAGACAGCGCGCCGAATAAAGAGACGATGGCGCGGTCGCGGACATTCAGCCCGCCGGCATAGGCGCCGAACGCCGGCATGACCAGCCGCCGTCCGTCGCCGGCGAAGCAGCGCCGGCTCACGGCGCGGCCGCGCTGCGAAACACGCGCCAGCGGATGCA
>JBAQAB010000147.1:0-11073 GCA_049285535.1 Xanthobacteraceae bacterium
CCGGATCGATCACCGCCGGCAGCGGCGCATAGTCGATCTCCACCAGCTCGGCCGCGTCCTCGGCGATATAGCGGCTCTCGGCGACGACAAGCGCCACCGGCTCGCCGACATAGCGCACCCGCTCGACAGCCAGCGCCCATTGCCGCACCGGCGTCTTGACCGGAGCGAGGAACGGATCGGAAAGCTTGCGCACCTCCTCGCCGGTGAGCACGGCCCAGACGCCGTCATGCGCAAGCGCGCGCGCCGCGTCGATGCGCACGATTTTGGCGTGCGCATGCGGCGAGCGGACGACGTGGGCGGAGAGCGTGCCGACCGCAACCGGGAGGTCGTCGGCATAGCGGCCGCGGCCCGAGAGCAGGCTTGCGTCTTCCTTGCGCAGCATCCGTTTGCCGAGTTGCTCGGGCATGATTTGCCGCTCCTCCCGCCAAACTGTGTACATGCGCCGCGTTCCGTTGTCAGCCATGCCGGATTGGCGGACGACGGGTGGCGCTGCGCGGAGGCCTCAACTACAGTCCGTCATTCCGGATTGCCACGAAGTGGCAAGTCCGGAATCCATAATTACAGGTTAGCGAGTATGGATTCCGGGCTCCTCGCTTCGCTCGGCCCCGAAATGACGAGGAGTCTCGATGGATCAACCTGCCAACGGTTCCGGCATCGGCCAGCCGGTACGCCGACGCGAGGATTTACGACTGGTGCGCGGCGGCGGCCGTTATACGGCGGACGAGAACCTTCCGGGCCAGGTCTATGCGGCGATGCTGCGCTCGCCGCATGCCCATGCCCGCATTCGCGCCATCGACACCGCCGCGGCCAAGGCGACGCCCGGCGTGCTCGCGGTGCTCACCGGCGCCGACTTTCTTGCCGATGGCCTAAAGCCCATTCCGCACAAGCCGTGGTCGCCGCATCCGGCGGAAGCCACGCTCTCCAACAAAAGCGGCGAGCCGCCGTTCGAGCCGCCACATTTTCCGCTGCCGGCCGACAAAGCACGCTTCGTCGGCGAAGCAGTGGCGATGGTGGTCGCCGAGACCGTCTATGCGGCGAAGAATGGCGCCGAGGCCGTCGCGATCGATTACGGCGTGCTGCCGGCGGTGGTCGAGACCGCCGCCGCGGCGCGGCAGGATGCACCCATCGTGCATGAAGGCATCCGCTCCAACGTCTGCTTCGATTCCGAGCTTGGCGATGCCGCGGCGACCGACGCCGCCTTCGCCCGCGCCGCGCATGTGACGCGCTTCGAAACCTGGGTGCAGCGCGTCACCGGCGTGCCGATGGAGCCGCGCGGCGCGCTCGCCGACTACGACGCCGCGACGGGACGCTTCACCGTCTATGCCGGCAATGGCGGCGCGGTGCGGCTCAAGCACGATCTCGCCACCATACTGTGTGTGCCGCCGGAGCAAGTCCGCGTCTTCATGCAGGACGTCGGCGGCAATTTCGGCACCCGCGGCATGATCTATCCGGAATTCGCGCTGGTGGCCTGGGTGGCGCGCAAGCTTAGCCGGCCGGTGAAATGGATCATCGAGCGCAGCGAGTCATTCTTGAGCGACTATCAGGCGCGCGATCTCGTCGTCGAGGCGGAGCTTGCGCTCGACGACAAAGGCAAATTCCTCGCCATGCGCGGCTCGAACCTCGGCAATCTCGGCGCCCACACCACCAATTTCGCCATGGTGCAGAAGGGCGTGCAGATGATGTCGAGCATCTACCGGGTGCCGGCGGCGCATTTTCGCGCCCGCGCTACGCTGTCCAACACCGCGCCGACGCGGCCTTATCGCTCGGCCGGCCGGCCGGAAGTGATTTTCGTCATGGAACGGCTGATCGATCTCGCGGCGCACGAATGCGGCTACGACCGAGTCGCGCTCCGCCGCAAGAATCTGGTGACGGAAAAGGAGCTGCCGTACAAAAATCCGTTCGGCGTCGTCTACGACAACGGCGACTATATCGGCGGCATGGATTTGGCGCTCAAGCTCGGCGACTGGGCCGGCTTCAAGGAGCGCCGCAAGGAAGCGCGCAAACGCGGCAAATATCGCGGCATCGGCGTCGGTAATTACGTCGATATTTCCACCGGCGTGCCGCGCGAGAAAGCCGAGATCACGGTGTCGCCCGACGGTTTCGTCGAGCTCGTCATCGGCATCGTCTCGCAGGGCCAGGGCCACGAGACGAGCTTCGCGCAGCTCGTCACCGAATGGCTCGGCGTGCCGATCGAGTGCGTGCGTTTCGTTGCCGGCGATACCGACCGCGTCACGGTCGGCGGCGGCACGCATTCCGGCCGCGGCATGCGGCTCGGCTCGATTGTCATCAAGAAATCCACCGACGGCATCATCGAGAAGGGTACGCGCATCGCCGAGCATCTTCTGGAAACCGCGGCGGCCGATATCGAATTCAAGAACGGCCGTTTCGTGGTGAAGGGCACCAACCACGCCGTCGGCCTGTTCGAAGTGGCGCGGGCCGCGGCAGAGCGCAGGGATTTGCCGGCGGACTTGCAGGGGCCGCTCTACGCCGCCTGCGACGAGACCGTGCTGGACGCGAGCTACCCGTACGGCGCCCATGTCTGCGAAGTCGAAGTCGATCCGGACAGCGGCAAGGTGGCCCTGATCAACTACGTCGCGGTCGATGACGTCGGCCGCGCGGTGAACCCGATGATCATTCACGGCCAGGTCCATGGCGGCATCGCGCAAGGCGTCGGCCAGGCGCTGTTGGAGCACGCGTATTACGATCCGGAGAGCGGGCAGATGCTGGCGGGCTCGCTGATGGACTACGCCATGCCGCGCGCCTCGGATCTGGTGAACTACATCACCGAGATCAGCGAAGTGCCCTCCTCCACTCACCCGTTGGGCATCCGCCCCGCCGGCGAAGGCGGCACGGTTCCGGCGCTCGCCGTCACCGTCAACGCCATCGTCGATGCGCTGTCAGATTTGGGCGTGCGCCATGTCGAGATGCCGGCGACGCCGGAACGGGTGTGGCGGGCGATCAAGGATGCGCGCAGGGCTGATGAGGGCGCGAGCCCACCGATCAGCAAATAGCGTGCGGCGTCACGCGCGTCTTGCAACTTGGCAACGATCGCCTTACCGAATGTGCGGGGGCTGAGCCGCGCGGACGCCACGCACTGATCCACCGCAAGGCGTGTCGCCGCGTGCCGGATGCAAAGCACATGCCCGCAAAAATCATCGACGGCGTCGCTGTCTCGGCCGGCATCCGGTCCGAGATCAAAGTGCGGGCGGCGCGGCTCACCGCGCAAGGCCTGCAGCCGGGCCTTGCGGTGATCATGGTGGGATCGAGTCCGGCGTCCCGTGTTTACGTGCGTAACAAAATCAGGGCCTGCGAAGAAGTGGGCATTCGCTCCTTTCGCTACGATTTTGCGGCCGATGCCGACCCTGCCGCGGTCGTCGAGCGCATTGCCGCGTTGAACGCGGACCCGGCGGTCCACGGAATTCTGGTGCAGCTGTCGCTGCCGCCCCAGTTCTCGATTGCAAAAGTGCTGCGCACGATTTCGGCGGAGAAAGACGTCGACGGATTTCATTTGTACAACGTCGGCGGCCTGGTGCTGGGTGATACCGTGTTTCCGCCCTGCACGCCTTATGGCGTCCTCAAATTGCTCGAGCACGAGGGAATACCACTCGAAGGCGCGAATGTGGTGGTCGTCGGGGCGAGCAACATCGTCGGCAAGCCCATGGCGCTGATGCTGATGCAACGCGACGCCACCGTCTGTATCTGCCATGCCAAAACGCGCGACCTTGCCCAATTCACGATTCTTGCCGACATCCTCGTGGTGGCCGCGGGCCACCCGAACCTTATCGTGCCACAAATGGTCAAGACCGGAGCGGTCGTGATCGACGTCGGCATCAACCGGCTGCCGGATGGACGCTTTGTCGGGGACACCGACTTCGCCGGCCTCCTCGAGAAAGTTTCTTACATCACGCCGGTGCCGGGCGGGGTCGGGCCGATGACCGTCACGATGCTGTTGTTCAACACCGTCGCGTCCGCCGAGAGACTCTCAGGGACGGGAAAGCCGTAATTTGGGGTCGACGTATTAAGCGAATTCGGCGTGCCAATCAGGGCGCGCGCCCACCGATCGGCAGATGCAGCATCACGCGCGTCTTAATTCGAACGCTGGTCGAGCGTGACCCGCGCCGCCGGCTTGAAGAGCCAGGGCACACGATCGTTCCAGGACCGCGTTGCGCGGGCTAGTGGACAGCAGCCCCTGCTTGATTTCAAATTTCGCGTTAAGCGGCGAAATCGTCCGGCCGCTGGCGCCACGCGCGCTCGATCTCCGCCTGGCGCAGACTCGGCTCGACCACCTCGACGACGCTCGCAGCGATGCGGTCTTGCAAATCGAAAACGTCGTCGAGGCCGCCCTCGAACTTGTCCGCCCAAAGATGGGCGCCGCGCTCGGCATCAATGAGCTGCGCGGTCACACGAAAACGGTTCGCCGCCTTCCGCACGCTGCCTTCCAACAAATAACGCACGCCCAGCTCGCGTCCGACCTGTCTCACGTCGACGGGCTTGCCCTTATAAACGAAGCTTGAATTGCGCGCGATCACAAACAGCCCATCGATTCGGGACAAGCCGGTGATAATGTCTTCCACCATGCCGTCGGCAAAGTACTCCTGCTCGGGATCTCCGCTCATATTTTGAAACGGCAACACCGCAATGGCGGGCTTGCGGGCAACGCCAATGCTGGCCGCGGCGGTCTTGGGTAATGTGCTCGACCTTAAGTCAAGCCGATAAACGCGTACGGGACGTACAATATTTTTCAACTCTTTTTCGCCGATATCGACAAAGTCGACAGCTATCTTGCCCTTGATTTGCCGCCAAGCGTCCTCGGAGATCGATAAACCTCCGGCCTCGGCGATCCCTTCGAGCCGCGCCGCAATATTCACGCCGTCGCCGTAGATATCCTCACCTTCGATGATGACATCGCCAATATTGATTCCCATGCGGAATTGAATCGAATTTTCCTCCGATCTTCCGGTAAAGCGCTCACGAACCAATTCCTGGATTTTAATCGCGCAAGTGACGGCGTCCACGGCGCTCGCGAACTCTACCAATTCGCCGTCGCCTATGAGCTTAACAATTCGGCCCGAATGAGCGGTTATCGTTGGATCGATCGGATCGCGCCGCAATGCCTGCAGTCGCGCCAGCGTGCCGGCCTCGTCGATGCCCATCAGGCGCGAGTACCCGACCACATCGGCTGCCAGAATTGCCGCGAGCCGCCTCTGTAGACGATTTCCGGCCATGCAGACTGCCCCTTGTGGAAATTCCGTCGCGGATAGCATCTTCGTATCCGACAACAAGGCAGCGAGTTGTGTCTCTTTGTCAGCGAGCAAATAGAGGCGCAGGCTCCTTCTAGAGCCGGCTTTAATTGCGGTAGCCGCGTATCTAAGCTCGGTCCTCTGAATTTTGGCTTACCGGAATCGGACCAATCCAGTCGGGTTTTCTTGCGTAGATTCGCGTATGCGTCCGGCAGCGAGAGAGCGCTTCAACCCCAAAAATCATATAGTTAGTTGCGGCGTGTCCCGGTGACCCGCATGATCACCTGAACAATAATGCGGCTCCGATGGCGAGCAGCAGGGCTGGCGGCATCACGATGATGCCGAGCTTGAGGAACGTGCCGGCGCTAACGGCGTGGCCTTCGCGGCGGAGCGCCGTGAGCCACAGGATGGTGGCGAGCGAGCCGGTGACTGAGAGGTTGGGTCCCAGGTCGACACCGATCAGGACAGCGCGCGCGATCCGCTCGGGCACATCCGCGTTTTGCACCGCATTGCCGGCGATCAGACCAGTCGGCAGATTGTTGACGAGATTGCTGGCGACAGCGACGACAATACCGGCTCCCGAAGCGGCCCAGATTGCGGAACGCTGTGCCGCGTTGTGCAACAGCGTGGTGATGATGTCGATCAGACCGGTCTTATCCAGTGCCTCGACCAGCACGAATAGCCCGGCCACGAGTGGCAGCACGCCCCACGATATATCCTTGAGTATCAGCCACGGTCCTTTGCGTTCGCGGATCAGGACGACCAGCGCCGTCAGGGCGCCTGCGACGGCCGTAGGCGGACCGAGCTGAATATCGAGCGCCGACGCCGCGAGAAGAACGATGGCCGTCGTCCCAATTCCGATCGCCGCGGTCTTGCCGGCGCCGGAAAGTACCGGGACCGGAACATCGCTCGCGATCTTTTGGCCGAGCGCGCCTCGCTGGGTCCAACGCAGCACCAGATAGGTCGCTGCGATCGACACCACCGAGGGCAATGCATAGGCCGGCAGCCAATGCAGCAGCGGCGGCATATGACTGCCGTAAATGACGAGGTTGGCCGGATTCGAAATCGGCAGCACGAACGATGCCGCATTGGCGATGAAAGCGCAGATCAGCAGGTAAGGCAGCGGCTGCTCCGCCTTTGCGGTATGAACCGCCGCAGCGACGGCCGGCGTCAGCACGACCGCGGTCGCGTCGTTCGACAGAAAAATCGTGACGATCGTGCCGACGCCGTAGGTTAACAGGAACGGCCGCCGCGCCGAGCCTTTGGCCTGGCTGGTTGCGACCGCCGCCAGCCAGGCGAACAGTCCTTCCTCACGCGCGATCTCGGCCAGCAGCATCATGCCGAACAGGAACAGATAAACGTCGGTGCCCTTGGCAACGCCGGTGAGTGCATCCGGTATCGAAATCAGCCCCAGGACGACCAGCAACACGGCGCCCGCCACCGCCCAGATCGCTTCGGGCAGATTGAACGGGCGCACGACGACGCCAGCAGTGGCGAGCGCCGCGACTGTCCAGGTGATCAGGTGGGGAGACATTTCGATGGTCCGGAAACAGACGTGACAATCAACAGGGGGGCTAGTTTGCAGAACTCAGTGACGGTCACGCGGCGGCTTCGACCGGCGGGAAAGCTGGGGCACAATCGTAGACCTGCTCGGTCAAGGGGCACTGGCCGCCACTTCTCCCGACAGCACCTCGCGAATGCGCCCGCGCACGGCCTCGCGTTCGGCCTCGCTCATATCGGCGCGCAGCACCGTCTCGTAGGCAATGCGCGCCGGGCGCTCAAACACCATGAGCCGCGCACCGAGCCACAGCGCCTCCTCGATCGAATGGGTGATGAAGATCGCGGTGGCGCCGGTCGCCCGCAACAGCTCGCGAAACTCCCGGCGCAGCGCATTGCCGGTGTGCTCGTCGAGCGCGGAAAACGGCTCGTCGCATAGAAGAATATCCGGCTTGCCGGCAAAGGCGCGGGCGATCGAGACGCGCTGGCGCATGCCGCCGGACAGTGCATGCGGAAAATCGTTGGCGTGGCGGCCGAGTCCGAGCCGGTCGAGCCACGACGCGGCGATCTCGCGGCGCTGCGCCGGCGGCACCTTGTTGAGCTCAAGCCCCAGCGCCACGTTGTCGATCGCGGTGCGCCACGGCATCAGCCGGTCGTTCTGAAAACGATGCCGATCTTGCCGCGGAACCAGGCGAAATCGGCATAGGGATCGTGTCCCTGCACCGCGACACGGCCGTGCGAGGGCTGGATGAGGCCGGAGATGAGATTGAACGTCGTCGACTTGCCGCAACCGGTCTTGCCGAGAATGGCGACCAGCTCGCCGCGCTCGACCGCAAAGCTCAAATCGTGAATCGCTTCGAATGCCGGTCCGCCGTCGCGGCGCGGAAACGACTTGCTCACCCCTTCGAACAAAATTTCCGGCGGCACGCTCACAAGGCGTGCTCGGCGAAAGCGCGGTAGCGCAGCGCGCGCGTCTCGATCAGCGTGATGATGCCCTGCACGACGAGCACGAAAATCACCAGCACCAGCGTCCAGGCAATGGCGCCTGCCATGTCGAAAGCCTGTTGCTGCTGCAAGAGCTCGTAGCCGACGCCGCCGGTCGCCCCGACGAGCTCGGCGACCACGACCACGCGTGAGGCGTTGCCGAGATTGACCTTCCAGGCGGTCAGGATGCCGGGCAGCACCGTCGGCCAGATCAGAGTGCGCAGCAGATCGAGCCGGGTCGGGCGAAACGACAGCGTCATTTCGAACAGGTCCTTCGACATGGCGCGGTAGGCATCGAGCACCTGAAAGGTAAACGCCGGTAGCGTCGTCATCACCATGATGAAAAAGATGCGGAACTCGGTGCCGCGAAACCAGATGATGGCGATCACGACCCAGGACAGCGCAGGGATGCCCTGATTGAAATTAAGCAGCGGATAGACGTATCGTGCCAAAGTCGGCGAACGCGCCATCGGGATGGCGAGCAGCGTGCCGAACACGAAAGCGCCGGCAAGGCCGGCCAGAATGCGGGCACTGGTCGCCAGCATGTCAAAGAGGGAATCCCACGACGTGAAGATCTCGACGAGCCGCGTGGCGATCTCCGGCACCGACGGAAACAGGAAATGCGGAACGAACAGCGACGCGATCTGCCAGACGATGGCGAGACCGGCGAGCGCGACAACACTCTCGTAGCGAAACCGGGTGAAAGCAAAAAATCTGCCGGCGGGCGGCAGCGCCCCCTCGCCGTCTGCAAGTGCCATCACTCCATCTCGCCGCTATAGATCGAGGAGGCGGGCGGCATCTCCTTGAATAGGCCGACGTCGATGCCGGCCCGGTAGGTGGCTTCGATCTGTTTGCTGATCTTGCCGGCCGGCTGGATATCCAGCGCCAGCCGGGAATTGTCGCGCATCAGCGCGGTGATCGCTTGCCGCTGGGCGTCATCTTTCAACGTCGCCACCAGCGGCGCCGCCGCCGCCGGATTGGCCATCACCCAATCGGCGGCCTGCTTGTAAGCGCGATAGAGACCCGGAATGAGATCGCGATGGGCATCGATCCAGTCCTGATGCGCCGCAACGCCAAGATAGGGGATTTCGCCGCCGCCAGCGAAGGCGTGCCAGACCTTTGCGATATTGAGGTCGATCGTATGGATCTGCGGCATCACGGCCTTCACCAAGGTATAGGCCGGCTCCCACAATTGCACAGCGTCAGCGCGCTCCGCCACGGCGTAGCCGACAAGGCCCGGCGGCGCCGTGTTGATCACCTGGAACGAATTGGGGTCGACGCCTTGCTGCTTCGCCAGCCACGCGAACATGGTGTAATTCGTGGTGCCCTTGGCGGCGGCAAGCTGTTTTCCGGCGAGATCGGCCAGCGTCTTGATGTCGGGCCGGCTCGCGACCACCGTGCCCCAATAATCGAACAGATTGAACAGGTAGCTCGTCTTGATGCCGCGCGTCGCGCCGAGGCCGAGGATCATCACCGAGGCGCTGCCGCCGACCGGAAAGTCGCCGGCGTTGAATTCCGTCGCATAGGCATCCGGCGGCCGTTCGACGAAGGTGATGTCGACGCCGTTGGCGATATCGAATTTCTGTTGCTTGATGACCGAGGGGAAAATAGCGCCGAGCGACGGCGGCGTGAAGACCACGATGGTGACCGGCGCGGGAGGAGCGGCGCGCGACGGGGCGGGTCCGGCGAAAGCGGCGATCGAAGCCGCCAGCACGCCGATTGCGGCGAATTTTCTCATAATCCCCTCCCCGACTCGCGACGGAACCGCGCCGCCACGGCACTTGCTTACATTTGGTTTGGCATGGTGCTAGATAATTTCCGGTCATTCAAGACGCGCGCGATCGGCCGTGGCGAGCAGTTTCGTCCGACAGGAACCAACCGTGCCAACCGACGACCTCCGCAGCCGCGACTTTCAAAACATCCTGCTGATCAAGCTGTCGGCGCTGGGCGACGTGGTCCATACGTTCCCACTGCTCAACAAATTACGCCGGCGCTATCCCAAGGCGCGGATCGATTGGCTGGTGGCGTCCGATCTCGCCGAGCTGTTACAGACCAACCCCGCGATTGCCGATGTCATCGAATTTCCGCGCGACGAATGGTCGACGCCCTGGCGATGGGCGCCTTATGCGAGCGCGGCGCGGCTGATCGCCCGGTTGCGCGCCGCGCAATACGATCTCGTGCTCGATCTGCAAGGCCAATTGCGCAGTGCCATTTTTGCCTTCGCCTGCGGCGCTCCGGTGCGGATCGGTTTCGACAAGCCGCGCGACGGCGTCTGGAAGTCGCTGTCGCGGCCGATTCCGGACGAAGCGAAAAAGCACGCCTGGCAGGGCGCGCGCGAGGGCAGCTGGCTGGCTTATACGCATCACATTGCGTTGCCGACGCTCGATCTGCATCCGGTGGAGCGCTACCTCGGCGTTGCGCCGCTGCTCGGCCTCGACGGACCGGCGGACTTTTCCTTTCCGATCCCGCAAGAAGCCACGACCCGGATCGATGCTCTCTTGGATTACTACGACATCGGCAAGGCCGGGCCGCTCGTCGTCATGGCGCCCGGCACCAATTGGGACACCAAGCGGTGGCGGCGCGATGGCTTCGCCGAAGTGGCGCGGCATTTTCTGCAAAAGGCCTTTGCCGTCATCCTGATCGGCTCGGACGGCGAGCGCGCGCTGTGCGAGGAAATCGCCAAGCTTGCGCCCGGCGCTGTCGACCTTGCCGGCGAAACGACGCTCTCCGAGCTTACCGCGCTGATCCGGCGCGCTACGATCTGCGTCACCAACGATTCCGGTCCGATGCATCTCGCCGTCGCACTCGACCGGCCGGTGGTCAGCGTATTCGGCCCGACCGATCCGGTCTGGGCCGGACCTTACCGCCGCGATGGCGCGGTATTGCGCGCCGAGCTGCCCTGCTCGCCCTGTTACCTGCGGGAATTGAGCCGCTGCGCGCACGGCCACGCCTGTATGGTAAATGTTACCGCCGGCGCAGTGATCGAGCGGGTCGAAAGCATCGTCGCCAAGCTGCCGAGCAAGGCAAAGGGTCCTGCACCACAAGCACGGCCGCACTAGCTTAATCGGGCGCGGGGCCATCACAGCCGGTGCTTCGCACTGCACAATCTCAAGTTTAGCTGTGCTTAACCAACTGCCCCTCAAAAGACATAGGAGTAACTACTTACGAATGGCCCTCGCGATAAAGTTGCCGGCGAAAGGGCTAGCTATGATCCAAGGCGGTCACATATTGACTCACGGCCGCCGCAATTGGTTTCGGGCGGCGCTGCAGCCGGCGAATCTGCTTTACGTGCTCATGATTCCGCCGTTGTGGCTCGCGCTGATTGCGATGGTGGGCCTGGCCGGGCGTGATA
>JBAQAB010000148.1:0-5664 GCA_049285535.1 Xanthobacteraceae bacterium
CCGGCGACGAATGGCGCAGCCTCAAGGACTATGTCGCGGCGCTCAAGCCCAATCAGACCGCGATCTATTATATCGCCGGCGACGACATCGCGCGGCTGAAGGCATCGCCGCATCTGGAAGGCTTTCGCGCCCGCGGCGTCGAGGTGCTGCTGTTGCCCGATCCGGTCGATACGTTCTGGGTCATGTCCGGCCTCGGGTTCGACGGCAAGCCGTTCAAGTCGGTCACGCAGGGCGCCCCCGACCTGGCCTTGATTCCGCTCCTCGATACGGCGAAGGAACAGCCGGCCGAAATTGCCGAGGCGGTCAAGCAATTCCTGGTCTTCCTGCAAGGGACGCTGGGCGACGCGGTGACACAAGTGCGTGCGTCGGATCGGCTCATCGACAGTGCCGTCTGTCTGGTCGCGCCCGATTCCGGACCCGACCGAGCGCTGGAGCGTATTCTCGCCGGCGCCGGCCGACTGTCCTCGGCGTCGAAGCCCATTCTCGAAGTCAACCCGCGACATGAGCTTATTACCGCCCTGGCCGGGCTCGGCGAGGGCGATCGCGAGTTTAAGGAAGACGCGGCGCATCTTTTGTTCGACGAGGCGCGGCTGCGCGACGGCGAGCGGCCGGGCGACGCCAAGGCGTTTTCCGATCGCCTCGCGCGCGTGCTTGGGCGCGGGCTGCGCCAGCCTCAAGCGTAAGGGGCTTGCGGTCGATTATTCCGCCGGGGTGCGCATCTCGACCGTGATCGGCGCTGCGTTGGTGTCATGCGGATGCAGCGACGGTTCGATCGGCGGTTTCGAGCCCTTCAGCCGGAAATAGATCTGCGAGCCGATCAGGATCACGCACATCCCGACGAAGACGGCGCTGATCGGCCGCTCGACGAAGACCCCGAGATCGCCGCGCGAAATCAACAGCGCGCGTCGGAAGTTTTCCTCAAAGCGCGGTCCAAGCACGAAGCCGAGCAGGATCGGCGCGGGATGGAAGCCGAGCCGCAGCAGGATGTAGCCGAACGCGCCGATGGCCACGACTTCGCCGACCTGGAAGAAATCGTTGTTGGCGGCGTAGACGCCGATGCAGACGAAGAACATCGCGCTCGGGTAAAGATAACGATAGGGGATCGCCAGCATCTTCACCCAGATGCCGATCAGCGGCACGTTCAACAGCACGAGCAGGATGTTGCCGATCCAGAAGCTGGCGACCAGCCCCCAGAAGATGTCGGCATGCTGCGAGATCAGTTGCGGGCCGGGCACGATGCCCTGAATCATCAGCGCGCCAAGAAGCAGCGCCATGACGGCGTCGCCGGGAATGCCGAGACTCATGGTCGGGATGAAGTCGCCCTGCACCGAGGAGTGCGTCGCGGCTTCCGGGCAAACCACGCCTTCGATCATGCCGGTGCCGAATTTCTCCGGCGTTTTCGATATTTTCTTTTCGGTCGCATAGGCGACGAAGGATGCGATGGTCGGGCCGGTGCCCGGAATAAGCGAGCAAAGGCTGCCGATGATGGTGCCGCGGAACATCGGGAAGATCGAGCGCTTGAACTCGGCCATAGTCGGCCGCATGTCCTTGAGACGGACATTGGCGTACTTGCCGGTGATCGGCGCGACCTGATTGATGCTGGTCATGAACTCGGCGATGCCGAACAGCCCGAGCGCCAGCGCGATCAGTTCGATGCCGTCGTCGAGTTCGGTCATGCCGAACGTGTAGCGTTCCGACCCGGTTTCGAGGTCGGTGCCGATCGAGCCGAGGAACAGGCCCAGGACCGTCATCGACACGCCTTTGATCGGCGAGCCGCGCGCCAATGTCGAGCCCGCAAGGAGCCCGAGCAACATCAACGAACAGACCTCGGCTGGACCGAATTGCAACGCCGCTCTCACTAGGAGCGGCGACAAAAAGATCATCTCGGTGATGCCCCACGAGGCGCCGACGAAGGAGGCGAATACCGTGAGACCCAGCGCAACGCCGCCGCGGCCTTGCTTGGTCATTGGGAAGCCGTCGAGACAGGTGACGGCATGCGGCGGATGGCACGGCAGATTAAGCAGGATCGAGCAGATCGCGCCGCCATATTGCGCGCCATACATGACGCCGCCCAGCATCAGGATGGCCGCCACCGGCTTCATGCCGAAGGTCAGTGGCAGCAGAATTGAGATGGTGGCAAGCGGCCCCATGCCCGGCAGCACGCCGACCATGTTGCCGACTATGACGCCGAGGAAGCAGAACATCAGATTGTGCGGCTCGAGCGCGACGCCAAAGCCGTACATGAGATCGGTCAGCGATTGTCCTATCACTGGCTACCCCACCAGGTGAAAATCGGCATTGGAACCTGCAGGAAATAGGAGAACAGGCCCACGCCGAATATCGTCACGACGGTTGCCAGAATGATCGTGCTCTTCCAGGTCGCCTGCTTGTCGCCGCACGCGGCGATGGTGACGCAGGCGAAGGTTCCCGGCGCCATGCCGAAATAGCGCCCGAAGAAGATGAACAGAACCGGGCTCATGAGGATGCAGAACCAACCCCACCATTGCGGATGTTCGGGCAGGATGCTCTCGCCGTGTTCGGCGCCCTCGGCGGATGGTGCCAATGCCGTCGCGGCAATGGTAATGCCGAGGATGACGAGGAGGACGCCGAGCGCGGTCGGAAAAAAGCCCGGTCCCATATGCATGAGCGTGCCCGGCCGGTAGGTCGCGCCTTTGAGCGCGATGCCGAGCCCGAGCAAAAGCATGAGTCCGCCAGCGTAGAAATCACGCTTGCTCGTGAGGTCGCGGAGATGGCTGGTGGAAGGCCGCATCTTTCCTCCCGGCCGTCTGCGGGGCCGTTACAATCTCGCCCCGATCTTTCGTCGAAACGAGCAACTATCCTATAGGCCGCGATGTTCCACGGTGACGCGGTGTCGCGGGGTTCCCCTTACTCTCTACGATGCGGAAACCCGCACCGTAGAGACCCTGCCGTGGCAGATGGGGAACGATATATGGCACCGGGTTAGGGTGCAACTACCATCTATAACAGGCTAAATGCCGCGGTATTCCAATTATGACAAATCAAGTCGCCGCCCCGATGGGTGCGAACAGATCGGGGCTGTCGTTGCGCACATTACCGACACGGCGGTCCACCGGCCAGAACGCCATGCTGCCGCCGGGATAGGGCCTGAGCATGGCCGTGAGCGTAGCTTCGGTTACGCTGGTTTCACCAAGCCACGCTGCCCACCCGTCAGGCGGCAGCAGGACTGGCATACGCCCATGTAATGGCTCAAGAAGTTCGTTGGCTTTGGTGGTGATGATGGCGAAGGATTTGAGCGTCGTGCCGTCCGGGCTGCGCCACTGGTCCCACAGGCCGGCAAAGGTCATAGGCCCGCGGTTGCCAAGTGCCACAGCGAAGGGTTGTTTGTCGGCGTCGCGCCACTCGTAGTAGCCGTCGGCAATGACCAGGCAGCGGCGGCCGGCCCGCCAAGCCGAGCGGAAGGCGGGACGGTTGTCCACACTTTCGGCGCGAGCGTTGAAGGTTGAATGGCCGATTTTGAGTGACGCGGTTTCGGGCCGGGCCCAGGATGGGATGAGTCCCCAGCGCATCGCGGTGAGCGTCCGTTGGCCGTTGGTGGAGACGACGACGGGAAGTTTTGACGTCGGCGCCGCGTTCCAGCGCGGCCGGTAGTCGCCGATCTCGTCGAAGTCGATTTTCAGATTGAGTTTTATTTCGGAAACGTCGTCGGGCAGTTTGGCGCGGCCGCACATGGCAAGGCTCCGTTGGCAAAGCTCCGTTGGCAAGACTCCGTTGGCAAGACTCCGTTGGCAAGACTCCGTTGGCAGGGCTCCGTAGGTTCCTCGGTCGTTCAATGAAAGTTGCGGCTCTTGAGAATGCGCCACGACTCTTCCTGATGCGTCGGGCACGAAGGAGTCGGCAGGAAAAGCTCGCCGTCGCGCAGCGATGACAGTTCGGCGGAAAGATCGACGAAATCTTGCGCGATCACGTGGATGACGAGGCCGGCGCGCTGCAGCCGTCCGCGCACGGCGAGGAAACGCGCCGTCATCACCGTGCGGCGGTTTTTGGCGAAGACTTTCGGCCAGACGATGACGTTGGCGATGTCGGTCTCGTCTTCCAGCGTCATGAACATGACGCCCTTCGAGGTGCCCGGCCGCTGCCGCACCAGAACGAGGCCGGCGACGGTGACAGCTGAGTCTTGCGTGACCGCGTCGCTGCGCAGCTCGGCATTGCGCATGGCGCCGAGCGCGGTGAGGCGGTCGCGGAAAAACCGCATCGGATGCGCTTTCAGCGACAGCCCGGTCGCGACGTAATCTTCCACGACATGCTCACAGAGCGGCATGGCGGGAAGCGCGACGGTTTCCTCCGGGAAAAGCTCGTCGCTCAAATGCGGCGTCAGCAGCGGCAGCGCCGAATCCTGCATCACATCTTGCGCCTTGGCGCCGCCGCGCGGCGGGCGAATGCCGATCATGTCGAGCCGGCGCGCTGCCCATAAAGCGGCGCGCCGATCGAGCCCCAGCGAGCGGAACGCATCCGCTTCCGCCAGCCGTTCGATGGTGAAGCGCGAAACCCCGGCGATCGCCGCGAGCCGCTCGATCGAGGAAAAGCCGTTGCCGCGCGCCGCGATGAGCTTTTGCAATTCGTCTTCGGCAAGCCCGGCAATGAGACGAAAGCCGAGACGGACCGCGTGACCGCTTTCGTCCGCTCGTTTCCCGCTTTCGCGGGAATGAGCGGAACATGAGTCCGGTTCCAACGTGCAATCCCAAGCGCTGAAATTAACGTCGGCTTCGCGGATTTCGACGCTGTGCGCGTGCGCGTCGCGAACGAGCTGCGCCGGCTGATAAAAACCCATGGGCTGGCTGTTGAGGATGGCGGCGCAAAAAACGTCTGGATAACGGCATTTAATCCACGCCGAAGCGTAAACCAGAAGCGCAAAGCTCGCGGCGTGGCTTTCCGGAAAGCCGTATTCGCCGAAGCCTTCGATCTGGCCGAAGCAATGCTCGGCAAAGCTGCGGTCGTAGCCGCGCCCGGCCATGCCTTCGATGAACTTGTCGCGGAACAGATGGACATTGCCGGTGTGACGGAACGTGGCCATGGCGCGGCGCAGCCCGTCGGCCTCGTCGGGGGTGAATTTCGCCGCCGTAATCGCGATCTGCATTGCCTGTTCCTGGAACAGCGGCACGCCAAGCGTGCGCTTGAGAACGTCCTTTAATTCATCGGCCGGCCCATGATCGGGGGAGGGCGAGGGGTAATGCTCCTTCGCGATGCCGTCGCGCCGGCGCAAGTAAGGATGCACCATGTCGCCCTGGATCGGCCCCGGCCGCACGATCGCGACCTCGATGACGAGATCGTAGAAGCATTGCGGTTTTAGCCGCGGCAGCATCGACATCTGCGCGCGGCTCTCGACCTGGAACACGCCGATCGAGTCGGCGCGCGACAGCATGTCGTAGACGGTCGCGTCGTCGGCCGGCAGCGTGGCGAGCGAATAATCCTTGCCGTAATGCGCCTGCAAAAGATCGAGTCCGCGGCGCAGGCAGCTCAGCATGCCGAGCGCAAGCACGTCGACCTTCATCAGGCCAAGCGTGTCGATATCGTCCTTGTCCCACTCGATGAAGGTGCGCTCCTCCATGGCGGCATTGCCGATGGGGACCGTCTCGTCGAGACGTTCGCGCGTGAGCACGAAGCCGCCGACATGCTGCGACAGGT
>JBAQAB010000149.1:0-15604 GCA_049285535.1 Xanthobacteraceae bacterium
GGCGTGGCCACCAGTGCCGCCATCCTTGCATTCGGCCAGTACGGCTTGAAGGCGACCGAGCCCGACCGGGTCACCGCGCGGCAGATCGAAGCGGCGCGGCGTGCATTGACCCGCCACATGAAGCGCTCTGGGCGGGTCTGGATACGCATGTTCCCCGACGTCCCGGTGTCGAAGAAGCCGCTCGAAGTGCGCATGGGCTCGGGCAAAGGCACACCGGAATTGTGGGTGGCGCGGGTCAAACCCGGCCGCATCCTGTTTGAGATCGACGGCGTGACCCTCGGCGTCGCCAAGGAGGCGCTGGCGCTTGCCGCCGCCAAATTGCCGATCAAGACCCGCTTCGTCGAACGGATCAGCGAATAGGCGCGTGACATGAAACCGGCCGATATCAGAGCGATGACGATCGATCAGATCGACGACGAAGTGCTCAAGCTCAAGAAGGAGCACTTCAACCTGCGCTTCCAGCGCGCCAGCGGACAATTGGAAAATACCGCGCGCGTGCGCGAAGTGCGGCGCGACATCGCGCGACTGAAGACCATTTCGCGCGTCAAGCGCCCTGCGGCGAAGAGCTAAGAGGAACAAAATGCCAAAACGGACCCTGCAGGGCGTCGTGGTGAGCGACAAACAGGCCAAGACGGTGGTGGTGAAGGTGGAACGCCGCTTTACCCATCCCATGTTCAAAAAGACGATCCGCCGTTCGAAGAAATACTATGCGCACGACGAGAACAACGAGTTCAAGGTCGGCGACATGGTGTGGATTGAAGAGCATCGCCCGATTTCCAAGCTCAAGCGCTGGGCGGTCGTGCGGGGCGAGAAAAAGAAGGCGTCGTAAGTCGTGATACGACCGGAATGGAAAGAGTGGGGTAACCCATGATCCAGATGCAAACTAACCTCGACGTGGCGGACAATTCCGGCGCGCGCCGCGTCATGTGCATCAAGGTGCTGGGCGGCTCCAAACGGAAATACGCCACCATCGGCGATGTCATCGTCGTCTCGGTGAAGGAGGCGATCCCGCGCGGCCGCGTCAAGAAGGGCGACGTGATGAAGGCGGTGATCGTGCGTATCTCCAAGGACATCAAGCGTGCCGACGGCTCGATCATCCGCTTCGACCGCAATGCCGCGGTGCTGATGACGCCGCAGAACGAACCGGTCGGCACCCGCATTTTCGGACCGGTGCCGCGCGAGTTGCGGGCCAAGAATCACATGAAAATCATCTCGCTGGCGCCGGAGGTGCTGTGATGGCGGCGCGGATCAAGAAGGGCGACAACGTCATCGTCATCGCCGGCCGCGATAAGGGCCGCACCGGCGAGGTCATTGGAATGCATCGCGACGACGCGCGCGTGCTGGTGCGCGGCATCAATCTGGTCAAGCGCCATCAGCGCCAAAGCGCGTCGCAGGAAGGCGGCATCATTTCCAAGGAAGCGCCGATTCACCTGTCGAACGTCGCGCTCGCCGATCCCAAGGACGGCAAGCCGACACGCGTCGGGTTCAAAATCGTCGGCAAGGGCGAGGACCGCAAGAAGGTGCGCTTCGCCAAGCGCTCGGGAGTCGAGATCGATGGCTGATACGGACGAGAAGCAAGCAAAAAGGCCCGACAAGGCCCAGCGGCCGCCGACACCGGAGCAGACCGCGAGGGCTGAGAAGGACAACAAGAAGGCGGCCAGGCAGGCGCGGGCCGATAAGGCCGCTGCCGAGGGCAACGCCGGCGGCAAGCCGGCGGCGACGCGCGAGGCCGAGCCCCGCGTGCCGGCCCGCTTGAAAGTGCAGTTCGAGGAGGCGATCCGCAGCAAGCTCGCCGAGCAGTTCGGCTATAAGAACCGCTTCCAGGTGCCGACGCTGGACAAGATCGTCATCAACATGGGCATCGGCGAAGGTGTCGCCGATAAGAAAAAGGTCGACGGCGCCGCCACCGATCTCGGGCTGATTACCGGGCAGAAGGCGGTCGTCACCAAGGCGCGCAAGTCGATCGCCACCTATAAGCTGCGCGCCGGTCAGGCGATCGGCTGCAAGGTGACGCTGCGCAAGGCGCGCATGTACGAGTTTCTCGACCGATTGATCAACATCGCGCTGCCGCGGGTGCGCGATTTTCGCGGACTCAACCCGAAGAGTTTTGATGGCCGCGGCAATTACACGCTCGGCATCAAGGAACACATCGTGTTCCCGGAAATCGACTACGACAAGGCGACCGATATCTGGGGCATGGACATCACGGTCTGCACCACGGCGCGCGACGACGACCAGGCGCGGGCCTTGTTGGCGGCATTCAATTTTCCGTTCCGGCAGTGAGGCCGAGCGGGCCTCAAACGCGGGACATTGGGAGCACTAGATGGCGAAGAAGAGTTCGATAGAAAAGAACAACCGGCGCCGCCGGATGACGAAGAAATTTTCCGGCCGCCGCGGGCGGCTCAAGGCGATCGCACGCGACAAGTCGAAACCGGTGGAAGAGCGCTTCGCCGCGACGCTGAAGCTTGCCGAGATGCCGCGCAATTCCTCCGCCACCCGCATTCGCAATCGCTGCGAGCTGACGGGCCGGCCGCGCGGCTACTATCGCAAGCATAAATTGTCGCGCATCGCGCTGCGGGAGCTCGGCTCGAAGGGGCTGATCCCGGGCCTGGTGAAGTCGAGCTGGTAGGAGGAGCGCACGATGGCCATGAACGATCCGATCGGCGATCTCCTGTCCCGCATCCGCAACGCGCAGATGCGCAACAAGTCGAAAGTCAGCTCGCCGAATTCGAAGCTGCGCGAAAGCGTGCTCGAAGTGCTCAAGGTGGAAGGCTATATCCGCGGCTACGCCGTGGTCGAGAAGGACGGCCGTTCCGAAATCGAGATCGAGCTGAAATATTTCGACGGCGAGCCGGTGATCCGGGAGATTGAACGGGTGTCGAAGCCGGGCCGCCGCGTCTATACCTCGGTCAAGAACATGCCGCGCATCAATAACGGGCTCGGCGTGACGATCGTGTCGACGCCGAAGGGCGTCATGGCCGACCACGACGCCCGCGATGCCAATGTCGGCGGCGAAATCCTGTGCACGGTGTTCTGATGTCGCGGATCGGTAAACGAGCAATAGCGGTGCCCTCCGGGATCACTGCCAATGTCGAGGGCCAGACCGTCAAGGTGAAGGGCCCCAAGGGCGCGCTTTCGGTCGCCTTGCACGATGACGTATCGGTCAAACTCGATGGCGGCCAGATCAAGGTCGAGCCGCGCGCCGAGACCAAGCGCGCCCGCTCGCAGTGGGGAACGTCGCGCACGCTGATCGCCAACCTTATTACCGGGGTCACTAAGGGCTTCGAGCAACGGCTCGAGATCAACGGCGTCGGCTACCGCGCGGCGGTGCAGGGTAAGAACCTGCAGATCGCGCTCGGCTACAGCCACGACATCATCTATCCGATCCCCGAAGGCATCACGATCGCTACGCCACGGCCGGTCGAAATCGTCATCAGCGGCAGCGACCGGCAGAAGGTCGGCCAGGTCGCCGCCGAAATCCGCGAATATCGGCCGCCGGAGCCGTACAAGGGCAAAGGCATCAAATATTCCGACGAACGCATCTTCCGTAAGGAAGGCAAGAAGAAGTAAGGCAGGCGCGCAATGACCAAGCTCAGCGACAGGTTCATGCGACGGCAAGGCCGTGTGCGCGGTGCCTTGCGGCAAGCCGCCGGCGAGCGCAAGCGGCTCTCGGTGTACCGCTCGTCCAAGCACATCTACGCGCAGGTGATCGACGACGATCAGGGCGTTACGCTCGCGTCGGCATCTTCGATCGAGAAGACGGCGCGCGAAGGCCTCAAGACCGGAGCCAGCGTCGACGCCGCGAAGGCGGTCGGCAAGCTCATTGCCGAACGCGCCAAGGAAAAGGGCATCGAGGACGTCGTGTTCGACCGAGGCGGCTATCTTTATCACGGCCGGGTCAAGGCCTTGGCTGAAGCCGCCCGCGAGGGCGGACTCAAATTCTGAAAACTGCAAACGAGTTCGACCGATAAAGGCTCATTGATATGGCACGTGAACCCCGCGAGCGAAGAAACGAAGAGCGCGACAGCGAGTTCGTCGACAAGCTCGTGCACATCAACCGCGTCGCCAAGGTGGTGAAGGGCGGCCGCCGCTTCGGCTTCGCCGCGCTGGTCGTGGTCGGCGATCAGAAGGGCCGGGTCGGCTTCGGCCACGGCAAGGCGCGCGAAGTGCCGGAGGCGATCCGCAAAGCAACCGAGGCGGCCAAGCGCGGGCTGACACGGGTGCCGCTGCGCGAAGGCCGCACGCTGCACCATGACGTCGCCGGCCGGCACGGCGCCGGCAAGGTCTATCTGCGCGCCGCACCGCCCGGCACCGGGATCATTGCCGGTGGTCCGATGCGTGCAGTGTTCGAGACGCTCGGCATGCAGGACGTGGTGGCGAAATCGATCGGCACGTCCAACCCTTATAACGTCGTGCGCGCCACGTTTGACGCGCTCAAGCGTCAGGACTCGCCACGCACGGTCGCTGCCCGCCGTAACGTCAAGGTTTCGGCGTTGCAGGCGCGCCGCCGCGACGTCGATGCCGAAGCGCCGGCCGATTGAACCGGAGCCCGCCATGAACGCCGATAAACACGCCGGCAAGACCGTCAAAGTCCGGCAGACCGCCAGTCCGTCACGCCGCCATCACAGCCAGCGCGCAACGCTGGTCGGATTGCGGCTAAATAAGATCGGGCGAGTCGCAGAGCTTCGCGACACCCCGCAAACCCGCGGCATGATCGCCAAGGTCGCTCATCTCGTCGAAGTGGTGGAGAAATAGCCATGCAGCTTCACGACCTTTCCGGCCGTCCCGGAGCCCGCAAGACGCGCAAGCGCATCGGCCGCGGCGTCGGATCGGGCAAGGGCAAGACCGGCGGCCGCGGCGGCAAGGGCCAGACCGCACGCTCCGGCGTGCGCATCAAGGGCTTCGAGGGCGGTCAGATGCCGCTGCATCGCCGTTTGCCGAAACGCGGCTTTAGGAACACGAAATTCGCGCGTAAGCTCAACGAGATAAATCTCGGGCGCGTCCAGGCTGCCATCGATGCCGGCACGCTCGATGCCGCCGGCAAGATCGACGCCGCGGCTTTGGTCAAGGCCGGCGTGCTGCGCCGCGCCAAGGACGGTGTGCGGCTGCTCGGGGCCGGCGAAATCAAGGCGAAGGTGACGTTTGCCGTCTTTGGCGCCTCGAAATCGGCGGTCGCCGCGGTGGAAAAGGCCGGCGGCACTGTTGAAATCCTCGCCCCCAAGGCGGAGACGAGCGAGCAGGCGGCCTGACAGGCATCCGGCCCGGCCTTGTGCCGGGCATCTACGACTTCTACCTGTGAACGAGGGCGTGGATGGGCGGGACGAGCCCGGCCATGACGTGACGAAGGGGACTTAGAGCGCATGGCCTCTGCAGCAGAACAACTGGCGGCCAATCTCAACTTCTCGGCGCTCGCCAAGGCCGAAGAGTTGAAGAAGCGCATCTGGTTCACGCTCGGCGCGCTATTGGTCTATCGGCTCGGCACCTACATCCCGCTGCCCGGCATCGATCCGAACGCCTGGGACCAGATTTTCCAATCGCAGCAAGGCGGCATTCTGGGCATGTTCAACATGTTCGCCGGCGGCGGCATCCACCGCATGGCGATCTTCGCGCTCAATATCATGCCCTACATCTCGGCATCGATCATCATCCAGCTGATGACGACCGTGTCGCCGACCCTCGAACAACTCAAGAAAGAGGGTGAGGCCGGCCGCAAGATGATCAACCAGTACACCCGTTACCTGACGGTGGTGCTGGCCGCGTTCCAGGCCTACGGCATTGCCGTAGGCCTGGAAGGCGCTGCTCACGTGGTCAGCGATCCGGGCCTGTTCTTTCGCATCTCGACGGTGATCACGCTTACCGGCGGCACCATATTCCTGATGTGGGTCGGTGAGCAGATCACCCAGCGCGGCATCGGCAACGGCACTTCCCTTATCATCATGTCGGGCATCGTCGCGCAATTGCCGTCGGCGATCGCAGGCACCCTCGAACTCGGTCGTCAGGGGGCGCTATCCACCGGTCTTATTCTCATCGTCATCCTCATGGTGATCGCGGTCATCACCTTCATCGTGTTCATGGAGCGGGCGCAGCGCCGGCTGTTGATCCAGTATCCCAAGCGTCAGGTCGGCAATCGCATGTTCGAGGGCCAGTCCTCGCATCTGCCGCTCAAGCTCAACACCTCGGGCGTCATTCCGCCAATCTTCGCGTCATCGCTGCTGTTACTGCCGACGACGGTGGCCAATTTCACCTCCGGGCAGGGGCCAGGGTGGCTCACCGTCATCACCACGCAACTGGCGCACGGCCGGCCGCTCTTTCTCATTCTTTACGTAGGGTTGATCGTCTTTTTCGCCTTTTTCTATACGGCGATCGTGTTCAATCCGACCGAGACCGCGGACAACCTGAAAAAGCACGGCGGCTTTATTCCGGGTATCCGGCCCGGCGAGCGCACTGCCGAATATATCGATTACGTATTGTCGCGTATCACAGTCATCGGTGCGGGCTATCTTGCGATAGTGTGCTTGTTTCCGGAGATCCTCATCTCCTACGCAGCGGTGCCATTCTATTTTGGCGGGACATCGCTCTTGATCGTGGTCAGCGTGACCATGGATACTGTGGCGCAAGTCCAGGGTTACCTCTTGGCTCACCAGTACGAAGGCCTGATAAAAAGATCGAAATTGAGGGGGCGCCGTCGATGAGATTGATCCTGCTTGGCCCGCCGGGGGCTGGCAAGGGAACGCAGGCCCTACGGCTCGTCGGCAAATACGGGATAGTCCAACTGTCGACTGGGGATATGCTGCGGGCGGCGGCCAAGGCCGGGACGCCGGTCGGCCGCCAGGCGCAGGAGATTATGGCGCGCGGCGGCTTGGTGCCCGACAGCGTCGTGGTCGGGATCGTCGGCCAGCGTATCGAAGAGCCGGACGCGCGCAAAGGCTTTATTCTGGATGGTTTCCCGCGAACTGTGCCCCAAGCCACGGCGCTGGACCGTTTGCTGGAAACCAAAGGCTGCGGGCTCGATGCGGTGGTCGAGCTGCGGGTGGACGAGGATGCCCTGATGCGGCGGATCGAAAGCCGCATTGCCGAGATGGAGGCACGCGGCGAGACGCTGCGCGAGGATGACAATCCGGAAGTGCTGCATAACCGGCTTCGGGCCTATCGTGAGCAGACCGCTCCGCTGATCGCCTATTACCGGCAGAAGGGCCTGTTGCGGACCGTCAACGGCATGGCGCCCATCTCCGATGTGACGGCAGCCATCGACAAGCTCTTGCCCGCTGACCGGCCATTGGCTGCCGGCAAAAAAAAAAGCGAAGACCTCAACCCCTCAAACCGCGGCGCCGTAGGCGTCCAGGAATGGGAGTAATAGGAAAAAAGTCCGAAAAGAGGGCAATCGCGTCTCGCCGCAAGCCTGCAAAGGCCAAGGTACACTCGCCCAAGCGAACGGCCCGCCGCAGCCGCCGCCGGCGCTAATCAAGTTCACAGAAGAAAATGCCAACCGAGGTTGACGAAAGCCCTTTGAATCCATTAATAAGCCTGAAATATCCAGTCGGAGCTTTAGCAGCGATGCCAAGCCGAAACGGCGGGCAGGCGCTGGCTTTTTACGTTTGTGGCCTTCTCGGGTGACATTGGAACCGGTGGGGACGGGTCGAGCGCTACGGGTCGTCCGTGGCTGGACCGCGGCAAGAAGCAACTGGCTTGAGGAGTAACTGACTTGGCTCGTATCGCTGGCGTCAACCTGCCGACCAACAAGCGCATCGTGATCGCGCTGCAGTACGTCTATGGCATTGGCGGCGCCAAGGCTCATGAAATCCTGGGCAAAGTATCGATACCGGAATCGCACCGGGTGTCGCAATTGACCGACCAGGAAGTTCTGCAACTGCGCGAAATGATCGACCGCGACTATATGGTCGAGGGCGACCTGCGGCGTGAAGTCGCCATGAACATCAAGCGGCTGATGGATCTTGGTTGCTATCGCGGTCTGCGCCACCGCCGCGGTCTCCCGGTGCGTGGCCAACGGACGCACACCAACGCCCGGACCCGGAAGGGTCCGGCCAAGGCGATCGCCGGCAAGAAGAAATAGCGCGTGGAGCAGGACGACGTGACGGCAGCGGAGCCGCCGGCTCCGATCCAGGATTAAGGGTTCAGAATGGGTAAGGAAGCTACGCGCGTTCGCAAACGCGAACGCAAAAACATCGCTTCGGGCGTCGCGCACGTGAACGCGTCGTTCAACAATACCACGATCACGATCACCGACGTCCAAGGCAATACCATCGCCTGGTCCACGGCGGGCACGATGGGTTTCAAGGGCTCGCGTAAGTCGACGCCTTATGCGGCGCAGGTCGCCGCCGAGGACGCCGCCAAGAAGGCGCAAGAACACGGCATGCGTACTCTCGAAGTCGAGGTTGCCGGTCCCGGTTCTGGGCGCGAGTCGGCGCTGCGTTCGTTGCAGGCGGCCGGTTTCACCATCACTTCGATCCGCGACGTGACGCCGATCCCACACAATGGCTGCCGCCCGCGCAAGCGGCGGCGCGTATAGGAAATCCGGTCGATGGATCAAATGGAACATCTGCCGCCGCTTGAGCATCAAACCAATTTTGGCCCCGCGGAGCGGAGTGGGGCGCGCGAGACGTTGGCGCCGCGCAACACCATGGGTGATAACGTGACGATTCAAAAGAATTGGCAGGAACTGATCAGACCCAACAAGCTGCAGATCGGCCCCGGAACCGACACGCGCCGTTCGGCGACAGTGATCGCCGAGCCGCTCGAACGCGGCTTCGGCGTGACGCTGGGCAATGCGCTGCGGCGAATTTTGCTTTCGTCTCTGCAGGGCGCGGCAGTGCAGTCGGTGCACATCGACGGCGTGCTGCACGAGTTCTCCTCGATCGCCGGCGTGCGCGAGGACGTGACCGACATCGTGCTCAATATCAAGGACATCGCCATCAAGATGCAGGGCGACGGCCCCAAGCGCATGGTGGTGAAAAAACAGGGGCCCGGCACGGTCACCGCCAGCGACATTCAGACCGTCGGCGACGTGGTCGTGCTCAATCCCGATCTCGTGCTGTGTACGCTCGACGAAGGTGCCGAGATCCGCATGGAATTCACGGTGAACACCGGCAAGGGCTATGTGCCGGCGGAGCGCAACCGTCCCGAGGACGCTCCGATCGGGCTGATCCCGGTCGACAGTCTGTACTCGCCGGTGCGCAAAGTGTCCTACAAGGTCGAGAACACCCGCGAAGGCCAGATTCTCGACTACGACAAGCTGACGCTGTCGATCGAGACCAACGGCGCGCTGAGCCCGGAGGACGCGCTCGCTTATGCCGCGCGCATCCTGCAAGACCAGCTCAACGTGTTCGTCAATTTCGAGGAGCCCAAGCGCGAGACCGCGCACGAGGCGATCCCCGATCTCGCCTTCAATCCAGCCTTCCTCAAGAAGGTCGACGAGCTCGAGCTGTCGGTACGGTCGGCCAACTGCCTGAAGAACGACAACATCGTCTATATCGGCGATCTCGTTCAGAAGACCGAAGCCGAGATGCTGCGTACGCCGAATTTCGGCCGCAAATCGCTCAACGAGATCAAGGAGGTGCTGGTTCAGATGGGGCTGCATCTCGGCATGGAAGTGCCGGGCTGGCCGCCGGAAAACATCGAGGAATTGGCCAAGCGGTTCGAGGATCATTACTGATCTTCGATCGGTAGTCGGGAACGAGTGAGAATATGCGCCACGGCAAAACCCACCGTAAGTTCAGCCGCCGCTCGGATCATCGCAAATCGATGCTGGCAAATCTCGCCGCATCGCTGATCAAGCACGAGCAGATCGTCACTACGCTGCCGAAGGCGAAGGATTTACGCCCGGTGGTCGAGAAGCTCGTTACGCTCGGCAAGCGTGGCGGACTGCATGCTCGTCGCCAAGCGATCTCCCAGATGCGCGACCTCGCTATGGTCAAGAAACTCTTCGACGTGATCGGCCCGCGCTACAAGGAGCGCAACGGCGGCTATACCCGCGTGCTCAAGGCCGGCTATCGCTACGGCGATTCCGCCCCGGTTGCGGTGATCGAATTCGTCGACCGCGACGTCGATGCCAAGGGGCTCGATTCCGGCCCGGTCCATGAGCGCGGAGCTGGGGAGGAAGCGCCCGCCGCAGCGTAACGGCCAGCGAGCGCGAGGGGCGACATCGTCAACCTTCTACGGCCTCGGTCGGATGCCTATATCCGAGCGCATTGAATCGGGGTTTTCCATGCCGCGTCTGCATGTTTTCGCCGTTTCGGCTGCTGCGCTCGTCCTGTTGGCAGTTTCGCTGTCGGGTGCCGGCGCCCAGGATAGCCAGGTCCAGCGTCAGGTACCGACTTCGCCCGCCCAGCTGCAGCTTTCCTTCGCGCCGATCGTGAAACGGGTAGCGCCGGCGGTGGTGAACGTCTACGCGGCGCGCGTCATCGAAAATAGCAATCCCTTTCTGGCCGATCCATTCTTCCGGCAGTTCTTCGGCGTGGTGCCACGGCAGCAGGTTGAGCGCTCGCTCGGCTCCGGGGTCATCGTCGACTCGTCCGGCCTTGTCGTCACCAATTATCATGTCATCGAAGGCGCCAGCGAAGTGAAGGTCGCGCTGTCCGACAAGCGCGAATTCGCCGCCGATATCGTACTCAAAGACCAGCGCAGCGATCTGGCTGTTTTGCGTATCAAAGGCGCTAAGGAGCGGTTTCCGACCTTGCAATTCGCCAATTCCGACGAGGCGCAAGTCGGCGACGTGGTGCTGGCGATCGGCGATCCGTTCGGCGTCGGCCAGACGGTGACGCACGGCATCGTCTCGGCGGTGGCGCGCACCGACGTCGGTGTCAGTGACTATCAGTTCTTCATCCAGACCGACGCCGCCATCAACCCCGGCAATTCCGGCGGTCCACTGGTGGATATGAGCGGCCGCATGGTCGGCCTCAACTCGGCGATCTATTCGCGCTCGGGCGGATCGCAGGGCATCGGCTTCGCCATCCCCGCGAACATGGTGCGCATCGTGGTCGCCTCCGCGGAAGACGGCAGCGGGACGGTCAAACGGGCTTGGCTCGGCGCCAAGCTGCAGGAGGTGACGCCGGACATCGCCGACAGCCTCGGCCTGCAGCGGCCGAGCGGCGCATTGGTGGCGAACGTCGCCGCCGACAGTCCGGCCGGGCATGCCGGCATCAAGACCGGCGACGTTATCGTCAGCGTCGATGGTACCGCGGTCGACGATCCGACCGCCTTTAATTACCGCTTCGCCACCAAGCCGCTCGGCGGCACGGCGCAGCTCGGCGTGATCCGGCAGGGCCATGCCATAGTCGTACCGGTGACCCTGCAGAGCCTCCCGGACACCCCGCGCGAGGAGCTTGAGATTCGCGCCCGCTCGCCGTTTCGCGGCGCCACGGTGGCAAATCTGTCGCCGGCTTTGGCCGACGAGATGCGGCTCGATCCGAACGCTCAAGGAGTAGTGGTCACCGACGTCGCCGACGGCTCGGAGGCGCAGTCGATCGGCTTCCAGAAGGGCGACATCATCGTTTCCGTCAACAATCAGAAAATCGAGAAACCCGCCGACCTCGATCGCGTCGCCGGCACCGGCAGCCGGCAATGGCGTATTACACTGATGCGCGGCGGCCAGCAGATCTCCGTCATGTTTTCCGGATGAGCTCGCGCCCTAAAAAGGGACCAAGCCTGTTCGCGGCCGCCGGCCTGGAGCATGACGCGCCGCGGCCGCTCGCCGATAAGCTCCGCCCCGATAGGCTCGGCGACGTCGTCGGCCAAGATCATCTGCTTGGCCCCGACGGCGCGCTCACGCGAATGCTCGACACCCGCTCCCTCGGCTCGCTGATCTTCTGGGGCCCGCCCGGCACTGGAAAAACCACGGTGGCGCGGCTCCTTGCGCACGCGACCGAGCTCTATTTTGAGCAAATTTCCGCGATTTTCTCCGGCGTTGCCGACTTGAAGAAAGTGTTCGACGCGGCGCGGCTGCGCCGCGAGACCGGGCAGGGCACGCTGCTCTTCGTCGACGAGATTCACCGCTTCAACCGCGCGCAGCAGGATTCATTTCTGCCGGTGATGGAGGACGGCACCATCGTGCTGGTCGGTGCCACCACCGAGAACCCGTCGTTCGAGCTGATTGCGCCGCTGTTGTCGCGCGCCCGCGTCCTTGTGTTCAAATCGCTCGACGCCGAGGCTGTCGAGAAGCTGCTTGCCCGCGCCGAGGCGATCGAAGGCCGGAAGCTGCCGCTCGATGCGGATGCACGCGCCTCGCTGACCCGCATGGCCGACGGCGACGGCCGCGCCGCGTTGACGCTGGCGGAAGAAGTCTGGCGCGCCGCGCGCCAGGGGGAGACCTTCGATGCCGCGGGCCTGCAAAAAGTGGTGCAGCGACGGGCGCCGATCTACGACAAGAAGCAGGACGGCCATTACAATCTGATCAGCGCACTGCATAAATCGGTGCGCGGCTCCGACGCCGATGCGGCGCTTTATTATCTCTGCCGCATGCTCGATGCCGGCGAGGACCCGCTTTATCTGGCGCGGCGTGTCGTGCGCATGGCGGTCGAGGACATCGGGCTGGCCGATCCGCAGGCGCTGGTCGTCGCCAATGCCGCCAAGGACGCCTACGATTTCCTCGGCTCGCCGGAAGGCGAGCTCGCCATTGCCGAGGCGGTGATCTACATCGCCACCGCGCCGAAATCGAACGCCACCTATGTCGCGTTCGGCGAAGCCATGCGCACGGCGAAGGAAGCGGGTTCGCTGCTGCCGCCCAAGCACATCCTCAATGCGCCCACCCAGTTGATGAAAACCGAGGGCTACGGTTCGGGCTACGAATACGATCACGACACGGCGGAAGCGTTTTCCGGCCAGGATTATTTCCCGGAGGCGCTTGGCCGCCGGCAATTCTACGATCCGCCCGAGCGCGGCTTTGAGCGCGAGATCAGGAAGCGGCTGGAATACTGGGCCAAGATGCGGCGCGAGCGGAGTGGCACGTGAGAAGCGATCGAGGGCCGAGGCAACCCGGGGGCGGCAAGCAGATTACCGGCTCCAGGCACCAGCATCGTTCCGTTCACCGTCACTCTGACGCTGCCGGGAAGCGACCCAATAAGTCGGCCAATGCAGGCTCGCAATTTAGGAAACCAAAATCGGGCAAACCCGATCTCGGGCGGGGCGGTCGCCCGGACCGTACATCCTTCGAGGGGCGGCGGAGTTTGTCATCGGCCCGGCCGCCGGCTGGACCCGTCGGCCGCGCACCCGGGGATGGCGAAACACAAGTTGCCGTGCCGGTTCAAATGCCGACCAGCGTCCAAAACGTCGCCGTTACGCCCGACGAATCCGGCATGCGCGTCGACCGTTTTCTCGAATCGCGCTTTCCGGGCCTGAGCTTCTCCCACATCCAGCGCGTCATCCGTAAAGGCGAGGTGCGGGTCAATGGCAAGCGCACCCAGCCGAAGAACCGGCTCGAGGCCGGTCAGACCATCCGCATTCCGCCGCTGCGCCTCGATGCACCGAAGCCGGGCGCACCGGGCGATGCGGCTGACGACAAGACGCGGGAATTTCTCAAGTCCATCACGCTTTACGAAGACGCCGACGTGCTGGTGCTCAACAAGCCGATGGGGCTCGCGGTGCAGGGCGGTTCCGGCACCACGCGCCATCTCGACGGCATGCTGGGGGTGATGCGCGACGCGCAAGGTCAGCGGCCGCGCCTGGTGCACCGGCTCGACAAAGATACCGCCGGCTGTCTGCTCGTCGCCAAGACGCGCTTTGCGGCGGCGGCGCTCGCCAAAACATTCCGATCGCGCTCGGCGCGCAAAGTCTACTGGGCCTTGGTTGCGGGGGTGCCGAAGGTGCAGCAGGGCCGCGTCTCGACGTTTCTCGCCAAGCAGGAGCAGGAGGATGAATCATTCATGCGCATCGCGCAGCACGGCGAAAAAGGCGCGATGCATGCCGTGACTTACTACGCGGTGGTTGACACATCTGGGCCGCTCCTCGCCTGGCTGTCGCTCAAGCCGGTGACCGGCCGCACCCATCAATTGCGCGCGCATATGGCCCATATCGGCCATCCGATCGTCGGCGATCCGAAATATTTTTCACTCGAAAACTGGCAGCTGCCCGGCGGTATGCAGAACAAGCTGCATCTGCTCGCCCGCCGCATCGCCGTGCCGCATCCGCGCGGCGGCACGATCGATGTCGCCGCGCCGCTACCGCCGCACATGGAACAATCATGGAATCTGCTCGGGCTCGACGCCAAGCGCTATGATCCGATCGAGGAAGCCCCCGGCGAGTAACGCCAGGAACAACGCGCATCGCGCGGGGTTTATGCCGATGATCGTGCTGCCTGCCGGATGAGGCGCGAGTGGGTATTCGAAATAGCCTGATCTTCGGTTTTGCGCTCGCGACGGCGGTCAGTGCCGCCGCGCAGGCGCGCGATTTCGAAATGGGCGGCGACAGCGGCTTTCCCTACTCGATCATGGCGCCGGAGCGCGGCACGGTGCCGCGCCACCATGGCAAAGCGTCGGTCAAAAAGCGGCACATGATGGCGCCGCAATCGCGCGAGCTCACGAAGAAATATCCGAACGCTAATTTATCTGTCGTGCGGGGCTCGTCGGGTTCGGTGCTGCCGACGCCGTTGCCGCGGACCGAACTCATCCCGCCGGAGGGCGGCGGCCGGCTGACATTGCCGGCATTGCCCCAGGAACAAGGTCCATCCGTCGTCCCGGGTGTGGCAAATCCCGTCCCTAATCTGCCGCACGGCACAGAGACGTTCCAGGACCGCGCCTCGCGCTGCGCCTTCCAGTCCGGCCTTTATAACGTGCCGGGCACCGCGCGCAGCCAATATATCGGCGGCTGCGTGCAGTAACTCTCGATCGCTCATGACGCTGCCGGTTGGGTTATTTGAGTGCCTTGACAAGCAACCAAATGGTTGCATATTGTTGCCATGGATTTAGTGTTCAAGGCGCTGGCCGATGCAAGCCGCAGAGAGCTGCTCGACCGGCTGCGCGCCGACAACGGCCAGACGCTTAACCAGCTGTGCGCGCGGCTTGCCAAATCTGGTGCAGCCATGACGCGGCAAGCGGTGAGCAAGCATCTGGCGATTTTGGAGGACGCCAACCTCGTCGCCACCGTGCGGCGGGGGCGGGAGAAGCTGCACTACCTCAATCCGGTGCCGATCCACGAGATCGGCGAGCGCTGGATCGGGAAATTCGAACGCTCACGCCTGCAAGCGTTGAGCGACATGAAACGAGCGTTGGAGTTACGCGATGAGTAAGCCGAATTTCGTTTATGTCACCTTTATCGCCGCGGCCCCGGAAAAAATTTGGCAAGCGCTGACGGATTCCCAAACAAGCGCCCGGTATCTGTCGGGATTTTATGTCGTCGTCGAGACCAAGCGCGGCGGCGCCTCGCTATTCAAGAACGGCGTACAGGTGCTCAATCGGGGGACGGTGCTGAGCTACGATCCGCCGCGTAGGCTTTCTGTGACGTGGCGACCGGAACTGGGCGAATTTTCGCAAGAAAAACCGTCGCGCGTAACTTTCGAAATCGAGGCGATTGGGAAGGGCCAAAGCCGTTTGACGATCACCCATGACGATTTCCAGGATGGCAGCAAGGCCGCCACGCAGGTCGGCGAGGGCTGGAC
>JBAQAB010000150.1:0-1662 GCA_049285535.1 Xanthobacteraceae bacterium
TGCCCGGCCTTGTGCCGGGCATCCACGTCTTGCTTATGCTCTAAACAAGAAAGACGTGGATGGCCGGGACGAGCCCGGCCATGACGAAAAACATAGTCGGATGATTGCAATGCCCGCCGAACTCAGCTTCGAACAAATCCAGGCCCTGGTCACCCGCGCGCCGTTTCATCAGTGGCTCGGGCTTTCGGTGGTCGCTGTGAGCGACGACGGCATCGAAATCCGGGCCACCTGGCGCGAGGAGTGGGTGGTCAATTCCGAGCGCGGCATCACCCATGGCGGCATTCTTGCGGCGCTGATCGACCTCGCCGCCGATTGGGCCATGGTCAAGCAGACCGGCCGCGGCGTGCCGACCATCGACCTGCGCGTCGACTATCACCGGCCGGCGCTGCGCGGCGATCTCATCGCCCACGGCAAAGTGGTGCGCGCCGGCGCGCAACTCGCCACCGCCGAGGCGCGCATCTTCGATCTGCACGGCAAGCTGATCGCCAGCGGCCGCGGCACCTATCTCACCGCGCCGCCGTCACCGCCGAAGGCGTGAAGCTGCGCCGGGACAGGTGCTTTCAATAGCGATTTTTGCTATATTTGATCTGCAACCAGCCGCGAGAAGGTGAATCGATGCCGAACAATCTGGACCGAATCACGTCAGATCCACAGGTGCTGGGAGGGCGTCCGTGCATCCGGGGCCAGCGAATTCGCGTGACCGATATTTTGGAGCTGTTAGCTGGCGGCGCGACGCCTGCGGAAATTCTCGCTGATTACCCATATCTGGAAGAGGCCGATATCACCGCATCGCTTGAATATGCCGCGCGACTTTCCGACCATCCGGTAATCCGGCTTTCCTAAAGTGCGGTTTTTGATCGACGCACAACTGCCACCAAGCCTGGTTCATCAATTTTCAGCTTACGGGCATCAAGCTGCGCATGTGGCGGACCTGGGACTAGCGAGCGCCCCCGACCAAACAATCTGGTCTCGCGCTGCGGCGATGGACGCCGTCTTGGTCACCAAGGACGAGGATTTTGTGCTGATGCGCGCGCTTGACACCGATGGTCCTGCAGTCGTCTGGGTTCGTATCGGAAACACGACCAAACGAGCGCTCCGTCAGCGCTTCAGCGAGCAATTTCCGGCCATCGTTGCCGCCCTGGAACGGGGCGACACCATCGTCGAGATATCCGATCGCTGATTGGATGCAAACATTTTCCAATCTCGGCGACCTGATCGTCCGCAATCGCGACTTGGCGAAAACCGCGATCATCGATCTCGGCGGCGAAGCGGCGCCGCGCGAATTCACCTTCGCGCAACTCGATGCCATGGCGAACGGCGTGGCGCGCGCGCTCGTCAAGCGCGGCTTGCAGCGCGGCGATCGCGTCGCGCTCTTGTCGCTCAATCGCGCTGAATATCTCGCCGCCTATTACGGCATCATGCGTGCCGGCCTGGTCGCGGTGCCGGTGAACTTCAAGTTTCCGCGCGACACCATCCATTTCATTTTGCGCGACGCCGGCGCGCGGCTGGTGTTCTGCGATGCGCTGCGCGCAGCGGACTGCCCGCCGGATATTCCGAGCGTCACGTTCGGCAGCGCCTTCGACGCGTTTCTCGATCCCGGTTCGTTCGAAGCGGTCGTGCCGCAGCCGCGCGAGCCGGCGATGATCCTTTACACTTCCGGCT
>JBAQAB010000151.1:0-4145 GCA_049285535.1 Xanthobacteraceae bacterium
CGCAAGAGGTCTTCGCGCAAGTCAGCGCCGCACTCGGCGCGCGCATCAAACGGCTGCCGGACGGCGAAACCGGCGAGCGCGGCGACTGGATCACCTGGCTCGAGCCGGTGTTTGCCGATAACCCGGCATTTGTGAAATCGGGCGAGTTCTTCCGCGTGCATTCAAGCGGCGGCACTGGCCGCGAGCGCTTCACGCTCAAACCCGGCTTGCGCGCCGCGGACGTTGATTTCGGCAACCTGTTCTATGCCGACATCGCCAAGCAATCTTATGCCGTGTTCAGGGCGCTCAAGGAATCCGGAAAAAGTCTCGCCGCGACCAAATTCCAGGTCGATCTGGTGCCGGCGCATTCGGTGATCTGGCTGTTTCTGGTCGACGCGCTTCATGCGCCGATCGATCCGCTCTACAACGCGGCGCTCAAGCGCGAGATCGACAAGATCGCTGCGGCTATCCCGCACGACGAATTGGCGATTCAATTCGATGTCGCCTCCGCCGTGTTCGCCCGGCTCGAACGCAACGAGGCGTCGAGCTACGGCCGCAGCAAAACGGAAATGCAGGACACTTTCGCCAACATCCTGGTCGATCTGGGCAATCGCGTTCCCGCGGATATCGATCTGCTCTATCACCTCTGCTACGGCGATTCGAACCATCGCCACGTGGTCGAGCCGACCGACATGGGCGACATGGTCGACTTCGCCAATCGGGTGTCGCGGCAGATCGCGCGGCCGATCCAGCTCATTCACATGCCGGTGCCGCGCAACCGTTCCGACGACGCCTATTTCGCGCCGTTGCAGCGGCTCAAGCTGCGGCCGGAAACGGAATTATGCCTCGGCCTCGTGCATTATACCGACGGCGTCGAAGGCACCAAGCAGAGGCTCGCCGCGGCGAAGAAATACGCCGGGAATTTTTCCGTCGCCACCGAATGCGGCTTCGGCCGGCGCGATCCAGCCACTATTCCTGAACTGCTGCGCATCCACGCCGCGGTCGCGGATCTGGACTGAGTAACGGGCTATTCCGCGGCCATTACTTTAGCGGGCGCTTGGCCGCACTGCCGCTCCATCTCGCGCCGGAGACGGACCGCTTGCGAATTTTCATCGAGCGCCACGTCGGCAGAGGCCAGAATCTCGCCGGCGGCGACATTGCGATTGAGTTTGACATGATGAGCAAGCCCGATCGGCAAGGCGCCGAGCTTGAGGCTGCGTTCCGCCGGAATGAGCTTGGCATAAACGGTATAGCCGCCTTCGCCGTCGAGCATCTCGCCGGCTTTGAGCGCGCGCTTGGCGACCGCCACCGCGTCGCCGCGAAAGCCGCGGCAGCTTCCGGTCGGCTCGCCGCGCAGCGCCACATTGAGCACGGAGATCGACAGTTCCAGCCCGATCAGATGGAACGGCTTATACATCGCCGCATAACGGCCGCTCGCATCGGTCGGCAGGCCGTATTGCTTGAAGCAGGCCGCGGCATAATCGTTGCCCGCCTTGAGCACGACATAGACGCCCCAGCGTAGATCGCGCGCGACCGGCGCGCCATCGCGCTGCAGCGAAGACACCACTTCGACCATGCCGTCGCCGTCCAGCACGCCGCCCAACGCCTTCGGCCGCAGCACGCGGGCCAGCGCGTCGGCGCCGCACGGCGGAAACATTAAGCCGTCATGCGGCACATCGAGATCGCAAGCATTGGCGACCGCCGCCATCTCGATTGCCGATTTGGTGCCGTCGAGAAACGAATTGAACATCTGCGAATTCATGCCAGCCGCCTTGGCTTCCGCGGCGGTGAGCCCGTAATGCTCCCACACGCCGTCCGGCGTGACGCCGTGATAGGCCGGCAGATATTTGGTGCCTTTGCCGGCTGCGGCGACGACAAAGCCGGCCGAGCGCGCCCAGTCGACCAACTCGGCAATCAGCGCCGGCTGGTCGCCATAGGCCATGGAATAGATGACGCCGGCCTCGCGCGCCTTGCGGGCCAAAAGCGGTCCGGCCAGCGCGTCGGCCTCGACATTGACCATGACGATGTTCTTGCGCGCCTCGATCGCGGCGAGCGCATGCGCAATGCCGGCATTCGGACTGCCGGTCGCCTCGATCACCACGTCGACACGCTCGTCGGCAATCGCGGCGCGGCCGTCGTCGGCGAAGCGGGTGCGCGCGATGCGCGCCGCATCCCAGCCCACGGTCTTGCACGCAAGTTTGGCGCGCTCCGGATCGAGATCGGCGATGACCGCGACTTCAAGCCCCTTGATCGACGGCACCTGCGCCAGAAACATCGAGCCGAATTTGCCGGCGCCGATCAGCCCGACCCGGACCGGCTTGCCGGCCTCGACCCGCGCGGCGAGGAGAGATTGGAGATTCATATCTATTCCGCCGCGACCCTATGCGCCCGCGCGTACGCCAACAGCGCGTCATCCGCCACCGGCACGATCGCCGCGAAATCGCGGTGCGCGATCCATTCGGCGCGCGTGAACTTGGTGATGTGGTTGGAGCAGGCGCACAGCGTCAGATAGACGATCTTGCGCGGATAGGGCGTGATGTTCAGCGGCGAAGCGTGCACCAGATTGCCGTGGAACATCAGCACCGAGCCGGGCTTGCCGGTCGGCGCCACGATGCCGCCTTGCGCGGCGAGCCGCGTTACCGTCTCGTTATCGAGCGTCCACAGCGGATAGGACGTGGTCGCCGTGTCGTGGCCGGCCGCCAGTACGCCCTGCTTGTGGCTTTTCGGGATCACCATCAGCGCGCCGTTGATCGGCATCACCTCGTCAAGGAACACCGCGATGTTCATGGCGCGCGGTTCCGGCATGCCGTCGTCGCGCGCCCAGGTGCCGTAGTCCTGATGCCACTGCCAGACGTCGCCCTCGAAGGCGGCCTTGGCGTTGAGCTTGAACTGATGCACGTAGACGTCTTCGCCGAAGAGTTGGCGGAGCGGCTCGACCAGCCGCGGATGGCAGGCGAGCAGGCGAAACGTCTCGTTGAAGGTGTGCGCGGCAAAGGCGGTGCGCGGCGCGCCGGACTTCTCCCGCCACACTTCCTGGCGGTCGAGCTTGAGGATCGCCTCGGCGTCGTCGCGCAACAGCGCGATTTCTTCCTCGGAAAAGCAGTTGGGGAAGAACAGATAGCCCTGTTCGTCGAACTCTTTGATTTGATGGGGCGTCAGCTGCATCGATTTCCTCGCGCGCTTTATTGCCACCCCGCCGCGTCGTGGGGGCGAGGCCGTTATGGGGCGGGAAACTTAGCGCAAATTTTCCGTGCGATCTACGTTGGTCGCCGGCACTTTCAGTTATGCCGCCGCCGGAATCGAGCGGCGGACGAGAGAGACCAGGTTTCTAACGGCAGGCGATTGGTCGTTGCGTCTATAGGCCAGATTTATGGGCATCACCGGTCGGTGTCCCTTGATCGGGAGATAGGTCACATCCTTCAGGCCAAGCCGGCTTAGCGACTGGGGCACGATCGATACGCCATAGCCGGCAGCGACCATGGGGATGATTGAGACGAGCCCGGGCGCGACCTGGCCATGAATGGGTTGGAAGCCGGCGCGCCGGCACGCGGCGGTGATCGTCTCGTTAAATCCGACGCTCACGCTCGGCGGAAGAAGAATGAATTTTTCCTTGGCGAGCGTCTCGACGGCAATTGCACCCGATTGACTGAATGCGCATCCAGCCGGCACTACCGCAAGCGTATCTTCCTCAACAATTGGCTCAACAGCGAGGCCGTCCGTCGCAAGACCGACGCTGTCTAAATCAGGGGTGCCAAAGCGAACGAGAGCGGCATCGAATTTTCCCGCATGCAGGCCCGCTATCACCATCCGCGTGTAGTCCTCTTCAGGACAAAGAACGATATCGGGATACAATTTGACGAACTGAGCCACGATGATACCGACAAGCGGATGGAAATAGCATGCGCCGGAGGCGCCAAGAGAAATCCGCCCGGTTTCGCCCCGGGCGCGCCGCTTGACATCGATCTTGGCCTGATCGACCTGCTGCAAAATCGCGCGGGCCTGCTCCAGGAAAAGCTTTTCCGCGCCGGTTAACTCGACGCCTCTGGTGAGGCGCCGGAACAGCGGGGTTCCCATTTCCTTTTCCAACCGCCGAATTTGCAGGCTCAACGGCGGCTGCTTGATGCCAAGGCGCTCGGCAGCGCGCGTAAAATTGAGCTCTTCTGCTA
>JBAQAB010000152.1:0-2619 GCA_049285535.1 Xanthobacteraceae bacterium
GGGAGAGGGAGTGCGCCCGCCGCCAGAGGAAATAACGACGGAGATACCCCATGCCGATTTTGTCAGCGCGCGTGAATTTCAACAAACATACCACGCCCGAGCAACGCCAGGCGCGCGAGCGGGCCGCGCGCGCTGCGCTGTGCCGGATCTATTGCGACGTCATGGCCTTATGGCGCAGTTGCGCGAACAAGCGCTGCAAGCGCCATCGCCGCTGTTGCGGTAAGGCAGGGCCGTGCCTGGAGCGCGGCCGGGTTGGCGTGCCGCGCAGTCAGCATGCCAAAATCCTCGCCGAGGTCCGCGCCGGCGGTCCGTCGCGCCTGGCGCCGATCAACAACGTGGAGCGGCAGCTGCGGCGGGATCCGCCGGGCTGGCTGTGATGCCCAGGAATCAAAAGCGCCCCGGAGAACCGGGGCGCTTTATCGTTCACGAGATCGCGGAAGGCTTACGCAGCCTGCTGGCTCTCGATCACCGCCGGGCCGTTGGCCTTGCCGTTGATCGGGATCGAGCGCGGCTTTTTCGCCTCGGGAATCTCGCGCACGAGGTCGACGTGCAGGAGACCGTTTTCGAGGCTGGCGCCCTTGACCTGGACAAAGTCGGCAAGCTGGAACACGCGCTCGAAGGTGCGGGCGGCGATGCCCTGGTAGAGCACCTCACCGCGCTTTTCCTCCTTCTTGGCGTTTTTCTCGCCGCGGATGGTCAGCGTGTTCTCTTTGGCGACGACCGACAATTCCGGCTCGTCAAAGCCGGCGACCGCCACGGAGACGCGGTACGCGTTGTCGCCGGTCCGCTCGATATTATAGGGCGGATAACCCGGCGCGGCGCCCTCGAGGCCTTGATCGAGCAGCGAGAACAACCGGTCGAAGCCGACGGTGGAACGATAAAGAGGGGACAGATCGAAAGTTCGCATGGCATATCCTCCTTGTGAAGCGACATGCGGATGACTCGCCCGTATGGGCCAAGCCGATGAATGCGCAGCCCGCTTTGGCCTGCGCAAATCTGATATGGGATCGCTTCTCCGACCCGCAAGATGACCGTTAAAATATTGATTCTAAAGGAATATCTGGCCCTCATCGCATTCCATCCAAATTGCCGGATTTGAGCAAAGCAAAGATGACGTTGGGCGCGAGACTGCTATAAGCGGACGCAGAACCGTTCAGCTTCGGCCTCATGAAACTCGTCTCGATTCCCGCCAATCCGGTTCCGGATAATTTCGTCACCGGCATGCTCAAGACGCCCGACGGCGTGAGCTTGCGCTTTGCGCGCTGGCTGCCGCCGGCCGGGCGTCGCGGCACGGTGTGCATTTTCCAGGGCCGCGCCGAATGGATCGAGAAATATTTCGAGACGGTGCGGGATTTGCGCGCCCGCGGTTTTGCGGTCGCCGCGCTCGACTGGCGCGGGCAGGGCCTGTCGGATCGTGCGCTCGGCGACCGGCGCAAGAGCTATGTGCGCGATTTTTCCGAATACGACAGCGATCTCGAGACCTTCATGCGCGAGGTCGTGCTGCCGGATTGTCCGCCGCCGATCTTCGCGCTCGGCCATTCCACCGGCGCGTCGGTTCTCATCCGCGCCGCGCATCGCGGTCATCGCTGGTTCGACCGCATGGTGCTGACCGCGCCGTTGATAAAGCTCGGCGGCGTCGATTATTCGCACGGCGCCGGTCCGCTGATCGTGCGGGCGCTGCGAATGGCGGGTTTCGGCACCATGTATGTGCCGAAGACCGACACCAGCATCGTCGAGTCGCGGCCGTTTCTCGGCAACATCCTCACCTCGGATCCGGTGCGCTATGCCCGCAATGCGGCGATCATCGAGGCGGAGCCGGCGCTCTCGGTCGGCGCCCCGACGGTCGCATGGATGGACTCGGCATTTCGCTCGATGCGGGCGATGCGCGAGCACAGCTATCCGGCGCGCATCCGCCAGCCGATGCTGATCGTCGCCGGCGGCAGCGACGCCGTGGTGTCGAATCCGGCGATCGAGGATTTCGCCAGCATGCTGCGCGCCGGCTCGCATCTGGTCATCGTCGGCGCCCAGCATGAGATTTTGATGGAGCAGGACCGTTTCCGCACCCAATTCTGGGCGGCGTTCGACGCCTTCGTGCCAGGCACGCCGCTGTATTAGTCATTCCGGGGCGCGCCGAAGGCGCGAGCCCGGAATCCATAATCACGAAACAAGAAATGTTTTTAAGCCGATGCTAAATCGGTGGTGGTTATGGATTCCGGGCTCCTCACGGAGCCTGTCATCGGGCCGCGCGACTTCGCGCGGGCCCGTTGGCTCGGCCCCGGAATGACGAAATCATCTATTGAGCACGTCCATCGCCTGCGCATGCACGCGCTTGTCGCCGGCGGCGACGATGCGGCCGCCGTTATGCGGCCGGCCGTTGTCCCAGGTGGTGATGATGCCGCCTGCGCCTTCGATGATCGGAATGAGCGGCAGCACATCGTGCGGCTTGAGCTCGGTCTCGATGACGAGATCGACTTGGCCGGCGGCGAGCACGCAATAGGCGTAGCAATCGCCGCCATAGCGCGACAGCCGCACCGCGTTCTCAACGCGGCCGAAGCTTTGCCGGTCGGCGGTGTTCATCAGGAGCGGACTGGTGGTGGCGAGGATGGCGTCGCCGAGCGA
>JBAQAB010000153.1:0-4161 GCA_049285535.1 Xanthobacteraceae bacterium
AGCCAGACCAGCGGGCCTTTGGCCTTGGCGGGCGCGGCAGCGGTGATGGTATTCATGCGTCGTTCTTCCTTTCGTCACCCAAATCTTCGTCTCCCAGCCCGAAGGCGGCCTGCTTCTCGGCAAAGCCGGCGACGGCAAACTTGCCGATCGGCCGCAGGTGGTCCGGACAATATTTGGCGAATTCCTGCGATGTCAGAACGGTGCGTCCCAAGCGGCCGGCGAGCTTCTCAAGCCGCGCCGCCAAATTTACCGCGGGGCCGATGCAGGTAAAGTCAAGCCGGTCGCCGCTGCCGATATTGCCGTAGAGCACATCGCCCAGATGAAGCGCCAGCCCGAAACGCACCGCGGCGCCGTCGCCGCCTGCGGCCCGCAAAGCCGCGACTTCCGCGCGCGTCGCGTGTGCGGCCTTGAGCGCCGCGGCGCACACTGCCGCGTTGTCCGCGCCTTGCCCGATAGGAAATATCGCCAACAGCCCGTCACCCATGAATTTAAGGACCTCGCCGCCTTGTTCGACGATCGCCGGCACCTGGCAATCGAAATAACGGTTGAGCAGACCCACCAGAGCTTGCGGCGGCAGCCGGTCCGCGAGCCTGGTGAAACCGCGCATATCGGACAGCCAGATCGCGGCATGAATGTCTTCGGTGTCGCCGCGGCGGATGCGGCCGGCGAGGACGCGTTCGCCGGCATTCTTGCCGACATAGGTCGCCAGCAGATTGCCGGCGGCGCGATAATAGGAGCGGATTTCGGCGACTCGCGTCAGCGGCGCGATGATGGAATCGATCAGCGCGATGTCGGCATCGGAAAAGCCGCCGGGCTGCCGCGTCGCCCACGAGGCGGTATGAAACTCGCCATTGGTAAAGTGCAGCGGCGAGACGACGTAATCGGTCACGCCCTCGTCGCGCAGGTCGTACAGCACCGGAAAATCCATCGGGCAACCGGCATCGGCGATATGACGCCGCAACGCGGTTCCGGTCTCGCTGACATGCACCATCGGGCTGTTGCGAAAGGCATCGCGCTCCGGCAAATCGAAGCCGCCGTCGGTGATGATCGTTCCGGTATCGGGCCGCCAGATAAAGCGGCGGCCGAAGACTTCCGGATGCAGCGTGCGCACGAACGCCATGGCGCGCCAAAGCGGCAGGCCGACGGCGGTGAGACGCTCGCACAATTCGGTGAGCACCTCGTGCGCCAACGGCGCCGACCGCGCGCCGTCGATGAGCCAGTCGACGACGGACTGCGTGGGAACGGATTGAGATACCACGGCGATACCGATCTTACTTGCCCGCTTGGGTCGAGGGGCAAGCTTAGCGCAAAACCGACCGGTTAGCTTTCGGCGTAGCCCTGCAGCCAGGACAGGATTTGCGGCCAGCCTTGATGGCGCGCGCGCGAGCCCGCCGAGGCGAAGCCGGAATGCGTCAGGCGCACGGTGGTGATGCCGTCGTGCTCCTGCAGATCGAATCGCACCAGCGTCTCGGTCGCCTCCTCGTCCCAATCGGGCAGCCACGTGAAAGCCAGCGCGTGCGGGCGTTCGACGGTGTGATAGACGCCAATGATTTTGAACGGCTTGCCGCCCATTCCGGTGCCGCGCATCATCCAGCGGCCGCCCGGACGCAGATCGGACTCCATGTCCGTGGTTTCAAAGCGACCTTTGAGACCCCACCATCTCACCCGCGCCGCCGGATCGGTCAGTGCATCGAAAATGCGATCGGCCGGCGCTTTGATGGCGATCTCCTCGACGATGGCGTCGATTGTGCCCGGCGAATTCATCAGTCCTCCTCGACCAGGCGCTTGAGGGTGTGCAGGCTCTCGCGCCAGAGCTCGCGGTAATCGCGCAGCCAATCGTCAACCGCGCGCAGCGGCTCGGGATTCAAGCGGCAGATCCGCGCCGTGCCCTGGTTTTCGATCAGCACCAGACCGGCGCGGCGCAACAGCCGAATGTGCTTTGAAATCGCCGGCCGGCTGACGCGAAAATTACCGGCGATCTCGCCGACGCTGCAGCGGCGCTGCCGCAGGAGGCTCAAGATTTGGCGCCGGGTCGGATCGGCGATCGCCCGGAACACCGCCTCGCGCTGCCGATTTGTTGTTGCGATCATCTCAATGTAACCATTTGGCTACATTATAGGTAACCGCATGGTTACAGAGAGTCAAGCTGCCGCGGAGGAGGAACAACGAAGGCAAAGCGGGCCGGTTAAGGCGCCGGCCGGTGGCGCCCGGTCATGGCCTTGTCACGAAATTCGCCGGCATTTTTAGCGAAATTTCGAGCGAGTTCCTTAAATCGCGGAAAATTTTCGACACGTAAAAATACATAGTTGCCCCACGGAGGAGAATCCATGACGACGCTCATTTTGCGTTTCCTGCAAGACGACACCGGCGCCACCGCCATCGAATACGGCCTCATCGCGGCCGGTATTTCGATTGCGATCATCGTTGCCGTGCAAACCCTCGGCACAAATCTGAACACGACCTTCTCGTCGGTTTCAACCGCGCTCAAGTAGGTTCGTAACGACGACCCCTGCAAAACCCCGGCTCCCGGCCGGGGTTTTTTTATTGTCCGGACCGGCAAAACGAAAATATCGTTAGCCCAGATTTAATTCCTTGAAGAAGTCGTTGCCCTTGTCGTCGACGACGATGAAGGCCGGGAAGTCGACCACTTCGACGCGCCAGATTGCTTCCATGCCGAGCTCGGGATATTCCAGCGTCTCGACCTTCTTGATGCAATGCTCGGCGAGGTTGGCCGCGGCTCCGCCGATCGAGGCGAGATAGAAGCCGCCGTGCTTCTTGCAGGCCTCGCGCACCGCGGGCGAGCGATTGCCCTTCGCCAGCATCACCATTGAGCCGCCGGCAGCCTGGAAATCCTCGACGAAGCTGTCCATACGCCCGGCGGTGGTTGGACCGAACGCGCCCGAGGCATAGCCTTGCGGCGTCTTTGCCGGCCCGGCGTAATAGACCGGATGGTTCTTGATGTAGTCAGGCAGCCCCTGCCCTTGCTCCAGCCGTTCGCGAAGCTTGGCATGCGCCAGATCGCGCGCCACGATCATCGGGCCAGAAAGCGACAGCCGCGTCTTGATCGGATATTGGGAAAGCTGCGCCAAGATCTCCGGCATCGGCTTGTTGAGGTCGATCTTCACCACCGCGCCGCCGAGTTTTGATTCGTCGACCTCCGGCAGATACTTCGCCGGATTGTGCTCGAGCTCTTCGAGAAACACGCCGTCCTTGGTGATCTTGCCGAGCGCCTGGCGGTCCGCGGAACAAGACACGCCAAGCCCGATCGGCAGCGAGGCGCCGTGGCGCGGCAGGCGGATTACGCGCACGTCGTGGCAGAAATATTTGCCGCCGAACTGCGCGCCGACCCCGAGCGACTGCGTCATCTGCAAAATCTCGCGCTCCATCTCCTTGTCGCGGAAGGCGTGGCCGTCCTCGGAGCCGTGCTCCGGCAGCGTGTCGTAATATTTGGTGGAGGCGAGCTTGACGGTCTTCATCGTCAGTTCGGCCGAAGTGCCGCCGATGACGATGGCGAGGTGATACGGCGGGCAGGCCGCAGTGCCGAGCGTGAGCACTTTTTCCTTCAGGAACGCCAGCATGCGCTCGCGGGTGAGGATCGACGGCGTTGCCTGGAACAGGAACGCCTTGTTGGCCGAGCCGCCGCCTTTGGCGATGAACAGAAACTTGTAGGCCTCGTCGGCGTCGCCGTGACTTTCCGCATAAAGCTCGACCTGCGCCGGCATGTTCGAGCGCGTGTTCTTCTCCTCGAACATCGATAGCGGCGCGAGCTGCGAATAACGCAAATTGCGCTTGAGATAAGCGTCGCGCGCGCCCTCGGCGAGCGCCCCCTCGTCGTCGCCTTGCGTCCAGATGAGCCTGCCCTTCTTGCCCATGATGATCGCGGTGCCAGTGTCCTGGCACATCGGCAACACGCCGCCGGCGGCGATATTGGCGTTCTTGAGAAAATCGAACGCGACGAACTTGTCGTTGTCTGACGCCTCGGGGTCCTCGACGATGGATTTGAGCGAAGCCAGATGCGCCGGGCGCAACAGATGATTGATGTCGGTGAACGCCGCTTCCGCCAGCGCGCGCAGCGCCTCGCGCGGCACCACCAGCACCTCCTCACCCAGCACCTTTTCGACGCGCAAGCCCTCGGCCGCGATCTTGCGGTAGGGCGTGGAG
>JBAQAB010000154.1:0-3415 GCA_049285535.1 Xanthobacteraceae bacterium
GGTGCGCGCCACAAAAGGCCGTGACGGGCCTTTGTCGCTGCTGTCAGGCTTTGTCCTTGCCGACGCAGACGGCAAGCCAAGCGCAGCCGCGGAAGCGGTGTTGCGCGACGGCGCCGTCCTTCCATTCCTGAAGAGCTGAGAGCTCAAGGTTACGAAACTTTAATTCCCGAAGCTAATTCGGGTAAGCAAGACTTTCTGCTCAGCCGTTAGGCATCACGCTGATAGCGAATTGGGCGGCTCGGCACGGCTTTCTTCGCCTCGGTGCGGACGGGAACATAGCAAAGACCTACAAAAACGCTCATAAGTAACAAAAGGAATTCGATCTTCGTCACTGCTTCGCCTCCGCCGTTGTTTTCGGCAACGTCAGTTAAGCAAGAAGCGTTCCACCGATTAAGAAACGGTTACTTGAGGCTTAACCCAATGACTCTTATTTGAGCTTTATGACCGAACCATGGACTGGAGAACGCATGCGGAATTTTTGCGGCCGCGTATTTGGCGCGTTGAGCCCACTGATACCGCAGCGGTTTCGCCGCGACCGGCCGATCGTGCCGGTGGTGCGGTTAACCGGTGTCATCGGATTTTCGACGCCGTTGCGGCCCGGCCCGTCGTTGGCCGGCATCGCCCGTACGCTCGATCGTGCTTTTGCCATACGGCGCGCCGCCGCAGTTGCGCTTTCCATTAATTCGCCGGGCGGATCGCCGGTACAATCGCACCTGATTTTTCGGCGCATCCGGGAACTCGCGGATGAGCATAAGCGCCCGGTCATTGCCTTCATCGAGGACGCCGGCGCTTCCGGCGGCTATATGATCGCCTGCGCCGGTGACGAGGTCATCGCCGATCCGTATTCGATCGTCGGCTCGATCGGCGTGGTCGGCGGCTCGTTCGGCTTCGACAAATTGATCGCCAAGATCGGCGTTGAGCGCCGGCTCTATACATCGGGCGAACACAAGGCGATGCTCGATCCGTTCCTGCCGGAAAGCCCCGACGACGTCGAACGCCTGAAGAAGTTGCAGCGACACATCCACGAAGATTTTATCGCGCTCGTCAAATCGCGGCGCGGCGCCAAGCTGCAGGGTCCGGAAAATGACTTATTTTCCGGCGAATATTGGACCGGAAAAAAGGCTATGGAACTCGGTCTGGTCGACGCCATCGGCGACTTACGCGGGACGCTGCGCGAACGATTCGGGGACAAGGTGGTTACACCCATGATTACCGCCGAACGCGGTTTTCTAGGCCGCCGCATTCTCGGCGTCGCCCGCAGCGACGCGATGGGGGCCGTTGCCGGGCTGGGTCTTGCCGAAGACCTGATTTCGGCGCTTGAAGCACGCGCTATTTGGGCGCGGTATGGTCTCTGACAATCGGGCCTGGGCTACAGGAGAATAGGATGCCGCCGCTCATCGTCTTCGCGCTGGGAGTTATGGGGGCGGCCGTGGTGGTGCGCTGGTGCGCCAGGGAAGTACAGCGCGTCAACACCGAGCTCAATGAAGTGCGCGCCAGGGCTTCGGCTGAGCCGCCCGACCGCTCGACGCTGCCTAAGCTGAAGCCCGATCCGAAGACCGGCGAATATCGGCCGGGATAGGCCGTCATTCCGGGGCCTCGCGAAGCGGGGAGCCCGGAATCCATATTCTCGATCCGTGATTATGGATTCCGGACTTGCCGCTGCGCGGCAATCCGGAATGACGAATTACTGCTCCTTGATCCCGTTGGCTTCGACGACGTGGCCCCATTTGTCGTATTCCGACCTGAGGAACGTCGCGAGCGATTGCGGCGTGCCGCCGACCGGCGTGGCGCCGGCTTTGATCAGCTTGTCATGCACCGCCGGATCGTTGAGCGCGTCGTTGACCGCCTTGTTGAGCTTAGCAATCACTGCGGGCGGCGTCTTCGCCGGCGCCAACAGCGCGTACCAGTTCGACGCGTCGGTGTTCGGGTAGCCCTGTTCGGCCAGCGTCGGAACGTCGGGCAACAGCGCATCGCGTTTGTCCCCTGCTATCCCGATCGGCAATAGAGTGCCGGCTTGGATTTGCGCGATTACGACCGGCATGTCGAGCGAAACCACTTGCACCTGGCCGCCAAGCAGATCGGTTAGCGCGGGCGCCGCGCCGCGATAGGGCACGTGCAGGAATTTCACGTCCGCGGCGGTCGCCAGCAAAATCTGCGCGAGATGCGGCGGCGAACCGACGCCGGTCGAGGCGAAGGTCACGGCTCCCGGCTTTTGCTTGGCCAGGGCGACGAGGTCTTTGACATTCTTCACGCCGAGTTTCGGCGACACCACCAGCACCTCGCTCACCTTGGTGACCAGCGCAACAGGGGCGAAATCGCGGAAGGTGTCGAACGGCATCTTCGCCTGGATGTGCGGCGACACCGTCACCGCGCCGGCGGTGGTGAGGAACAGCGAGTAACCGTCGGGGTCGGATTTGGCGACGTCGCCGCCGCCCAGCGTGCCGTTGGCGCCGGCCTTGTTGTCGATATAAACGCGCTGGCCGAACAGCGTCGTCATCTTGTCGGCGATCATGCGGCCAACGAAATCGGTGGGGCCGCCCGGTGGAAACGCCACGACGATACGCACCGGCCGGGTCGGGAAATCCTGCGCCTTGGCTAATTGCGGGGCGGCCAGCGCCAAAATCGTGGCGAGGCCAATCACTATGGTTCGAATTATGCGCACAATTTCCTCCCAAACCCACCGATCGTTGTTTTGCGGTGTTAGCATAGCGGGCGTGATAGGAATCGTCATCTTCGGTTCGATTATGCGGGCCGAGACTTGACCTGCGGAAGACTTGACCTTGATCCCGCCTTCCACCAACAACGGCTCATGAACGCAGCTTTGCCACCTTACATGCGCCCCGAACGTTCGTTTCAGGGGCTCATTCTCGCCTTGCAGCGCTACTGGGCGGACTGGGGCTGCGTCATTTTGCAGCCCTACGACATGGAGGTGGGCGCCGGCACCTTTCATCCGGCAACCACGCTGCGCGCGCTCGGGCCGAAGCCCTGGAATGCCGCTTACGTCCAGCCGTCGCGCCGGCCCAAGGACGGCCGCTATGGCGAAAACCCGAACCGCCTGCAGCATTACTATCAGCTACAGGTGATCTTAAAGCCGTCGCCTGACGATCTGCAGGAGCTTTATCTAAAATCGCTTTATGCGATCGGCATCGATCCCAAGGTCCACGACATCCGCTTCGTCGAGGACGACTGGGAAAGCCCGACGCTCGGCGCCTGGGGGCTCGGCTGGGAATGCTGGTGCGACGGCATGGAGGTTTCGCAGTTCACTTATTTCCAGCAGGTCGCCGGCTTCGAATGCGCGCCGGTTTCAGGCGAATTGACCTACGGCCTCGAACGGCTGGCGATGTATGTCCAGGGGGTTGATAACGTCTACGACCTCGCCTTCAACGGCGCCAAGGGGCCGGACAAGGTCATGTAC
>JBAQAB010000155.1:0-5388 GCA_049285535.1 Xanthobacteraceae bacterium
CGTCATGCTCTAGCGGGTGGCGCCGATCAGTGGAGCAGCGCGTAAATGCCGCCAGTGACCGTGAATAGACCGAGCGTGATCATCGCTAAGGCATAGAGAGCGACCTGCCGCGAACCGGTATGCTGGATCGGGTCAAGCACCGCTTCGGCGGGGTTCTCGGGATCGTAAAAGACGCGGACCTTGCCGCCGGCGGGGTAGGTTTCGACGACTGACGCCATGTGCTTTTCGCGGCCTTCATTGCCACCCCAGAATATGCGGCTCGCTTGGTAGTTCTTGCCGCCGACGCGATAGCTGTATTGCAGCACCGCGCGGTAGCGCCATCGGTGCTCGGGCGCCTTTTCCAGCACCGAAGCAATTACGGTGCCCGACGCCCGCGGCCATTTTTTGCTGGCGTCGGCACGCAGCCCCTGGCGGAACTGCACGCTATAGAGCACGGCCCCGATCGCGATCGCGATCGCGCCAAAACCAATAAGCACCACATTGAGCATTGTTCACTCCGCCACGCCTGTCGCGACGGGTTTTGCCCTGGATTTCGTCGCGACTCAATCCGGGTTACGGTGGCCGCCGAGTCGTCAACTCACGCCCGCGGCCCACTCCTGCAACCATGCCAATTCGCCAGCTTTCGGAAAGCCTCGTCAACCGCATCGCCGCGGGCGAGGTGGTCGAACGGCCGGCGAGCGTCGTCAAGGAATTGATCGAAAACGCGCTTGATGCCGGGACAAGCCGTATCGACGTTTTCACCGATGGCGGGGGCCGCCGCCTTATTCGCGTGGCTGACGACGGCGAGGGCATGCCGCGGGCCGATCTGGCGCTTGCCGTCGACCGCCATGCCACGTCAAAGCTCGCCGACGAGGATCTCGTCTCTATCCGCACGCTGGGGTTCCGTGGCGAGGCCTTGCCGTCGATCGGCGCCGTAGCGCGGCTTGCGATCACGACGCGCCACGCCGGCGAGCCGCATGCCTGGGCCATCGAAGTCGATGCCGGGGTCAAATCCGAAGTAAAGCCAGCGGCGCTGGGGCAGGGTACCCGCGTCGAAGTGCGCGACCTGTTCTATGCCACCCCGGCACGGCTCAAATTCCTCAAACTCGACCGCACCGAAGCCGAAGCGCTGCGCGAGGTGGTGCGGCGGCTCGCGATGAGCCGCCCGGACGTCGCTTTCACGCTCGCCGGCGAGGAGCGCGCGCCGGTGAGCTTTCCCGCGACGCTGCCCGGCGCGACCGGAAGGCTGGCGCGGCTCGGCGATGTGCTTGGCGCCGATTTTCGCGCCAACGCCGTGGAGATTATCGCCGAGCGCGATGGTGTCATCGTCGAAGGCTTTGCCGCGCTGCCGACGCTCACGCGCGCCAATGCGCTCGGCCAATATCTGTTCGTCAACGGCCGGCCGGTGCGCGACAAGCTTCTCATCGGCGCCGTGCGCGGGGCTTACGCCGACTATTTGCCGCGCGATCGTCACCCGCTGGTGGCGCTGTTCGTCACGCTCGACGCGCGCGAGGTCGACGTCAACGTTCATCCGGCCAAGGCGGAAGTGCGCTTCCGCAATGCCGGACTGGTCCGCGCGCTGATCGTGCACGCGCTCAAGACCGCGCTCCATCGCGAAGGGACGCGGGCGGCGACGACCGGCGGCTCCGCCACCATTGCAGCCTTCCGCTCGGCGGCGGGTGCGCCGCGGCGTAGTTGGGATTGGCGCCGCTCGCCAGCGCGGCCATACGATGTGCGGCGGCCCCCTCCCAATCCCTCCCCCGCAAGCGGGGGAGGGTGGGGAGGGGGCGGTGGCGGCTTTGCCGAGGCGGCACAGGCCGCCTTCGACACTGGCAGTCCGGTTGCAGACATGCGCGGCGATTTGCCCGACGGCTTCGCGCAAGGAACTGGGCTCGCAGAACCGGACGCGGATCAACTCGATCATCCGCTCGGTGCCGCACGGGCGCAAATACACGATACTTACATCGTCACGCAGACGCGCGATGGGCTTGTCATTGTCGATCAGCACGCCGCGCATGAGCGCATCGTCTATGAGCGGCTCAAAGCCGCCATCGAGCAAACCGGCGTGGCGCGGCAGCTTCTGTTGATCCCCGACATCGTTGAGCTCGATGAAGCCGACGTCGAGCGGCTGGTGATGCGCGCCGCCGAACTCGCGCGCTACGGGCTGGTGCTCGAAGCCTTCGGCCCCGGCGCCGTGGCGTTGCGCGAGACCCCGGCGCTACTCGGCGAGATCGACGGCGGCGGGCTCGTGCGCGATCTTGCCGAGCATCTCTCCGAATGGGATGAGACCTTGCCGCTCGAGCGCCGCCTGATGGCGGTGGCGTCCTCGATGGCCTGTCACGGCTCGGTGCGGGCGGGGCGGCGGCTCAAGCCGGAAGAAATGAATGCGCTCTTGCGCGAAATGGAAGCGACGCCGAATTCCGGCCAGTGCAATCATGGCCGGCCGACTTACGTGGAGCTGAAACTCGCCGACATCGAGCGGCTGTTCGGCCGTCGCTGACAAGAATTCGGGAGGACGTGATGAATTGGAAGCGTTGGCTTTGCGTTGCCGCACTGACCGTCGCCGCGGCCGGGCCCGGCCGTGCGCAGGATTGGCCCGACCGCACCATCACGATGGTCGTGCCGTTTGCGCCGGGTGGCGTCTACGACACTTTGGGACGCGTCTATGCTGCCGCGTTGTCCGATATTCTCGGCCACCAGGTCATTGTCGAAAATATTCCCGGCGCCGGCAGCATGACCGGCGCCACGCGCGTCGCCCGGGCCGATCCCGACGGCTATCAGATTTTGTTCGGTGGTGAATCGCCCAACGGGCAGGCGCAGCTTTTGCATAAGACACCGCCTTATGACGCGGCGACCGATTTCGCGCCGGTCGCACTTGTGGCTCAGCAGCCGCTGATCCTCACGGCGCGCGCCGGTATTCCCGCCGCCAATTTGCCGGAGTTCATCGCCTACGTGAAAGCGAACCAGGCCAAGATGCAATATGGCTCGCCGGGGACCGGCACCGGCTCACATTTGGCGTGCGCTTTGTTCGACGTCGCGATCGGTGTCCAGGTCACCCACGTCCCCTATCGCGGGCTTGGTCCGGCGATGCAGGACCTCCTGGCCGGGCGGATCGACTACATGTGCCCGACAGTGACGACCGCCAAGGCGCAGATCGAAAGTCATCAGATTCAGGCGCCCGCGGTGCTCGGCCGCGAACGCTCGCCGGCGCTGCCCGATATCGCCACCGCGCAGGAGCAGGGGCTCAAGGGTGTCGTGGCCTATGGCTGGAATGCGATCTTCCTGCCGAAGGCGACGCCGGCTCCGATCGTCAACAAGCTCAATGCGGCGGTTCTGGCTGCGATGGGTAAGCCCGCGGTACAACAGCGTGTGAGCGAGCTCGGCGCCGCGCTGCCCCCGCCGGATCACCGCACGCCGCAATATCTGCAGGGCTTTGTCGTCAGCGAGATCAAGATCTGGAGCGGTGCCGTGAAGGCGGCCGGAATCACCGCGGAGTAGCGAGAGTCGCACATGGATGAAGGCATAAAGGACTGCCAATGACAGGAAACAGAGTCTTTGTTTGTGCGCTGATTGCGCTCCTCTCGTTGTCGGCCGTGGCTTTTGCCGAAGATTGGCCGTCCCGCCCCATCACCCTCGTCGTACCGTTCGCTGCCGGCGGTGGCGTCGATGTCAGCGCCCGCATCCAGGCCCAGGGCATGAGCGAACGCCTCGGCGAGCCGATCGTAGTCGACAATATGGGCGGCGCGGCCGGCATGACCGGCGCCGAGCATGTCGCCAGATCCGATCCCGACGGCTACACCATGCTGATCGGCAATAGCGGCACCCAGGCGTTCAGCCAGTCGCTGTACAAGGCGCCGTTGTATAATTCGGTTGCCGATTTCACGCCGGTAGGATTGGCGACGGAATCGCCGCGCATTTTGATCGCACGCAAGGACCTGCCGGTTTCAAACCTGCAGCAGTTCATCGCTTACGTGAAAGCCAACCAGGCCAAGATGCAATTCGGCTCGGCCGGGGTCGGCTCGGGCACCCATCTGCCTTGCGTGCTGCTCAACACCGCGATGGGTGTTACCGTCACCCACGTGCCCTATCGCGGCGAGGGGCCGGCGCAGCAGGATTTGATCGCTGGCCGCCTCGATTACATGTGCTCGACCATCCAGACCGGCGCGGCACTGGCCAAGCAAGGCGAGGTCAAAGGCATCGCCGTGATGTCGCCGCGGCGGGTGAAAATCATTCCCGACCTGGCGACCACCGGCGAGCAGGGTCTGCCCGGCGTGGAAGCGAGCGTCTGGAATGCTTTTTTCCTGCCGAAGGGCGCACCGGCCGCAATCGTGGCAAAACTCAACAAGGCGATGAGCGACAGCCTCGACGATCCGGTGGTGAGCAAGCGGCTGGAAGATCTCGGCCTTGAGATCGTTCCGCCGGAGCAGCGCACGCCGGACTATCTCGCCAAATTCCAGGCCGACGAAGTGGCGCGCTGGGCCAAGGTGGTCCACGACGCCGGCATTACGCCGAACTGAATCGCAAAAACGCAAACTCAGTGTCGTCATAGGCGCGCCGCTCAAGCTCGCTAAAACCTTCAGGCGCGACAAAGCGGGCCTTGGTCGCTTCTTCGACCACGATCAAGGCCTCCGGCGACAACCAGCCGCCCTGGCGCGCGGAAGCGAGCGCCTTGTCGGCGAGATTTTGGCCGTAGGGCGGGTCGAGAAAAACAAGTGAAAATGGCTCAACCGGATGCGCCGGGCCGAGCTTGGTGGCGTCACGGCGGAACAAGCGGGTGCTGCCGCCAAGGCCAAGCGCGGCGACGTTCTCGCGGATGAGCGCGCGCGCTTCGGCGCCATCCTCGACAAACAGCGCGAAAGCCGCGCCCTGCGAGGCCGCTTCGATGCCGAGCGCGCCAGTGCCGGCAAACAGATCCAGCACGCGCGCGCCGCTGACCGGATCGCCGTAAGCGTGGCGAAGAATGTTGAACAATGATTCGCGTAAACGGTCCGCGGTCGGACGGATCGATTTCGACTTCGGCCCGGCGAGCGGGCGTCCACGCAGCCGACCGCCGACGACACGCATCATTTTCTGCCGCGCGGCTGGCGCGGCCGCGGGCCGGATGCGCGATCGGGCGATCGATTGCGGCCGTGCGCGCGTGGAAACCGGCTCGGACGCTTCTCATGCCGATCTTGACGCCCTTCTTGGCGCCGCTCTTTGCCTGGCCCTTCACGCGGCTCCCGACGCGGTTGCGGCGCCGGAGGTTGGCCGTAGCGCTCGACCGCGACAGGGCGGCCCTTGCGATCCTGCAGTAAACCAGAGCGTAATTCGCCGGCCGGGCGTTGACGCTTTTCGGTGCCGCGCTGGTCGCCGTGAACTTTGCGGCGCAGTTTCTTGGTCGTAAGATCCGCCTCGTGCGCGCGCCAGGCG
>JBAQAB010000156.1:0-11942 GCA_049285535.1 Xanthobacteraceae bacterium
GTGTTGGAGCTGCGCGCCAGGGAACGCACCTCCGGCGCGATCCGCGCGCTCCTCAATCTCACACCGAAAACTGCGCGCCGGATTGCGGTCGACGGTGCCGAGACTGAAGTCGCGCTTGACGTCGTCCTTGTTGGAGACCGCCTGCGGGTGCGGCCGGGAGAGAAGATCCCGGTCGACGGCAGTCTCATCGACGGCCGCTCATCGGTCGACGAGTCGATGGTGACAGGCGAATCGATGCCGGTGACCAAGACCATCGACGCAAAAGTCATTGCCGGCACGATCAATCAGAGCGGCAGTTTCGTCATGCGAGCGGACAAGGTCGGCCGCGATACGCTGCTGTCGCAGATCGTGCAGATGGTGGCCACGGCGCAGCGCTCGCGGGCACCGATCCAGCGGCTGGCAGATCAGGTGTCATCGTGGTTCGTGCCTTTGGTTATCCTTGTTGCGCTGATGGCCTTCGCCGTCTGGTCGGTCTTCGGACCGGAGCCGCGCTTTACTTTTGCGCTGGTCGCCGCGGTGAGCGTACTCATCATCGCCTGCCCTTGCGCGTTGGGCTTGGCGACGCCGATGTCGATTATGGTCGGTGTCGGGCGCGGCGCGCGCGCCGGCGTTTTGGTCAAGAACGCCGAAGCGCTGGAGCGGATGAAGAAAGTCGACACCCTGGTGATCGACAAGACCGGAACCCAGACCGAGGGCAAGCCGAAGGTCACGGCCGTCATCGCGGCGGTGGAATTTGGCGAAGCCGAGGTGTTGCGCCTTGCCGCCTCCGTCGAGCGGGGCAGCGAACATCCACTGGCTGCCGCCATCGTCGCGGCCGCCGCGGAGCGCAATCTCGCAACGGCCGATGTCGGCGACTTTGACGCGCCGGCCGGAAAGGGCGTGATCGGTACGGTTGATGGCCGCAAAGTCGCGCTCGGCAGCGCGAATTTCCTGGCCGAGCTCGGCGTCGATGCAAGTTCGCTGCAGGGCGATGCCGACCGTCTGCGCCGCGACGGCGCCACGGTGGTATTCCTCGCCGCAGACGAAAAAGCCGCCGGGCTCATCGCCATTGCCGATCCGGTCAAGGCGACCACGCCGCAAGCACTAAAAAGCCTGATCGACGACGGCCTGCGCATTGTCATGCTGACCGGCGACAATCGCGTCACCGCCGCAGCGGTCGCACGCCGGCTTGGCATTACGGAAGTCGAAGCCGAAGTGCTACCCGACCGCAAAGGCGCGATCGTCGACAAGCTGCGCGGCGAGGGCCGGGTCGTGGCCATGGCCGGCGATGGCGTCAACGACGCGCCGGCGCTGGCCGCAGCCGACGTGGGTATAGCCATGGGCACCGGCACCGACGTCGCGATCGAAAGCGCCGGCATCACGCTGCTTAAGGGCGACCTTGTCGGCATCGTGCGCGCGCGGCGGCTGTCGCGCGCCACCATGCGTAACATCCGGCAAAACCTGCTGTTCGCTTTCCTCTATAACGGCGCCGCCATTCCGATCGCCGCCGGCGTTCTCTATCCAACGTTCGGCATCTTGCTGTCGCCGGTCATCGGCGCGGCGGCGATGGCGTTGTCGTCGGTGAGCGTCATCACCAACGCACTGCGGCTGCGGCGCGCGGCTCTCTGAGCGAAACTCAGCCCCAGCTTTTGCGCACGCGCCTGAGAATATCGACCGGTGCGTGCGCCGGCGTCCGCGGCACCGTTGTCGCCGTCGGGGGCGACCAGCCGCAACATTCGAAATGCTCCAGCAGCCCCGACGGAATGAATCGGGTGCGCGACGCATAAAGATGCCGGTCGGCGTTATTGCGTTGACCGTGGACGAAGAAGCGTTGCGGCACGATGATGTCGAGGTGATCCCGCGCCCGCGTCATGGCGACATAAAGGAGCCGTCGCTCCTCTTCGATCTCCGCGCTCGTTCCGGTCGCCAGATCCGATGGCATACAGCCGTCGACCGCGTTCAAGATATGGACCGACTTCCACTCCTGCCCTTTTGCCGAATGGATGGTGGAGAGGATCAGATAATCCTCATCGAGCAGCGGCACGCCGGCGCGGTCGCTGGTCGCCTCCGGCGGATCGAGCGTGAGCTCGGTGAGGAAGCGTTCCCGGCTCGGATAGGTCGCGGCGATCTGCACGAGCTGATGCAAATCCGCCTGGCGCAAACTGGCATCTTCATGAATGCGATCGAGATGTGGCTCGTACCAGCGGCGCGCGAGATCGAGCTCGGCCGGCCACCCCGCCGCGCCGGAACGGAGCAGACGAACCGCCTCGACGAATAGCGGCCAATGCTCGGCAGCGGCGGCCGGCGGCTTCATGCCGTCAAGCGCCGCCGCCGGATCGGCAATGGCGGCGACGCGATCAAGCGTCTTGGCGGCGATGACCGGCCCGATGCCGGGCAACAGCTGAATGACGCGGAACCCGGCGACGCGGTCGCGGGGATTTTCGGTAAACCGCAGCAAAGCCAGCATGTCCTTGATGTGTGCGGCTTCAAGGAATTTCAGCCCGCCAAATTTGACGAATGGGATGTTGCGGCGGGTCAATTCGACCTCGAGCGGACCGCTGTGGTGCGAAGCGCGAAACAGTACGGCCTGCGATTTGAGCGCAAGCCCCGCCTCGCGGCTCTGCAAAATCCTCGCGACCACGTAGCGCGCCTGGTCGGTTTCGTCGCGCACGCCGACGATTTTGGGCCGCTCGGCGGACTTGCGCTCCGACCACAGGTTTTTGGTGAAGCGTTCTTCGGCAAGACCGATCACGGCATTGGCCGCCGCGAGGATCGGCTGCGTCGAACGATAATTCTGTTCCAGCGTCACGACCTCGGCGCGCGGCGCGAAGTGGCCGGGAAAGTCGAGAATATTGCGCACCGTCGCCGCCCGGAATGAATAGATCGCCTGGGCGTCGTCGCCGACCACGGTCAAGCCCTTGCCGCTCGGTTTGAGCGCCAAAAGGACCGAGGCCTGCAGCCGGTTGGTGTCCTGATATTCGTCGACCAGCACGTGATCGAAACGGGTCGCGACATGCTCGGCGATCGACGGCTCCTGCATCATATGCGCCCAATAAAGGAGCAGATCGTCGTAATCGAGGACGTTCTGCGCCTGCTTCGCTTCGACGTAGCGCGCGAACAAATGACGTAGCTCGTCCTGCCAGATGGCGCACCACGGGAAATTCGCGCTTAAAACTTCGTCCAGCGCAGTCTCGCTGTTCACCGCGCGCGAATAGATCGCCAGGCAGGTGCCTTTGGCCGGAAAGCGCTCTTTGGTCGCCGAATAGCCGAGCTCGTGGCGGATCAGATTCATCAGGTCGCCGGAATCCTCGCGATCGTGAATCGTGAATGCGCGGGCGAGTCCGATATCGTCGGCATATTCGCGCAGGATCCGGGCACCGATCGAATGGAACGTGCCGGCCCAGGCGATCGCATCCGACAGGCCTGCCGAGCGGCCGCGCGTTTCATCGGCGAGAATGCGATCGACCCGGCGCGTCATCTCCGCCGCCGCCCGCCGCGAAAAGGTCAAGAGCATGATGCGGCGCGGATCGGCGCCGTTTTCGATGAGATGCACGACGCGATGCGCCAGCGTCGCGGTCTTGCCGGAGCCGGCACCGGCGATGATGAGAAGCGGAGCGGACTGCGTAAGAGGCAGCCCGCCGTGCTCGACAGCGCGGCGCTGTTGCGGATTGAGCTTGTCGAGGCGCGCCGCCGGCATCGGTCACGAATCATTCGGGAACGGGATTTCACTGAATCACGGTCCCGTTTTGTTCGCAACCGGCGCGGATTCATTCGACCGCGCGGTGACTACGCGTCGAGATCGCGTCCCCAGGAGAGCTTCAGCTCTGCGTCTTACTTGGCGGTGGCGTGACCGTGGCTGAAGGCCTCGATCAGTGGCGATCGCTTCAGGCACGGCACGCGGCTTTTGCGCTGGCGCCCGGATAAGGCGCCAAAGCAGTGTAGCCTCGATCAGGTCAAGCAAAAGAAGGCCAATCTCTTGGCCCTGCTGGACTGACTCGCATTCTCCGCGCCGTCCTTTATAGTTTGCGCCTGCGCCAACCCGTACGCTTCCCCCGCATCTACCGCGCGTCGCACAATCGCCGCCAACACTAGCACCATGATCACAGCACCCTCCCCGACGAGCGTCGCGTTGCTGCTGGGCTTGAGCTTTTTTCTCGGGCTCGCCTTCGAAGAGTTCTTCGCGCACACCGACGAGCGGCGGCCGGGCGGCATCCGCACTTTTCCCCTGCTGGCGCTCGCCGGCGGCGCGCTTTATCTACTCGACCCCGTCCATTTCCTGCCGTTTACCGCCGGCCTCCTGGTCTTGGGCGCCTGGCTGTTCGTCTATTACGGCGCCCATGTCAGCGAGCATGAGGAACATGCCGACGACGATGGAAATAGCGACATCAATGTCGGCCTCGTTATTCCGCTGCTCAATTTGCTCGCTTATGTGCTGGGCGCCGCCGCGCTGGCGCTGCCGCCCTGGGTGGCGGTGACAATCACAGTGGCGGCGGTTCTGTTGCTCACCGGCCGCGAGAAGCTGCACGCGCTGGCGCGCCGGATCGAGATCAAGGAAATCGTCACCGCCGGCGAATTTCTGATCCTCACCGGGATCGTGCTGCCGCTATTGCCGAACCATCCGGTGACTACGCTGACCGCAATTACGCCGCGTCAGGTGTGGCTTGCGCTTATCGTCGTCTGCTCGTTCTCCTACGCCAGCTATTTGGCGCAGCGCTACTGGGCAGCCGCGGCCGGCGGTCTGTGGATGGCAGCGCTCGGCGGCCTGTACTCCTCGACCGCGACAACGGTCGTGCTGGCACGGCAGGCCAAAGGCGATCCGGCACTCAAGCGGCAAGCCCAGGCCGGGATTACCCTTGCCACCGCGATCATGTATTTGCGCATTCTGGCTGTCGTCGCGATCTTCAATTTCGAACTTGCCCGAGTCTTGGCGCTGCCGCTCTGCGCGCTTTCGCTCGCCGGCTTTGCGATCTGCGCCTTGCAATATCGACTCGGCAAGCCAACACCGGATGCGCCGAAACCGGCTGCCATGCAGCTCGCGGCAAGCGGCAACCCGCTTGAGCTCGGCGCGGCCGCCGTGTTTGCCGGTTTGTTCGTCGCGGTCTCCGTCGTCTCCGCCGTGGCCAAGTCGCAATTCGGGATCTCCGGCATCTACGGGCTCGCCGCCATTGTCGGCGTTACCGATATCGATCCATTCGTCCTAAACTTGGCGCAGGGCGGCGTCGGCGGCCTGCCGGCGGCCGAACTCGCAGCCGCAATCCTGATCGCGGCCGCCTCCAACAATGTCCTCAAAGCGGTTTATGCCGCCTCATTCGCCGGCGGCAAGGCGACCGCCGGCAGCGCGGCCGCGTTGGTTTTGCTTGCCGTCGCGGGCGTCGCGATTGCGATCGCGATGGCGATGTGGCCGCTTTAGCTCGAAACCAATCAGCGAATAGCCTGATCGCTCTGAAATTGGGTCGTGGAATTGCAATTCTTCTCTGCCGCTTCGCGCTGCACTAGCTGCTCATCGCTGCGCACCGATTCATAGTCGGAGCGATAGGCGAGCGAGCCGATCACCGCGCCACCACTGCCGGCCTGGTCCGCCCGATCCATCAGGTCGCGCAATTCCTTCTCGCGTGCGACCAGAACTTTCCATTGCGCGGCGAGGTCATTGCAATGATACGCGCTGTAGTGGCCCGGGTCGACCAACAGCGAGCCTGCCCCGTTGGTGCACCCGGAGAGTGCGGTGACGACAATGCCAGCGAGGAGCCAGCACCATCCGCCGCTTGACGGACGCACCTGCGGCGAAGCTGAAGCGTCGCGCTGCCTGCCCGCCGGCCGCTTTCCGCCGCTATCGCATTCAATTGCCATCGATGACGCCCATTCGCGCGGAACGCGCGCGAATTCCCCGCAGATCAGGTGGCAGCTTCCTGCGCCACAAATATGGCAAGGTCGCCGTTGGCGAGCGATGCCGCGCCGGCCGGGATTTAGCGGGTATCGGGAAATTTGACGCCGAAGGTCAGTCCGTCACGCCAGATCAGGCGGCAGCGCCGAAGCGCTGCGCCGCTGGGCGTCAAGAGCAGAAAAAACCGGTCCGGCAGTTCGACGTCATCCTTGAGATTAAGCCGAGCGCCACTATCCGAAATATCGGAAATCGCACAAGCAAAAGCCGGAGAAAAATCGCATTAATGACACGTAAATTGGACCCGGGGTGTCACATTCCGGCTTATGCCGCAAAGGGTTGGGCTGGGGCTCGCCAAAGCCTCGCTCTGGCCAAATGTGTCGTTAGTGTTACATTGCGGTGAGGGCGAGATGACACTATCGGGTTGGCCAATGAGCTTTGGTTGGATCACCTGGTCGAATCCGGTCGCGATCTGGTGGACTTTTCTGTTCGCCGTCAGCGCGCTCAACATCGCGTTGTTCATCGGCCTGCACTGCTGCTATCGCAACAACGTTTTCGGCGGCGGCCCACGCGCCTTCGCGATCGAGCCGCTGATGCTGTTGTGTGCCATCTACGTGTTCGGCTGCGCCTTTCGCTCGGTTCTGCCGCGCGCCGACGTGCAGCGCATTTGTCTGTTCGACACTTGGCTTTCGAGCGTGCTGTTAGGCCGCTCGGTCGCCACGCTGGCCGAGCTGAGCTTTGCCCTGCAGTGGGCCATCGTGCTGCACGAACTGGCAAAGATCACGCATTCGGACACCGCAAAGAATATCGCCAAACTGATCGTGCCGCTGATCGTGCTGGCGGAAGGCTGTTCCTGGTATGCAGTGATCTCGACGAATTTCTTGGGCAATGTTCTGGAAAACTCGTTGTGGACCGTGACGTTTGCGCTGATTGGCGTCGCGCTCGTCCGGCTTACCTTGAGCTTCCGCGGGCCGGCGAAATTCGCCATCGCCGCGGCGGCCGCGGGCACTGCGGTCTATGTCCTGTTCATGTGCGGCATCGACGTGCCGATGTATTTTGCGCGCTGGCAGGCGGAGCTGGCGGCCGGCACGCAATATCTCGGACTATTTTCCGGGCTGCACGATCTCGCGACGCGCTGGGTCGTCACCCACAGCATCGCCCGCTGGCACAATGAGATCCCATGGATGTCGCTCTATTTCAGCGTCGCGGTGTGGATGAGCCTATTGCTCGGCGGCTTCGGCCTGGTGCGCCACCTCGTGCCGCGTTACCGCGTCGGCCGGCTGCTCGTGCGAGCGACGCGGCGGCCGGTCCCCGTCCCGGTGCGTTCGTCCTGACAAATTTTTCCGGCGCGCCATAAAGATAGGCAGTCCGCCGCGAATCCGATACCATTTTTACGCTGATTCGTACGCCTCGCGTTATTTGACGGCCGTGGAGGTGACGGGATGATCATCACAGTGGCCACCATGAAAGGTGGCAGCGGCAAGAGCACGCTGGCGAGTTGCCTTGCGGTGTATTGGCATTTGCGCGGCCGGCATCCGAGCCTGATCGATGCCGATCCGCAACGCTCGATCGTGCGGCTCGCCGCGCGCGAACGCGCGCTCGGCGGCGTCAGTGTCGTCGAAGACGCGACCGAGGAGGCCGCGAAAACCGCGCGCCGCCTCGAAGCCGGCAACGGGCTCGTCATTATCGACACGCCGGGCTTTCGTTCGCGCACGACGCTCGACTGCCTGGCGATGGCGGACTTTTTGCTCATCCCGGTAAAGCCGTCGCCGTTCGACGTCGACCGCATGCTGGATACGGTGAGCATCTTGACCAACCGCCCTGACGGACGGCAGCCGCTGTTCCGCTGCGTGCTGACGCAAACCACGCGCGAATCCGTGGTCGCCAAACACATACGCGCCGAACTGACCGGCGCCGGGCTGCCGGTCCTCAACAGCGAGATGGCAAACCGGGTCGCCTATCCGGAAGCCGCGCTGTGGGGCGCAACCCCGAGCCTGATCAGCTGGAAGGGCCCCGCGGCCCGCGAAATCGCGGCGATAGCCGACGAGATCGACGTCGCGCTCGGCGCACAACAGGCCGCCGCATGACCCGCAAACCGCTCCCCAAGGCCATCACGCGACCGCTCGGCAATGTCCGGGGGTTTGACCGAAGCGCTGCCGCCGAAACTGCGTTGGCCGAGCCAAGCACCACCGCGCCATTCGACAAGGTCGAGGCCGAGCCTGCGCTCGCGGTCTCCTCCGCGCCCATCGCCAACGATGTCGCCGCCCCGGCGCCCGAGCTTTCGCAACAGCATACGGCGCGCCGCCGCGCACTGGCGCACAAGATCGTCAGCCGGCACAAGAACTATGCGGCGATGGGCGGGCTGGTGCCGCTGCCGGTTGTCAATATCGCCGGCATCACCGCCATCAACTTGCGCATGGTCAAGCAGCTAAGCGACCTTTATCAGGTGCCGTTCGAACGCGATCGCACGCGCTCGCTGATCGTCGGGCTGATCGGCGGCGCCGTGCCGACGGGAGTGGGCGCCGCGACCTCATCGACCCTGATGTGGATCGTGCCGGGCGGTATGCTGCTGGCTCTTGGCGCCACGGCGCTCACGGCGGGCGCGCTGACCCGCGGCATCGGGCTTGTGTTCATCGATAGTTTCGAGAGCGGCGCTGGCGCCTAGAGCCCGACACAAACGCCATTCACCGCTCGTCCCCGCGAAGGCGGGGACCCAGTTCGTGACCGTTACGTTTACGAAGATAGATTCCCGCTTTCGCGGGAATGAGCGGTTTGTTTTCGTGACCTAAGGCTTCCGCGCCGTCAGGCCGATCATGGCCGACATGCCACCGTGCGAAGAGCCTTCGTGGATCTCGCGCTCTTCCTCGACGAATTTCACCTTGCGAAAATCGCCGAACGCCTTTTCCAGCATCGCGCGGGTATAGAGATTTTCCAGCTCCTTCGGGCCGCCGGTGCCGTAGTCGAGTTGCTTCGGCGTGTAGCCGTGGACGATCAAGAGCCCGCCGGATTTGAGCGCGCGGCGCATGCCGGCCCACTTGGCGGCGCGCTCGGCGGGCGAGCTGAACTGCGTAAAAATCTCGACCACCACGTTGAAGGCGTCCGCCGGATAATCCCAGGCGTGCACGTCGACTTGCCGGAAATCGACCTCGACCCCGCGTTCGCCCGCCAAGGCACGCGCTTTCTTCTGCGCCGAGGGGGAGAAATCGATCGACACGACGTCAAGACCCTGCTCGGCGAGCCAGACGCCGTTGCGCCCTTCGCCGTCGGCTACCGCCAGCGCCTTGCCCGACCGCGGCAAGAGCGCTTTGCAGGAGGCGAGAAAATAATTGGGCTCCTTGCCGAACGCATAGTCCGGCACCGCGTAGCGGGTTTCCCAGCGCTCAAATTCGCTCAATGACGTCTCCAGGAATGTGGGGTTAAGAACTTCGGCCATGGCGTTGGATACTTCCGGCGTGCCGCACACAGGAAACGGCGTGCCCGGCAACAGCGCGCGCCACAGCCCCTTTAAATCTTCGCCGGGTATGCAGGGTCGGTCGGCCATGGTTCCCACTGTAGCAACCCAATATGGCGAGGAAGGGCGAGCCGCGCCACCGGCATAAGCATGGGTGCGCCCTCTTCCGCCGGCAACGGCAACGGGTGTAGCCTTACTCCAGAGCTGCCGACGGGACATGCCGAGATCCCGTGAGATTTAAAGGCAGCGTTTGTGCCTCCGGCAGGCGGGCAATTCCGAAATAAATCGACCGTGGTTCGGAAGCCTTCACTCTGCGAAGGCACTCAAGCTCGTGGGGCCATATCATGCACCTTCCCCGTCGCAAATTCTTGCGTCTGGTAGCGGGCGCTGCCGCGCTACCGGCCGTTTCGCGCACTGCTTTGGCGCTCGACTATCCGAACCGGCCGGCGAAAATCCTCGTCGGTTTTTCCGGCGGCGGCGCCGTCGACGTCGTCGCCCGCCTGATCGGGGATTGGCTATCGCGGCGCCTCGGCGCCCAGTTCCTGGTCGAGGACCGGCCCGGAGCCGCCAACAATATCGCGACCGAAGACATGATCCGCTCGCCGGCCGACGGCTACACGCTTCTTCTCACCAACCCGACCAACGCCATCAACGCGACCTATTACGCGCATCTTTCCTACGACTTCTTGCGCGACAGCGATCCGGTCGCAGGCATCATGCGGGTGCCCAATGTCATGGTCGTGGGCGCTGGCGTGCCGGTGCACAGCGTCCCGGAATTCATTGCCTACGCCAAGGCCAATGCGGGCAAGGTCTATTACGCCTCGCCGGGCAACGGCACCTCGCCGCACATGTCGATGGAAATGTTCATGCTGATGGCGCACTTGTCGCTCAGCGGCATCACCTATCGCGGTATGAACGGCGGCGCTTATACCGACCTGATGAGCGGCCGGGTGCAGGTGTCTTTCGATAATCTGCCGGGCTCGATCGGCTATATCCGCAACGGCCAGTTCCGCGCGCTCGGCGTCACCACGACCACGCGCTCGGACGCGCTGCCGGACGTGCCGAGCATTTCAGACTTTCTCCCAGGCTATGAAGTGAGCGCCTTTTACGGACTCAATGCGCCGAAAGGCACGCCGCCGGACGTCATCGACATCTTGAACAAAGCGGTCAACGCCGCGCTTGCCGACCCGACCATGCGAAAGAAATTCGCCGATCTCGGCGGCATGATGCTCGGCGGCTCGCCCGCGGATTTCGGCAAGTTTCTCACCGCCGAGACGGAGAAGTGGGCGCGGGTGATTCAGGAGGGCAACATTCCGCTCATGGAGTAAGTGCACCCTTAGCTCCCGGCAGCGCTTGTCCCGCCGCAGAAGTTTTTTTGCGCACCCGCTCAAAAAGTGACCACAGCCGGAAGCACCTACAGATTCGCCTCGTGGAATGCGCGGACCCACATGGCGCAAATTCCGGATCGGACGATATCCTCCCGCCCAAATTCGATTACCGGCACCGACAGCATCTGCGACTTTACAAGGTGTAGGACCGTGCTCAGTCCACTCGCTCGATCGAGATCGCACTGACTGACGTCACCGTTGATCACAACTGTGCAATCCGCGCCGATCCGGGTCAGAAAGGTCTTGATTTCGGCCGGAGTGCTGTTCTGCGCCTCATCGAGCAACACAAAGGCATTTTTCCATGACCGGCCGCGCATGACCTCGAACGGCACCAGTTCGATATCGCCTCTTTTCATCGCGATCTCATAAGCTGCCTTGCCGATGCGATCCTTGATCGCTTCCGCGACCGGCGCAGCCCAAGGCGCAAATTTGTCTTCCATACTGCCGGGGAAGTAGCCGAGCGACCGGCCGCACGGCACGTTCGGTCGAGTGAGAATGATCTTGTCGATGCGTCCGCCCCGTAACAAATCGGCGGCAAAAGTTGCGGAGATCCAGGTCTTGCCGGTACCGGCGGGGCCAAGAACTATGACCTGCGGGCTGGTACGGAGCGCATCGAGATAATTAGCCTGTGTCGGGTTAAGGGGCTTGATCGGCGGAAGAATGCGTTCGGTCTCAAACTTGGAACCTTGGAACTCGATGATTTCGGCTGTTTGACCATTGCGGCGGCGTTTCTTGTTGAAGTGCTTGCTACCGAAGTGCTTGCCCAAAGCCCGACTCCTTTTGCTGGACCGAGAAGATTGGACGCACGCACGCGCCACGCAAAGTAGCGCGGAGTGATTGACATTTTGTTGATGAAAGTTTGGTTGACTGCGGCTTGCGAGCAACAACTGTATCCACGCGTGGATACGTCGTCCTCTCGAAATTCGCGAACCCACAAGCCGACATGTGGGAACAACATAAGTGATTCTTGTGACAATAGGATGGACTAATTTCGGGAGACTAAAAAGCGCTTAGCGGTCCCCTGAATTTCGACTGTGGGCTGGTGCGGACGGCCGGACTTGAACCGGCATGGGAAGTTACTCCCGAGGGATTTTAAGTCCCTTGCGTCTACCATTTCGCCACGTCCGCAGCGCGGACTTCACGTAAGTCCGCCAACGGACCCCGACGCGAAGTCCGCGTGACGGCACTTTTAGAGCATGAGCCGGAAAAGGGAAGTTGCCGTTCGGACCGAACCGAAGGCTTATTC